>JADJCA010000013.1:0-300000 GCA_016703425.1 Myxococcales bacterium
CGAGATGGATAGGCCGTCGAGTGAGATCACGTTCCAGGTGACGCCACCATCGGTCGACTTCGCGACGCCGCTGCTCGTCGCCGCCATCAGGACCTTCGGGTCGCCCACGGGCAGCGAGAGTTTGCGGAAGCCGAAGGTCCCTTCCCAGACCATCGACCACGTCGCGCCCGAGTCGGTGCTCTTGAACAATCGCGGTCCCGCTGCGGCCCACGCGACGCCGGGCGCGCGGGGATCGTAGGCGACGTCAGCGATCTGGCCGCCAACGAGCCCGTCGTTGTACGGCGTGAACCCGCAAGGCGGAGGCGGAGGCGTGCCCGCGTCGGGTCCTGGCGGCGGAGGCGGCGGGACGCTGGCGTCACACTCGCTCGGGGGCGGGGGCGGGGGCGAGCCCGCGTCCTTGCACTTCTTCTTCGGACCGTTGCCGGGCTTCTCCCAGTCGTGCGGCCACTGATCGTCCTTGTCGTCGCACTCATCGTCGTCGTGAGCGACAGGCGCCTTCTTCGAGAAGGCTTGCGCGCTGTCGGTGGACGACTCGTTCGAGCCGCAGCCCGCGGCGGCGCCGAGGCCGACGAGAGCAAGAACCGGCAAAACTCCGTTCAAGACCTGGATGCGCATCGACCCCTCCGCGTTCTGGGAACGCACGTCCGCGCGCCCTGCGAGCGAGCGCGTGAACAGCCACCGGTTCTATCCCGCCAGGGACAAAACGCCAGTCACCATCACGTTACCGAGGCGGGCACATTCCCGCACGCGGCAATCCGTTGATCTTCAGTGCCAATTTCGTGTGTCTGACTTTGACGCACGTGGTTGCTCGCTGGGTCCGGGAGCGGCCTGCGAGGTCTCAGCCTGCCGTCCGGCCGCTCGCGCGACCGAAGACGACATGGAGTGCTTGCATCGAACCCGATCGGCTCACCGACGCGCACGATTGTCGATGGCGGTGGACTACTTCGCGACCTTCATAACCGAACCGCCATGGGTGTTGGTCCAGTACACAGCGTCCTCGTCGAGCGCGAGGGTGGACGGGAACGCCAACTCCGAGACGAGGACCTCCGCCGTTGTCGAGGTGCCATCCTTCCGGACTCGCGCGACGATGCCCTTTCCGGCGGCGCCGCCGAAACAGGTAAAGTACACATGGGTCGCGTCGAGCGCGATGCCCCAGGGAGACGGTTGGTTCGACACCAGCGGCGCGGGTGTCGCAGCGCCGGCAGCCAGCTTGATGACTTCTCCGCCGACGCCCGTCACCCAGTAGATGCCCGAGGCGTCCGCGGCGACCCCGAGCGGCTCTCTTTGGTCGGCCACGATCGTGCGGCGACTGCCGGAGCCGTCCTTGGGCGCGCCGTAAAGAACGCCATCGGCAGCCGTGAAGCCGGGCGGGCCCGCGTCACCCGTGACCAAGGTCCCCCGGGCGCTCCACACAACCTCCCCGCCGGCCGTGGAGATACCCCACGGGTAGTTGCCAGCACTGGCGAGCGCGGGTGCGAGCCCTGCATCGGAAAGGCCCAGGACGGGCACCTTGCGGATCGTCGCCGAGTAGAGGTCGACAAAGAGAACGTCGGTGCCGTCGCGGAGGAGGCTTCCGGGGCTCGCGTTCGTCCTTGTCAGAACCAGCGCGTTGGCGCCGTCTTTGTCGACCCTGCCGACAATGCCGGGCACGCCAACGGTCGTATAGAAGACGTACGAGTCGTCGACGGCTAGGCGCTGCGGCGAGGCAAGACCAGCCACGAGCTGACGCTTGTCGCCACCATCCTTGCGAACCGAATAGACAGCGCCGCTAGTCGTGGCCTCTGCAAAGTAGACGCGCTGCGAATCGACGGCGACGCCGGCAGGCGAAGTTGCCGTGGCGACCAAGACCGCGCTGCACGCTCCGTTGGTGCAAGCTCCTCCGAGGCAGCTCCGAAAACACGCGCCGCAATGAGCCGGGTCGCTGGCTAGATCCTTGTTCGCGCACGCATCCACCGGCGCATCAGACGCTCCATCCGCAACGGATGCGTCGACGGCAGCCTCGTGCGAGACGCTGGCCTCCGGCGACGCCGCTTCGGCGGTCTCCGCCTGGCTCGCGGCGTCGCGACTGTCGTCACGCAGGGAGAGGATGTCCACCTCCGGACCCGCGCAGGCGTACGCAAGCAACCACGAGGCGGCGAGAGCCGACGAGACGACCGGTTTGGCGTTCAAAATGCGGCTCCTGCGCCCAGCGTAGGCGCCACGTAGACGCCCGCGAAGGCGACCGTGTCGACACGCCCAGGCGCGACGACGCGTCCGACCGGTCCCGAGAGGATGATCCCACCCTCGACGCCGCCTTCCACGAAGAGCGCCGACTCCGTCTGAAACAGGAGGCCGAGCGCGCCGTGGGGCGCCGAGAAGACCGACGCCACCGAGTCGGCCGCCGCGCCTCCCACGGTCGACGGAATCCCCTCGAGGCGCGCACTCCCGACGCGCAGGCCAACTCCCCCGCGCACCTTCCACCTGTCGCCAACGAGCGCGAATCCGTGAAGACCACCCGCCACGTCCACCACGCTGGCAGCGACGCCGCCGAGTTCGACTCTCGTGCGCCCTTGAACCGCGCTTAGGTCGAGCGACACACCGAGCCCTAGCCGACGCTCGGTTAGGTCACCGGCATAGCGCAACGTTCCTCCGAACTGGTTGATCTCGCCCACCACGCTCTTGCCCGCAGCGGCAACGCTGAGCGCGTGACGCTTGCGTGGGGTGCCGAGCGTGTTGGCAGGCGCCACCACGGTCGCGACCACGGGGACACGAGCGGCGACAGTCTCGCGCTCGACCTTCGGCGGCGGGGGCCCCGCCGGCTCGACCTTGGGCTCCGGATTGATAGCCGCCTCGGCCCAACTGGCGGCCACGAGCTCGGCGGCCGCGAGCGCCAACGCCCGCGCGCGAGCCGTGGCCGGAAATGCGGACAGGTCCACTTTCCGGAGCAGCGTCTTGCGCGTAAGAGGGTCGTCGACCTGGAGCAACGTTAGCGGCGGCGTGCATGCTACACGGACAAGCGTGACGTCATCCTGGGCGGCCACCACAACGGCACGCAGCTCCAATGCGAGCAGCTTCGCGGTCTCCGCCGCTGCGGCGAAGGGAGCACCGTCGGTGCCGACGCAGGCCTCCGTCGCGAGCGCGACGCGCGGCGACGCAGCGTCTTGCGCAGGTGCTTCGTTCGCGACGAGAACATGACTCGCCGCAAGCACCCCGGCCGCAGACCAACGGGCCCCCCGCCCGTTCACCGAAGGCCCCCGAAGCGCCTCACGCTGTCGAGACGGAGTCCCGCGGGGTAGGTCGCGACGTATTCCTCAGCCCGCGCACGCGCGCGCATGGCATCGCCGGCCAACGACGCGGCCTCCACTTCGCGAGCAAGGGCGTCTTCCGACATGGATCCGTTCTTGTCGAGGGCACGCGCTTCCGCGAAAGCTTCGGCGGCCTCCGCGGGCCGCTTCAAGTCTTGAAGCAGGACGCGACCGAGGGTGAACGCGGCGAGCTGAGCTCGTGAGTCGGAGCGGTGCTCGCGCACGATGCGGCGAAGCGGAGCGAGCGCCTCCTCGGGATGGTTGCTCAGCCTCGCAACGTCGGACGCGAGGAGGAGATCTTGCGCCTCGTCCTTCACGTCCCGGTGATCGACACGGAGGGCCTCATACGCGCGGACAAAGTCCCGTGCGTGCGCGAACGTGCGCCAATCGGTCGTCGAAGCCGCCGACTTCTTCTCAGGGACCTTCTGCGCGACGCGCTCCGCGCTCGGTGCGAGCGTCTCGCCGCCCTTTCCTTGCTCCGCAAGGCCTGCATCCGACGTCGCCTGTCCGAACGGCTCGACGGTTACGGGCGCGCGCGCGACGCGTTCATTGGATCGCAGCGCGGGCAAGGCGGGTGCAGACGAGACCGTCTCGACTGCGGTCGGAGCGGCGACGACGTTCGCGACCCAGCGACGCACGGCCGCCGCTGCGTTCGCGAGACCACCCGTGCCCGCGAGCGTCCCAACGAGCAACACGACGGCAAGTGACGCAACGATGGCGACGCGTCGAGCCTGGTCGCGCCGGCGCTTCCGCCGCCGAAGCCCAAGCGCCACGCGCTGGTCGCGCGCATCGTCCCAAGGCGGGGAGACCCGTACCCCGCGCACCTGATCTTCGAGCTCATTCATTGGGAAAACATCTCCCGGAGTTTAGCCTCGGCAGCGGCGATGCGACGCTTGGCCGTTGCGAGTGAGCAGCCGCACAGACGCGCGACATCCTCGAGCTTCTCCTCCTCGATATGACGAACAATCCACGCGACGCGTTCCTCCGCGGGAATTCGGTCAAGCGCCGCGTACACGCGCGTGAGCAACGCTCGCTGCTCGGGACTCGCGTCGGGCGACGCGACCTCCGCGTAGCTGGGGGCGTCATCGAAGCCCAATACGCCCTTGAGGCGTCGAACTGACAGACGGCGTTTGCATTTTCGGATGGCTACCACGCGGAGCCACCCGCGAATGGCCTGCGCGTCGCGAAGCTGCTGCAGGCCGCGCATCGCGTCGAGAAAGACGTCTTGCACGACGTCGTCCACATCGGAGTCTCGCCCAAGAACGCGATACGCCACCCCGGCGACGAAACGCCCGTGCTCACGGAACGCCTCGTCGAGGGTCAGGGGCGCCTGCGCCCCGGACGCGGCGGCGCTCTCAAGGGCCATGACTGCCACGCTATCCGGGTGACTCCGAATGACAACAACGGCTCACGGCAACGGGCGATTTTCGCAAAGGCCCGGAAATCGTTGCGATCCGCAACGGGCTGGCCTGAGGGCGCCCAACTCCAAACATGGATGCGTCACGACACAATGATCGCGACTCACCATCTTCGCGACGAGCGCCCGCGTGCCCCTTCGCGGCGCACTATCCGGCACGTTCGCGCGGCGGCCCGCCCGCGCCTTCGCGCCTTCGCGCCCGAGTCGCCCGCCCTCCGCTTCTAAAACGCGGCCACGGCGCCCACGTTGGGCCCGAAGGCCACGACCGTGAAGCTGCTCGCGTCGCGATCGACGATGCTCCCGAAGCCCATGCCGACGTCGGCCGTCGCTTCGAGCGCGAAGGACGGACCGAAGACGTGCCGGTAGCCGAAGCGACCGCGCGGCATGAAGAGCGAGAACACGAGGCCCGCCGAGTCGACCTTGTAGCGCTCGTAGGCGAGCCCGACCCCGGCGACGAGCGCGTCCGTCACATACGGGTCGAGGGCGATGCGCCACTCGAGACCGCCGAGGAGTGACAAGCCGCCGAAGGTCGACGCGGTCCCCTGCCCTTGAATCGACGTGTAGCCCACGTCACCGTGAACGGTCATCGACGGGCCCGTCGAGTAGCGAATCGTTCCCGCCACCATGTAGCCGGGGTCGACGCCGCGATTGCTGTTCTCGAAGGCCCAGAAGCGAGGTCCGACGGCGACGCCCAAGACCGGCCCGGTCCCCTTGCGGAGCGCGGAGCCGTTCGACTCGAGCTGGCGCGCCTCGAGCTTCTCGCGCCGATCGAGGACGCGCGCGGCATCGTGCCCGTTCATCTCCTTCGACGGCGCCACGTCGACGCCCGGCCCGCCGCCGCTCGTGTCGCCACCGGCGCTCACGCCGTCGCTGTTGGCCTTGACGCTGAAGCTCGCCCTCGCGCCGCCCTTCTTGAGCGTCGGATCTTCGACGATCTCGGGCTTCTCGTCGGCGGCGGGATCGCCCCGCAACCGCTCCAGGCGATCGCGGATGTCGGGCGCGTCTTGCGCATCGGGCAAGGCCGTGAGGTAGACGCGGTAGTCCTCGATGGCCGGTATGGGATGCCCAAGCTTCTCGTGGCACAGGCCTCGATCGCGCCTCACCGTGGGATCGTTCGACCCCTTGAGCGAAGCGTCGAAGGCATCGAGGGCACCCTTGCAATCGCCTTGCTTCAGCCGGGCGCGCCCGACCTGAATCTGCCTCGAGGCCTCGAGATCGTGGAGCATGACGAGGCGGCCCAAGGCGTTGCCTCGGTTGTCCGTCAGCTCCGGTTTCCCGGACTTCTTCGTTTGCGCGCTCGCATCGCCTGACCAGGCGACGGAGGCCGCCGCAAAGGCCAGGAGCGCCAAGGACGAACGCGTGAGGCGCGACGGGGGACGCAGACCGAGAGACGACCAACCGAGAGACGAAAGGATTCGCATGCAGGGTCGATCGTACGTCGCCGCCCTCCAAGACGACGAATTTTGGGCCGCGACGGGCGGTGGCGGGCGGGTAGCACGGCGGGGGCATGCGGCCGGACGGGGGCGGCCGGGCGGCGGCCGGGCCGGGGCGGGCGGGCCCGCGGGTCGACAAATTAGCATGCTAATTGTCGGCCAATTTCCCTGGAGCCGCGGGCCCTTGGCCGCGGTCCGGACCGGCGGCGCGCGGGCGCGGCCCTGGCCCGCATCCCCGGCCCCGCGGGGCGCGGTCCGTCCCACGCGGCCGGCCAAGGGGTGCTATGCATCATGAACCTTTTCGCCGTGGTCGGTCCCGGCCAAACCGGTCGGAGCCACCATGCGTGCCCTCTCCTCTCATCACCCGCCAAGCGCCTCCGCGGCGCGTGGCTCTCCCCTTCCCCGCCCGGCTCTGCGCCCCGCCCCGTCCTGCGCCTTCGGGCCCACGCGCCCGGAGTCCGCTTGACCGCGGCCGAAGCGCGCCGCGCACTCTTGCGAGACGGCGCGCTCCTCACGGGCGCCACCTGGGCCCGCGGCGTCTGCGACGCGGTGCGCCGCGAAGGTCGTCCAATCGCGGGCGGCTGGCCCGGCACGATGCCCGAGGCCCGCGCTCGCATCCGCGCGTATTTCGAAGCGGAGCTTTCGCGGAAGGGATTCGAGGGGATCTCGGTCGAGGAGGTACAATTCGCGTCGAGCCTCGCGTACCAGCGGGCCAAGCACGACTGGCGTCAGTACGAACCCGATGGAGACGAAGATGAAGAAACAGGGGATTCTGACGAAGATTGAGTCCGCCAAGGACGCCATCGCTGCCGCCGAAACGGATCTCGAGAAGGCCCTTGGTGATCTGCGCCGCTCGCCGCGCGCGGAGAAGACCACTGTGAGCGAGGTCATCGAGAGCGCGTTCCAAAAGCTCCGCGCCTCGCGGCTCGATCTGGCGGATCTCGAGGAGATCCTCACGAAAGAGAAAGACGACTGACGGCCCACCGCCCTGCCCTGAGGCGCTAGCGCTCGAACTCAGGCGCGACGCCCTACCGAGCCGCGCGACGAAGGCGAACCAGCGCGTCGTCGCATTTCCCGAGCGCGTCTTGCCCCTCGCGCAAGAGCCTCAAGCTCTCGTCGAGCTTTCCGAACAGCGCTCCCGCCGCGGCGCTCTCTTTGTCGACGCGGCCGGCCTTCACGTCGGCGAGGCCGCGCTCCGCCTCGGCCTTGCGCTCCATCGCGGCAGCCGTCTTCTCCGCAAACTCGAGGCACTGGGCCTTCGCGTCGCACGTCGCCTTCGCGCCACACGGCACCGAGACCAAGAGCGGCAAGAGCTCGCCCTTCTTCTCGTTCGGCGCCGCGCGCAATTGCTCCACGGCGCGCGACAAGAGGTCTGCCTCTTCCCGATCGCGCGATGGGCAACCGCCGAGCGCGACAGGGAGCCCGAGCAGCAACGTTAGCGCGAGGGGGCGCGCGCCGAGCAGCCGCGCGGCCTGGCGCGGCTCCGCGAGCTTGTTCCACGTCCGCTTCATCGAAGCTCGATCTTGCTCCACATCTCGCGCCGCATCTTCTCCTTGCGACGGTCGGTGCGGGTGATGATTCGCGCCACGCTCCACGCCGACAAGAGCTCGCCCTCTTGCCCGAGCGCAGGGAGCACGCTCGCGCCCACGACGAACGCGTTGCCAACGGGCACGCGCACGTCGTCGCCCGCGAGATCGAGGAGCCGTGATGGACTCACGTCGTAGAGCGGCGCCATGGGCTCGGCCGACGACACGCCGCCGCTGTTGCGAAGGAGCACGCGCTCCACGTCCTTGCGGGTGCCGCCGCGAAAGTCCCACAGCGGTCGGCCGTCGTGCACCGAATCGACGACGAGCAAGTGCCGCGTCAAAAACGGCAAGTGGTCCTCGAGGACCGCGAGGAGCCGCTCACGCATGACGTCGGCAGGCCACGGCTTGCTCACGAGCGTCTCGACGACGAGCAGTGAGGTGTCGTCGTCGTCGAAGCGCTGCAGGTGAAGCGGCGCGTCGGGCGGCGCCGGCAGCACGAAGGCCTCGCGTCCGAGCGGCGCCGGCAGCGCCTCCTTTCGGACCAGGAGCGACAAGACGAAGCGATGCTCCGTCGCCGTGACGCGCGGCATCGCATCGAGGGCGCGACGCGACGGCTCGCAGTCGGGCGCGAGGCTGAGGAGGTCGGCCGAGGTCGATTCGCCGACGACGAACTGCACACCGAAGGTGCCGCCGCCGATGAGCTCGACGCCCGCGACGCGGCTGCCCTTCGTGACGACCTTGGACACCTGCTCCTGCAAGAGCAGCTCGCCACCGTGAGCGCGGACGCGATCGCGAAACAGCTCCAGCGCCTCGTCTTCGCCGTTCGGAAGCTCCACGAGCTCGCGCGTCCACGCGCCGAAGAGCCGCGCGAACGCGAACGGCGAGAGCGCGCCGCTCGTGGCTCGATGGCTCGCGAAGCGAGGCGGCGCCTCGAGGATGCGCCGGAGCGCGTGATCTTTGGGCAGCTCGGCGACGAGCGCCTCGGCGCCGCCCTCTTGGGACAGGCTCGCCACGAAGCGCGCGGTCTCGCGGCGCTCCCAAAAGCCGCCCGGCGGCCAGACGGCGTCTTCGCGAAACGCCGCGTCGCCGGCCGCTTGCGTTCGCGTGATCTCAGCGGCCACCTCGAGCGCGATGCGCCGCGCCGCGGGAAACTCACGCTCAATCTCGCGCGAGAGCTCCGCCGGATCGGTGGGGAGATCCATCCGCAGCTCGGGCGTCAAGACTTGCACGCTGGGCAAAGCGCGCGCGCGCCGTTGAAACGTCTGACTCTGGGCGATCTCCGACAGGATCCGCGAGAGCACCGGCGAGCCGCCGGCGAGCAAGGAAAACGGTCGCCGCCCCAGCGAGAGCCCGTCGTAGCCGTAGCGCCAGGGCCGGTGACCGTTCCCCACCACGACGACGCGCCACGAGCGGCGCGCCAAGAGCGCCGCCGCCGCAAGGGCCGCGACCCCTCCTCCCAACACGGCGACGTCGTAGTGCTTCGACATAGGTCAGGTCGGCGGTCAGCTCGGCGCTCAGGTCGCCGATGAGGTCGCCGCTGAGGTCGGCGAGGGCGAGCCGGGGCGACGCGGCGCGACCGACCCCTCGGGCGACGCGTGCGCTTGCGGCGGAATCGCCGCGCGGCTGCCGTCGCGCAGGCTCGTGTAGTGCGGCGAGCAGATCTCCACGCCCTCGGCGAAGAACGAGTCTTGGATCGCCTGGCAGAGGCGCGCCTCCACGAGGTGAAGCTCGCGGCTGTTCTTCGAGAACGCGCAGATCTCGTAGGTCACGTAAAAGTCGCCGAGGGCGCGCTGCAGCACGTAGGGCGCCGGCGTGGTCTCGATGCCGTCTGTCGACCGAGCAGCGCGAAGCAAGAGCTCGTGGACCTTTCGCCAAGGCGTCTCGTAGCCGATGGTGATCCGCGTCGAGATCTGCACGCCGGCCTCGCGGGCGTAGCGCGAGAAGTTCGTGACCGCGCTCTGCTGGACGATGGAGTTGGGGATCACGATCTCCTCGTCCTTGATGGTCCGTAGGCGCGTCGTAAAGGCTCCGAGGGCGACCACGTCGCCGACGGTCTCGCCGATTTTGATGCGATCGCCTGGACGAAAGACCCGCGCGTACATGAGCACCAGCCCAGCGAGCAGGTTGCCCGCGGCGCTGCCGGACCCGAGCGACACGAGAACGCCCACGGCGAGGCCGATGCCCTGGAAGGCCCGCGAGTGGCTGCCGGGCAGGTACGGCGCGCCCATCACGAGAGCCAAGAGCCAGATCGCGATGGTCACGAGCCGACGCGTCGGCTCCACGGCGTCGGCGTCGAGCCAGGAGAGCTCGATGTCGCCCTCCGTCACGGCGTCGGCGAAGACGTGGGTCATGCGCGTCGCGAAGCGCGCGACGGCGACGATGACGACGAGCATCATCAGATGCGGAATGAAGTCGACGGCCGCCGTGCCGACGGTCTCAAAGGCCGACACGAGCGGTGCGACGACCAGTCCGAAGAGACGACGCGAGGGGTCGAGGATGATCGTGACGCTGGCGAGCCACAGGTAAACGACGCCCAGCGAGACGGCGACGCGGACGACGCCGAGGAGGGTGCGCACGGCGCGGTACAGAATATCGGCGGAGCGCTCCACGAGGCCGCCGCCGCGGCGGTGGAGGGCGCGCTGAAAGAAGCTCGCGAGCCGATCGCGGGCGCGGCCGAGGCGGCGGAGCGCGTAGCCGAGCAGCGCCGTCAGCACCACGACGCCGACGATGCGCGCGGCCCAGATCGCGAGGACCGTCGGGTTCTGCGCGAGGCTCTCCCAGAGCGCGCGCGGGTTCATCGCTCGGAGGTCCCGCTGCTGTTGGCGCGGGCGCTCGCGCCCGGGTTCGATGGCGGGCGAACGAACACGACGGGGCGCGGGCTTCGCGCTTCAACGTAGACGCGATCGTCGGCGAGCCACTGGAGGACCTCCGGCAAGAGGGCGTGCTCCTCGCGCAAGATGCGCTCCTTGAGCGTCGCCTCGGTGTCGTCGGGCGCCACGAAGACCGCGCGCTGGGCGATGATGGGCCCCGTGTCCATGCCGTCGTCGACGAAGTGCACCGTGCAACCGGCCACGCGAACGCCGTATTCGAGCGCCTGGCGCTGCGCGTGAACGCCAGGAAAGGCCGGCAAGAGCGACGGATGGATGTTCACGACGCGGCGCGGAAACGCGTCGAGCAAGACCCGCGTCACGACCCGCATGAAGCCCGCGAGGACGACGCAATCGACGCCGTGCTCCTTCAAGGTTCGCACGAGCTCGGCGTCGAACTCCTCGCGGTTCGCGAAGGCTCGATGATCGACGACGGCCGTCGGGACGTTCGCTCGCTCGGCGCGCTCGAGGCCGTAGGCCGTCGCCACGTTCGACACGACCACGGCGACCTTCGCCGAGAGGCGACCCGTCGCCGTCGCGTCGAGGATCGCCGCGAGGTTCGTGCCGCTCCCGGAGACGAGGACGCCGAGCTTCAAAAGATCACCCTCGCCTCGAACTCGGTGTCGGCCTCGACCGAGCAGATCTCGCCGAGCACGAAGGGAGCCTCGCCCTGTTCGCGAAGGAGCTGCGTGGCGCGGGCGGCGTCGCCCATGGGCACCACGACCACGTACCCGACGCCCAGGTTGAAGGTGCGGCGGAGCTCCTCTTCGGCGACGGGGCCGCGGCGCGCGATGAGGTCGATGATGGGAGGGCGCTTCCACGACGAGGTGAGCTTGAGCCCCAGGCCGTGCGGCAGGACGCGCGGCACGTTGCCGGGCAGGCCGCCGCCGGTGATGTGCGCCATGGCGCGAACGTCGACGTCGCTCGCCTCGGCCACGAGGGGAAGAATGCACTTCGCATAGAGCTTCGTGGGCGTGAGGAGCGCCTCGGCCACGGTCTTGCCCAAGAGCTCGTCGGGCTTGTCGGTGAGGGCGAGACCCGCGGCGTCGACGGCGCGCCGTGCGAGCGAGTAGCCGTTGGAGTGAAGGCCGCTCGACGGGAGCGCGAGGGCCACGTCGCCCGGCGAGACACGCTTGCCATCGACGATGCGTGCCTTCTCGACGACGCCGACCACGAAGCCGGCGAGATCGTATTCACCGTCGGCGTACATGCCCGGCAGCTCCGCCGTCTCTCCGCCCAAGAGCGCGCAGCCCGACGCGAGGCACGCGTCAGCAATGCCTCGAATCACGCTCTCGGCGACCCCAACGTCGAGCTTTCCGGTGCCGAAGTAGTCCAAGAAGAAGAGCGGCCGCGCGCCGCACGTGAGCACATCGTTGACGCACATGCCGACGAGGTCGAAGCCGATGGTGTCGTGCACGCCTGTCTGGAAGGCGATCTTCAGCTTCGTGCCGACGCCGTCGGTGCCGCTCACGAGGATGGGCTCTTTGAGGCCGGCCGGCAGGCCGCAGAGGCCGGCAAATCCCCCGACGTCGCCCAGCACCTCGGGGATACGGGTCTTCTTGGCGAGAGGCCCGATGCGATCAACGAGCCGATCGCCAGCGTCGATGTCTACGCCCGCGTCTTTGTAGGTGAGGGCCATGGGCGAGCGACGCTAGCGCAAGTTGACGAGGGCTACTACGGCTCCACGACCTTCTGGAGCTTCACGCCGACCGGGACGGCGCGGACCTCGCGTGTGCCGTCGCCGGCCTGGCCCTGGTCGTTCTTTCCCCAACAGCGAATGCGCTTGTCGGAGGCGCGCACGCAGGTGAACCCCTCGCCGAGCTTCACGTCGGCGAGCGCAAAGGGCTGCTCCGGCACCGCCGTGATGCCTTGGCCGGCGAAGCCGGCGACGCGGTGAGGCGTCGTGCGATCGTCGCTGGTGCCGTCGGCCATCTGGCTGTGGTTGTTCTGGCCCCAGCAGCGCACCGAGGCGTCGACGCCGAAGGAGCAGCTATGGCTGTCGCCCGCGGCGACGCCCTTTTGCTCCGATAGGTTGGCGACGGGCGTCGCGATCGGGTGGCGGACCTTCGTGCCATCGCCGAGCTGGCCGTGGTCGTTTTTTCCCCAACAGCGAACGGCACCGTCGCTGACGAGGGCGCAACTGTGCGCGCCCCCCGCGGCCACGCGCTTGGCGCCCTGCACCTGCGCGACGCTGACGGGACTCGCGCTGTCTTTCGTGGTGCCGTCGCCGAGCTGGCCCTCGTGGTTTCGACCCCAGCAGCGCACCGACGTGTCTGTCAGCACGGCGCACGTGTGCTCCTTGCCGGCCGAGAGCCAGACCACGCCCCAAAGGCCGCTGACCTCGACGACGCCCGGCAATCGATTGGTGTGACCGGCGCCGAGCTGACCGCGATCGTTGTTGCCGAAGCAACGCACGGTGCCTTGCTCGAGGCGCACGCAGCCGTGGCTCTCGCCGAGCGCGATCTGCTCCACGTCTTTGAGGCTGCTGACATCGATGGGCACCGGCTCGTCACCGCGCGAGGTGGCGCGCCGCACGCTCCCCCAACACTCGACGCCGCGCTCCTGCGTGCGGGCGCACGTCATCGTGCCGCCGGCCTCGAGATCCGTGTAACGCTCCGTCGTGCCGCGCAACCGAACCGGCGTCGGGTGCGGCTCACGCGTCGTCTCGCCGAGTTGCCCCATGTCGTTGGCGCCCCAGCAGCGAACGCCCTTGTTGATCATGAGCGCGCAGGCGTGGCGAGCGCCGACGGCCAGAGAGAGCGTCTCGTCGTCGATGATCTTCTTCTTGCGGCAGCCCGTCGCCGCGAGCGCGCACAGAGCGATCGAGCCGCCGACGAACCAGCGCGGAACAAGGCGACCCGTGAAGCGCGAGCGTGAGGCCATAACGTGCGGCAGCATACCGCGAGGCGGCGAGATCGATGCACGAGACCGAGTCAGCGTATGCTGCCGCCCATGAGCCCTGGTGCCCCGAGGCGGAAGAAGGCAGGCGCGCCGCCACGGATCGCCGCCACCGCCACCGTCGAAGAGGGCGCTACGCTCGAGCCCGACACCGTCGTCGGTGTCTTCTGCCACGTCGCCAAAGGGGCCCACGTGGGCGCGGGCTCGCGCATCCAGAGCCACACCGCCGTCTGGGCCGGTGTGACGCTCGAGGCCGACGTGTTCGTCGGGCCGAGCGTCACCTTCACCAACGTGCGTCATCCGCGAGCCGACTTCATGCGCGCCGGCACCGCGCGGAGCGCCTCCGGCTGGGACGAGACGGTCGTCGAGGCGGGCGCCTCGCTCGGGGCAGGCTCGATCCTCGTAGCCCCCGTGCGCGTCGGCGCGCGCGCCATGGTCGGCGCCGGCGCTGTCGTCACGCGCGACGTGCCGTCGCACGCCATCGTCGTGGGCAATCCGGCGCGCGTCGTCGGCTGGGCCTGCACCTGCGGCGAGACCGTCTCGCGCGGCGACACGGCCCAAAGCGTCACCTGCTGGAGCTGCGGCCGAGACTTCCCTTCTTAGCTCGCCTTCGCTCAGTGCCCAGCGCCATGCGCTGCGATGACCGACCGAAGAATGATCTTCGCCACGTGGACGAAGACCAAGATGCCGCAGACGTCGACGAGGCTCGCGATGAACGGTGTGGAGCTGGTGGCCGGGTCGAGCCCGATGCGCTTCAGGCCGATGGGCAGCATCGACCCGACGGTGCAGCCGGTCATGCAGATGCCCACGAGCGTGAGCCCGACGGTCGCGGCGAAGGCCGTCGACATGGTGCCGAAAGCCATCACCTTCATGAAGCCGATGGCGCCAAGGATGAGCCCCAGCACGAGCCCCATGCCCGCCTCGCGAGCGAGAATGCGCCACCAGTGCCCGAGTTGAATCTCGCCCACGGCGAGACCTCGAATGACGAGCGTCGACGATTGCGAGCCCGAGTTGCCGCCCGCGGAGATGAGGAGCGGCACGTAGTAGCTGGCGCCGACGACGGCCTGAAACACCGGGTCGAAGTGACGAAGCGCCGTCTCGGTGAAGAAGCCGCCAAGGAACAGCACGATGAGCCAGACGACGCGCTTTTGAACCAGCGAGACGAACGAGGTCTTGAAATACGAGACCTCGAGGGGCGCGATACCGCCGATCTTCTGGACGTCTTCCGTCTGCTCCGCCGCGAGGACGTCGATGACGTCGTCGATGGTGATGATGCCGAGGAGGACGTTCTTCTCGTCCATCACGGGCATGGCGTTGAGGTCGTACTTCGCCATGCGGCGAGCGACCTCTTCCTGGTCCATGTCGGGCGGCACGCTGATGATGTTCGTGCGCATGACATCGGCGAACTTCTCGTGCGCCTCGGAGCTGATGAGCTGCCGGAGCGACGCGATGCCGAGGAGCCGGTGGTCGCTGCTCGTGGCGTACACGTTGTAGACGGGGGCGTCGCTCTCGAGCATCGCCTCCTTGCGAACGGCGGCGATGGCGTCCTCGACGGTCGCGGTGACGGCTACGGTCACGTACTCCGTCGTCATCAAGTGGGCAGCGCTCGTCTCGGGCCACTTCTCGATGTCGCGGACTTCTTGCGCCGCCTCGTGGTCGACCTCGTCGAGGTGCTCGAGCACTTCGTCGCCGAGGGCCTCGGGCAAGACGCTGAAGAAGTCGGCGCGCTCGTCGGCGGCCATCTCGCTGGCGATTTGCGCGACCGAGGCCGGCGGCATGAGCACGGCGAGCTCGCCCTGCTCGTCGTCATCGAGGCGCTCGAAGATGTCGGCGGCCTCGCGCGACGGCATCCGCTCGAGGAGCTGCGCCGCCTCGTCGGCGTCGAGCTCGGCGACGAGATCGGCGATGTCCTCGGGGTGAATCTCTTCGAGGAGCTCCCGCACCTGCTCCGGATCGTCGCGAAGGATCTCGCGCACGTCGTGGATGAGGAGGGTGCCGAGCCGCATGGGCTACCCTTTTACCGCTTCTCGGACTTGGGCGCGGCCTTGTTCGCGTAGCCCCACTCGCGAAGCAGGCGCGTCATCTCGGCGGCCGCGGCGCCGCTCGCCCCGCGTTCGGGGGCCGACGCGCCGCCCCCCGAAGCGCTGGCCCCACCAGACGCCGGGCCGACGGCCAGCACGAAGACGCCGAGGTCGCGCGCCGGGTCGATCTCCGGCTCGCTCCCGCCCTTCTGAGCGGCAGCACGGGCGCGGTCGACCTGGAGGCCGCGCTCCAGCGAAGCCTCGCGAAGGCCGTAGCTTCCGCCGTAGAAGCGCTCCTTCGGCATCGGGGCGTCATCGAGGAAGACCTGCCACTCGAGCGTCGCGACGGCGCTCTTGGGCACCACGCGCAAGCGCACGCCGGGCACCTCGTCGCTGCCCGCCGTCATGGCAAACTCCACCTTGTTGCCCTCCGTGCGCAGCGCCGTTGGCGGCGCCGCGATGGGCTCGGCGCGAACGCTGCCGCTCGGCACGGTGGCCGTCCCGGAGAAACGACGGCCCCGCCCCCCGCTCGCAAAACGAAGCTCGACGACCCCTTCGCCGTCGTCGGCCGCTGACGGTCCGGCTCCCGGCGGCGACGCGGCCGAGACCTTGGTCGCCTCGTCGGCCGTGACCTCGCGCTTCAAGAACGCCGTGAGACGCGCCGACAGCTCGTTCACGCGCGCCATCTCGCGGGAGGAGAGATCACGCCGCTCGCCGGGGTCCACCCCCAAGTCGTAGAGCTCCTGGCCCGTATCGAAGATCTTGTCGCCCACGGTCGTGATGCGCGCGCCCCCCTCGCGAAGGAGCAAGCGGTGCGCACCGAAGAGAATGGCCCGCGTGCCGCGACCTTCGCTCACAATGGGGCGAGGAGCGACGTTCTTTTCGTCCGCCGTCCGCACGAGCGGCATGAGCGAGCGCCCCGTCATCTTGTTTGAGGCCGGTCGCCCCAAGAGCTCGAGGATCGTCGGCGGGAGGTCCATGTTCGAGACCGGCGCGCGCACCACGCGGCCTTCCGGCAGGACCCCCGGGAGGCTCAGCACAATGGGAATCCGCGTCGTCTCTTCGTAGTTGCTGACGGCGTGGTGAAAGCGCACCGCCATGTCGTCGAGCTTCGAGCGACCGGCGTGCGCCGCCGACAACGTCTCGCCGTGGTCGGCCGTAAGCACAACCAGCGTCCGCTCGCGCAGCTTGAGCGCATCAAGGGTCTGCAAGAGGACGCCGATGGCCTCGTCGTCTTTCGCCGCCTCGGCCATGTACTTGCGAGGGATGTCCTCGTTGGGACCGCACGGCGTCGGCGATGCGCTCGGCGCTCCGCCTGCGTCAGCCTTCGCGACGCGGCACGGTGGAGGGAGCCGTTCCAAGAAGCGATCCGGCGGCTCCCAAGGCTCGTGCGGCGAGTTGTAGTTCACGAACGTGAAGAACCGCGAGTCCTTGTGCTCGCGGAGGTAGCGCACCGCGCTCTCGGTCACTTCCTTGGTGTCGCGCGTGCGATACCGATGGTCGTCGACCCGATCGAAGCCCATGTCGACGCCGACAGCGGCGTAGCCGACCATGAAGTAGTTGTTCACGAAGGCGCGCGTCGCGACGCCCGCGCCTCGCAAGAGGAGCGGCAAGAGCGGCGGCTCGGACCGGTAATACGCCGTCACCTGCGGCTCGGGCACGACCCACGGCGTGGGATCGATGCCGAGCTGCGACGAGAGCGCGCCGCCGAGCATCGACAACGTGCCGGGCCGCGTCCACGCGCCGCCAGACCACGCGCGCGTGAAGATGACGCTCTTCTTGGCCAGCTCGTCGATGACCGGCGTGAGTCCGGGCACCTTCGGGAGGCGGGCATCGAGCGCCGCAAGCTCCGGTGGCGGGCCGCCGTCGTCTTGGTGGAAGCTCGCGAGGACGTCAGGCCGGAGCGCGTCGACGACGATGAAGAGGACGTTGTACGGGACGGCCGTCGGCCGACGCACGCTGATGACGGGATTCCCGAAGAGCGCCAGCGCCGGCCCCGCGGCGACCGGCGGTGGCTTGCCGGGCTTGGTCTCGAGCGCCGCCGCGGGCGCCGTCCAGGTCTTCAGCCGGAGCTCGAGGCTGCGCCCCGCAAAAGCGGCGAGGTCGCACGACACGTCTTGCCAGGCTTGGTCGACGGCCTTCTGCTCGGTGGCCTTCTGATCACCTCTTCTGTGCTCGACGCTCTTCTGGTCGACCTCGAGCGTGACCTTGCACAGCTCCTTCTCGACGCCCCGTTCCGGGCCTTCCGTGGCGACGGCGAAGGCCGCGAAGAGCACCGGCTCCTTCGCCCTGGCCGCCACGCCGGCGGCGAAGGTGAGTCGCGCCGCCGGCGGAACGACGACGGGAAACGAGTAGGTTGCAGGCGTTGGCGCAAAGAGCGCCTCGCGCTGATCGAAGCTCCCCTCGTTCATGTTCCAGATGCGCGCGTCGGGCGCCCAGGTGCCGCCGTCCTTTTTGGGCATGGCCCACTGCTTCTCATCGGCGCTCGTGCGAAGGGCGATGCTCGTGGTCACCCTTCGGCCAAGGGCGCCGAGCGAGACCCAGGGAAGCTGCATCCTTCGCCAATGAGCCGCGAGGAGCCCTTCGCCGCGAGCCAGGCCCGGCACATCGACCCGCGCGCCGTCCACGACGTGGGTCAGGCGGACCTCCACCTCCTCGCCAACCTCGCCCTTGGAGGCGCTCGCTGCGCTTTTGCCGGGCGGCACCAAGCCCGTGCTCGTGCTCGCAGCCGACGGCACGCTTGGCGGAGCACGCCGCCCTTCGCGCCCACCGCCGAACGTGAAGGACATCGCCGCCGCGAGCGCGAGCGCCCCCGCGAACGCCGCGCCACCTGCCAGACCGGGCCAGCGCGCCGAAGGCTCTTCGGCCTTCATGAGCGCCCCGTGCGAGCACGAGTGCGGGCCGGCGCTGCCGCCGCCGCAAGATGAACGCGCCGCGCTACGAGCACCGTCTTGCCGTCGCGAATCCCCTGAAGGGCGCTACCCAACGTGCGAGGACCGGGGTCGCGATCGAACGCGCTCGCCGAGAGGTCTGCGACGAGGCGGCCGAGGGCATGGAGCTCGCGGCGCGGCATCTTGTCGCCGTCCTCGTGCGTCGCGCGCTCGCAGAAGAAGGTGCGGCACCCGAAGGGACGGGACGCGTACACGCGGCAGCGTCCTTCCGCCGACAGGAGCGGGCATCGACGCTCGGCGTCGACCACGGGCAGCGCACGGGCGCCGCCGCGACGACCGCCCACGCTCTCGTTCGTGGGCGCGCGAAGCACCGCAGCCGCTCCTCCAATGGCACGAATGGCGTGCTCCAACTCGGCGACCTCCACGGCCGTCGGGTAGGGCTCACGCTCCGTCCGACCAAAGTGACAACAGTCGGTCGAGGAGGGGCACGTGAAGCCCGCGAGCGCACGATCGGTCTCGGCGTACAGCTCTTGGAGCTGCCGTCGCGCAGGGTCGTCGCGCCAGGAGCTCGGTTGGGGCATCGCGGGATGCATTATCGCAGGCGACGGCCCCGCGCTACCCTAGCCACGTGCCCTCGCCTGCCCGTCCCCGGCTGCGGCCCCTTGAGTCGATCGTCGTACCGGACCCGGAGCACGGGCGCGTGCTGGTCTTGCGCGACACGCAGGGCATCGCCGAAGGCCAGGCCGTTCTGCCGCCGCCTCTGATCCCCGTGGTCGCGCTGTTCGATGGGAACCACACGGTGCGGGAGATCGCGGCGCTCGCCTCGCGCGAGCTGGGCCGCGACGTGCCAAAGGACTTCGTCGAGGGCCTGGCGCGCGAGCTCGACGAGGCGTTCTTCCTCGAGACACCTCGCTTCGAACGAGAGCGCGAGCGCGTGGAGCAACGCTTCCGCGACGCGACCGTTCGGCCCGCCGCGCACGCCGGCGGCGCCTACCACGGCGACGCGACCAAGCTTCGTGAGTACCTCGAGAGTGAATGCCTCGCGCGCGCGCCGCGACAACGTGACGCGAGTCGTCGAGGAAGGGTCCGCGGGCTCGTCGCCCCGCACATCGATCCGTGGCGCGGCGCGGCCGGCTATGGGCGCTCGTACGCGGCGCTCGCCGCGGGCCTCACGGACGACGTGGAGACCTTCGTCATCTTCGGCACTTCGCACGCGCCGATGCGCGCGCCGTTCTCCGTTTGTCCAAAGGCCTTCGACACGCCCTTCGGCTCGGTCCCCGTCGACGACGCGGCGTGCGCGCGCTTGGCCAACGCAGCGCGGTTCGACGTCCACGCCGACCTCATGAACCACAAGCGAGAGCACTCCATCGAGTTCCAAGTCGTCTTCCTGAAGCACCTCTTGGGCGCGAGGCCCTTTCGCATCGTGCCGATCCTCGCAGGGCTCGGCCGTCAGCAGGCTCGTCGCACCGATCCGTCCAAAGACGCGGACGTCGAGGCCTTCCTCGACAGCGTGCGCGAGCTCGTGGACCGTACGAAGGCTGTCGTGATCGCGGGCGCCGACATGGCGCACGTCGGGCCTCGCTTCGGCGATCGCTCACCCTACGACGCGGAGGCTCGCGACGTGCTGGAGCGACGCGACCGCGCGTCACTCGCGAGCGCCCGCAGCGACGGTGCGCGCGAGTTCTGGGAGCACGTGGTGGAAGATCTCGACACGCGCCGCGTCTGCGGGCTCGCGCCGATCTATTCGCTGCTGCGCGTCTTGGAGGCGGTGACGGCCACGTCGGAGCTCGTGCACTACGAGCAGACCGTCGACGCCGAAGATGGCTCCATCGTCAGCCACGCTGGCGTCGCGCTGGGTTGAAGGTCAGTCGTCCGCGTCGCCCGGGACCCTCGCTGGCGGCGGGTCGCCGTGCTCGGGAGCGGGCCGCGCGATAGGGCGGCGCTCGGTGTCATCGGTGTCCCACAATCGGTGGGAGCGAGAGGCGCTGCTGGCGGGGCCCGGTTGCTCGTCGGCGTTGTTCATTGGCTCTTCCTGAGCGGAGCGTGCAGGGGCACGGCACGTTCACGTTGACGTTGACGTTGACGTTGACGTTGACGTTGACGGAGGGAAGCAAGATCAGTGCTGCGCGATTTCGCAGTGGATTGCGAGGGTCGTCCGTTTTTCACCCGGCAAGTGGCGGCCGGTCGTGACGTGACGCTCCTCAGAGCGGCATGCACACGAGCGCGTGCGCACCAGGTGCAACGCCACCGGCGCGGGCCGGATTTTCGCCCAAGTCGTGACGGCATGAGTCCTGCTGCTGGAAGCCGTTGTGCATGCCGTCAACGCCTCCCGTCTGTCGCTCCTGCTGCTTGGGTTGGCGCTCGGCTGCTCGAGCGAGGCCTCCAACTTGGCCGTCTCTTCGAACGCACTGACCGACGGGCCGGCGCCCGTTCCGGTGACGGATCTGAGCGGCACGACGCCGAGCGATGCCGGCCTCGGCGGGACCGAGGGCGGCAAGACCCTCAGCAGCGACGCGTCGGCACCCCTCGGCGAGCCGAACTATCAGGCGCCGAACATCCGAGCCATCACCTCGCCGGAGAACGTCACGTCGCTCGCGCACGGCGGCGCGCCGAGCGGCCTCATTCGCACCGACTTCACCGCGACGTCGCCGCCTGTTGTGCTCGATCGTTTCTCGCTGAGCGTGCGGCACCACGGAGGGCCGTGCTTGCCGACGCCGAAGCCCACTTGCACCGAGTCCGAAAACGCCGTCGCCAACCCCATTCAATGGGACGTGGGCACGTACACGGGCTTTCGACCGACCGCTCCCGTCGGCGCGTGGCAACGAGGCCGCCTCGACCTCGGCGCCGAGATCGGCGCCAGCGCGATGCAACTCCAGGGCACGACGGCGGGCGTCCTCACCAACACCTGGTCCTTCGACCACACGTCGCCGGTCGTCGGCGGTGGCCCGAACGTGGTCTACGCGATCACGTATTCGTCTCCGGCGTCGCCGTTCTTGCACCCGACCTCGGCGCTCACGCTTCAGGCCTTCGTGCGGCTGCCCTGGGCCACCTCGTGGAAGGGCGGAATCGGACAGCTCTCGTTCTTCTTCTACCTGCGCGACGTCACCACGGGCCGCGACTTCGCGTACGTCCTCGCCATCTGGGACAGCCGCTCGCCCGGCGACGGCAACGGCACCGAGTTCGTCGGGCACGACACGCAGGTGAGCTTCGTGTCATCGCCCCTCCGGAGCGGCACGAAGTTCGCTACGCTCTCGCCGTTCTCGGCCGCCATGCGAAACACCATCACATGGACCGGGGCTGACTTCTTCCGCGTCCACGTTCCCGCGACGAAGTTGCTCGACGCCGTCGCCGCCATCGAAGAGAAGGCCCCCGGCGCTACATTCTCACGGCGCCCGAGCGACTACGTACTAACGCACGCGGGGATCTTGCAGGAGGTCTTCGTGGGCACCGATCCGGAGACCAACATGTCGATGGGCGCGAGCTTCACGGACGTGAGCGTCTACGAGTTCTATTGAGGCACGGGGCTAGCGAGGCCTCTTCGTCTTCGCAGGCTTCACCGGCTCGAACTTCACGTCGTGCCGCTCACCGACATACGACGGAAAGCGCGGCACGCCGCCATCGCTCAGCTCTTGGTAGCGGAACGTGATGATGGCGCCGAGCGCCGGCGGGCTCTCGCGCTCCGCGTCGCTGAAGCCGGTCCCGACGTTGAACTTGGTGCCGTCGGGGAGCTCAACCAACAAGGCGCCGAGACGTCCCTTGTGGCGACCTGCCCCGGGCACGTGTGCGAGCACCCGCGCTTCGGCGTCGAAAAAGCTCTTCACCTTGAGCAACGTGTTGCTGCGTCCGGCCTCGTAACGCGAGCGAGGCTGCCGGAGCATGAGACCCTCGCCCCCAAGACTCTCGACGAAGGCGAGCTGCTCCTTCAGGTGCTCGTGTCCCTTGCAGGCTTCGTGAGCGTGCACGGCGGCGTGCGCGGCGCCGGCGAGCAGGTCGGCACAAGCCGCGAGCCGTGCCTCGAACTCGCCGTCGTGGCTCGGAGCGTCGAACACCACGTAGCGGAGCTCGCGCCAGGCGTCGGACTTGTCTTGCCGCTTCACGATGCCCACGGTCTTCTGGAATCGCTTGCGGCCGCCCCAGAGCTCTCCATCGAGCGGCGTCTTCGGCAACCCCTCCTTGAACCAGTCGGGCGCGTGGAAGCGGTTGCCCAGCCTTGAGACGAACTCCGTGCCGTCCCAATAGGCGCGCACGCCGTCGAGCTTCTCGCTCATCCACCAACCGGTGAGCTCGACGTCGAGCTCCCACTTGTGCGCGAGCAAGAGCGGCGGCTCACGCCCCTCCGAGGCTTCGTCATCGCCTTCGCTCGCGGCATTGGCCGAGGAGTCCGCGCGAGCCTTCGTCGGGCGCTTGGCGCGCGGCACCGCACCGGTTTCGCCGACGCGAGCAGCCTCGGCCTCTTCGCCGCGGTACTTGCGGAGGTGTTTGCAGCTCCGCCTTTCGATGGCGATCGATTGGTGCATCCACGCGGGGCACGTGCACGAGTAGACGCCGCCGGCGTTTTTGAGCGTGTAGACGGCCGAGCCGGAGCCTTGGACCTTGGCCGTTTCGCCATCGTGCAGTTCGGGCATCGTCGTCTCCTCACTCCGTCGCACGTTCCCGTCGACGCCCCACGAGGCTACGGCACCGGCGCGCCGGCGAAACGGGCGTTTTCGTGGCCCAAGTCCTGATTTGCCCGCGTAGACTGCGCCGCCCATGCCGCACGACGCTGCCTCCGAGCCGGAGCCGAAGCGAGTCCCCGGACTCTCGCTGCTCGCGGACGTGCGCGTGGGCGAGACGCTCCCCGTTCTCGCGCTCACGGCCAACGTCTTCATCCTCCTCTGCGCGTATTACCTCCTGAAGGTCGCGCGTGAGCCTCTCATCTTGGCCAGCGGCAGCGCCAACGTGAAGAGCTACGCGGCGGCGGGTCAGGCGCTCGTCCTCGTGGTCGTTTCGCAGCTCTACGGCGCGCTCGCGGGCCGCCTCGACCGCATTCGCCTCGTCACGTCGGTCACGCTCTTCTTCGTGAGCAACCTCGTGCTCTTCGCCGTGCTGGCGCAAGCTGGCGCGAGCATCGGCGTGCCGTTCTTCTTGTGGGTTGGCATCTTCAACCTGATGGTCATCGCGCAGTTCTGGTCGTTCGCGGCAGACCTCTATTCGAGCGAAGACGGGAAGCGACTCTTCCCCATCGTCGGCCTCGGCAGCTCTGTCGGCGCCATCGCAGGCTCGACCTGGGCCAAGCGCCTCGTGGGCCTCGGGCCGGCTACCTTGATGGCTACGGGCGCCGTGCTCCTCGTCGTGAGCTTGCTGCTCACGCGGTTCGTGCACAAGAGTTCGCTCTTGCGGCGAGCCAAGAGCGCGGCCGACGCGGCCGAGAACGGCCAAACGCCGCCGCCGGAGGCTCAGGAGCTTGGCGGCCCGAGCGGCGCGAAGCTCATCGTGACCGATCGCTTCCTCGTGGGCGTGGCCGTCCTCATGTTGCTCATCAACGTCGTCAACACGACGGGCGAGAAACCTCTTCGACCGCGCACTGCTGGCAGCCGCGCCGCAAGACACGGCGGCGCGCGTCGTGTTCATCGGCGCGAAGAAGGCGGAGTTTTTTACCTACGTAAACGGGGCCGCCGTCCTCCTTCAGATGTTCGTGGTCTCGCGCGTCTTGAAGCATCTGGGGCTCACCATCGCGCTTACGCTGGTGCCGCTCGTTTCGCTCTTCGGGTACGGCTCCTTGGCCATCACGCCGATTTTGAGCGTCATCTTCGTGGCGAAGGTGGCCGAAAACAGCCTCGACTACTCGCTGCAAAACACGGCTCGTCAGACGCTGTGGCTCGTGACCTCGCGCGCCGCGAAGTACAAGGCGAAGGCGATCATCGACACCTTCATCGTGCGCGGTGGAGACGTGGTCGCGGCGGGCGTCGTGGCGTTCGGCGCGCAGCAAGCACTCACGACGCCGGGCCTCGCGCGCGTGAACGTGGTGATGGTGTGCCTGTGGCTCGCCGTGGCGATCTTCGTCGCGCGCGAATACGCCAAGCGCGCAGCGGCCAACGCGGAGAAGGCGTGATGCGGCGACGCGCGGCGGCGGCCTTCGCGCTCGTCTTGATGATGGCGACGCCGGCGATGGCGCAGCAGCCGCCCGCACCCGCGGCCGCACCGACCCCTCCCCCTCGCTCCGCCGACGAGCCGCGCGCGCTTCCCGACTACGACGGGCGCGGGAAGTCTCCCGCGACCTTCGGAGACGTGGCCCTTTGGGTGCCGCGCGTTCTCTTCTCGCCACTCTATTTCGTGAGCGAGTACGTGATCCGTCGCCCCCTCGGGTGGCTCATCGCGACGGCGGAGCAGAAGCAGTGGCCCTCGGCGATCTTTGATTTTTTCACCTTCGACAAGGAGCGCACGACGGGCCTGCTCCCAACGGCGTTCGTCGACTTTGGCTTTCGGCCCAGCGTGGGGCTCTACTTCTTCGCCAACGACACGTTCGCGAAGAGGAACGACCTCAAGCTCTTTGCCACGACGTGGGGTTCTGACTGGCTGTCGCTCAGCGCGGCCGATCGCGTGCACTTCTGGCGCCGCGAGGCGCCCGCGAGCGCCGGCGGCGGCGTCCTGTCCGAGGGCTCGGGGCAACTGCGCGTCTCTTACCTTCGCCGCCCCGACTACCTCTTCCACGGCTTCGGGCCCACGTCGCGCCCCGAGGACGCGGGGCGCTACGCCCAGCGCCGCGTCGACGTCGCACCGAGCTTCGACCTCTTGCCGATGCGTGCACTCCGCATCCGAACGGAGGCGGGGGCGCGCTTCTTCCACTACGAGGAAGACTCTTGCTGCGACGACCCGAGCGTTGTGACGCGCGCCGCACAAGGTGCCTATCCGGTGCCGCCGGGCCTGGCACGCAACTACTCCATTGGCTACGGACGCGCGGAGCTCATCGTCGACACGAGGCCGCGGCGCCCGCGTCCGCAGCACGGCGTGCGCCTCATGACGCACGCCGAACACGACACCAACCTCCGCGGCGAGCCCGGCTCGTGGATCAAATACGGCGGCGCCGTCGGCGGCTTCGTCGATCTCACGGGTACCGAGCGCGTCGTGGGCCTCACGCTCGAGGCCGACTTCGTCGATCCCGTCGCGGGCGCACCGCCTCCCTTCTCGGAACAAGTCGTGCTCGGCGGTACGGGCATGCTCCGAGGCTTTCGGCCGGGCCGGTTGCACGGTCGAAGCGGCGCCGCGGCGACGCTCTCTTACGAGTGGCCCATCTGGGCCTTCTTGAGCGGCACGGCGCATGGTGCCCTCGGCAACGCGTGGGGCCCGGGCCTCCGCGGCTTTGATCCCGAGCTGCTCCGCCTCTCGAGCGGCATCGGCATCCGCACACGGAGCAGTCCCGATCACCAGTTCGAGATCCTCGCTGGCTTCGGCACCGAGCCCATCGGACGAAACTTCGAGGTCTCGCAGTTTCGCCTCGTGTTCGGCGCCACGCGCGGCTTCTGACGACGACGAGTCTCGCTACGACGGAGGTCGCTCGATGCCCACGAGTCGGAAGCCCCGCGCGGGGCCGAGATCGTAGAGGTGCGCGCGAAGCGGGCCCTGGGCGTCTCCGTTCTTGAGGTCGACGACGACATAGCGGTCCACGTGATCGTCGGCGAGGTCCGCGTCGGGCGCTTGATGCGCGAGGGGTAGGCACACGCCGCCATCGGGCAAGACGCGCGCGCCGCCACCCGGGCCCCGCCCCATGCGAGCGGTGGCGACGTATTGGAAGGCCTGCGGGTCCAGGGGACCTTGCGTTCCAGTGAGCGTCTTGCGTGCAAGATCGGTCGCGCAGAGCTCCTCGCCTCGCACCGCAACGTCGGCGAGGGGCGAGAGGCGGCGCAGGTACCGCGACAAGATCGCGTCGCGACGCGCGACGAGCGTCCGCGTGAGGTACGCGGCGTGTTTGGGCTCACTGAAGTCGCCGACCTTGACGGCCGCCTCGATGTCCTCGTTCGAGAAGCGGGCGATGATGCGCGCCGCCCACGCGCCGTCGCGCTCCTGCATGCGACCGAAGGCGGGGTTCGGGTAGCCGCCGCGCCACATCTCCGGGTCGAAGTCGCGCTCGCTGAAGTAGCCAAAGATGGACCCTTCGTCGCTGCGCCGAGCGCGGTCCCAGGGGCGCGTGACGATGCCGAGCGTGGCGAAGTCTTCGAGCGTGTAGCCGAAGTCGAAGTAGTAGGCGTGACCGAGGCGCTTCGAGATGCCCTCCCACGCCCACTCGCTCCCGAAGCAGTCGCCGAGGTCGAGGTAGAAGTGCTTCACGTAGCCCGGCGACTTCGGATCGTCCTCCCGCGTGGGCATCCACACGTTCATGGAGTTTTGCTCGCGCGAGTCAAAGTGGTTGAGCCACGCCGCGAGGAGGCGACCGCCGCGGAGCTCACGCCGATCTTCGTGCGGGATGACGTCGTTGGGGTCGTTGCTGTTCTTGCCTTCGTAGGTGAAGGGGCCGAGCGGCTTGCCGGGCAGCCACTTCGAGACGCCCATGCGCATCCGGTCGCCGCGGCGCGACGCCTTCGCGAGCACGGCGTCGAGGGCGGCGGCGTCGAAGGGCTTGGTGACACCGCTGTTGTCTGTCACCGAGAGGCCGGGCTTCAGCGTCAAGAGCCCGCGGCGGTAGTAGACGACGGAGTCGCAAGGCGAGTGAAAGCCAAACGCGTGGTAGAAACGCGCGGCGATGGCGGCCGCCGCCGTGGCGCGCTCGGGCTGGTCGGCCAAGTCGGCCTTCAGCATGAATTTCCCCTGCGGCGCCTTCACGCGGAAGCCTGGGTTGGCGCCGTTGGGTTTGCCTTGGTCGATGAGCCACGTGCCGTCAGCGGCGCCTTCGGGATCGAGGACCTTGCCTCGAATGCACGAGCCGAGCGCCACGTCGTCGGGCGCCCACGCGCGGGCTCCCTCGGTGGCGGCGGCGGTGGTGTCGGCGGTCTTTCCGATGCGGTTCGCGAACCAACTCGAGTCGGGGACCTCGTCGAAGGCGTTGACGTTCACGGCCTCGCCGGCGGGATCCACAGCGAAGAAGCGCGCCATGGGCCGGAACACCATCTGGTTTGCGCCGTCCCACGCGAAGGGCGACACGTACTCCTCGGGCGCGGGCGCAAACGGCTGGGCGTCCACATCCTGAGACATGGGCGCCCGCAGCGGGAACCTGCGGATCGCGTCGCCGCAGCCTAAAACCTGCCCCGCGGCGGCCGCGAGCGCGAGAAAGCAAGGGAGCCGGGAGACGCGCATCGCGCTCTCACAATACGTTGACGAGTGTGCACCTGGCGAGGGTCCTCGTGGTACGTTGCCCGCATCATGGTGACGGGACGCAAAGCTGCGAAGAAGATCGCAAAGAAGGCCGCGAAGAAGTCGACCCACGCGAAGGCGTCCAAGAAGAAAGCGAAGGCGCCCGCCACGAAGAAGGCGACGCCGAAGGTCGCCCCGAAGAAAGTGGCGCCCAAGGCGGTTTCTGCGAAGAACGCGCCCAAGAAGAAGGGCCCCGCCAAGCCGGCCACGAAGAAGGCCGCGGCGAAGGCCGCACCTGCGAAGGCTCCGCCCCCGGCGAAAGTGAAGGCGCCCGCGAAGGCCGCCGCGCCCGCGAAGACCAAGGCCACCGCAGCGACCACGTACCTCGGTCGCGCCGATTCGATGAACGCGTCCATCTCGCTGCTCCTCGTGGATGCAGCGGCGGCGGCCGAATCCTGGAAGGGCGTCGACCCCGACGATCTCGACGCGCTCGAGAAGGCCGCGGGCAAGCTCGCGAAGCTCGGCGATGGCCTCGACAGCGGCAAGGCGCGGAGCTTCAAGCTCGGCAAGGCGGGCGGCGTCGGCTTCCAGCTCGCCGTCGGCAAGGGCATCGCGCACGTCTTCGGCGTCGGCGACCGCGTCGTCATCGCCGAAGGCTTCGTCGACGACGTCGACAGCCCGTCCTTCCTCTCGTACGTCGCAGGCCCGACGGCCAAGGGCTCGACCGACGGCGGCACCTTCGACGTCGCCAGCGGCGTCCTCGCGATCTTGGTACCCGGCGGCTCCTACGAGGACCTCCCGGGGCGACTCGCCCTCGGCGTGAACGGCAAGGCCATCGCCCGCGTGGGCTCCGAGAACCCGGGCCTGCTCGTGAAGCTCCCGAACGCGCGCTACCGCCTCTTCGTCGAGCCTGAAGCCGCGGGCCCCTTCGGCCAGGCCGCGCGCGCGGTACTCGAGCGCGCCTGAGGCCTAGACCAACATGCGCGTCGCCATCCCCCGGGAGTTGCGCGTCGGTGAGCGACGCGTCGCAGCCACACCGGACACGGCGGCGCGCCTCATCAAGCTCGGCTTCGATGTGAGCATCGAGAAGGGGGCCGGCGAGGCCGCCTCCTTCCGCGACGCCGAATACGAGGCCGCGGGCGTGACCGTCGTGAGCGACGCCTCGGCGCTTTGGAGCGAAGCCGACGTCGTCCTCAAGGTGCAACCGCCGGAGGAGCTGCCGGACAGCGATCCGCGAAGGCCAGGCGTGACCCACGAAGCAGACCTGCTCCGCGAGCGCGCCACCATCGTGAGCTTCCTGTGGCCCGGCAAGAACAAGACGCTCGTCGAGCGGCTCGCGGCGCGCAAGATCACCGCCGTCGCGATGGATCAGATCCCGCGAACGACGCGCGCGCAGAAGATGGACGCGCTCAGCTCGATGGCGAACATCGCCGGCTACCGCGCCGTCATTGAAGCGGCGAGCTTCTTCGGTCGCTTCTTTACGGGCCAAATGACGGCCGCCGGCAAGGTGCCGCCGGCGCGCGTCCTCGTCATCGGCGCCGGCGTGGCCGGCCTCGCCGCCATCGGCGCCGCGCGCGGCCTCGGCGCCATCGTGCGCGCCTTCGACACGCGCCTCGCGGTCAAAGAGCAGATCCTCAGCATGGGCGCCGAATTCCTCGAGCTCTCCTTCGCAGAGGACGGCTCCGGCGAAGGCGGTTACGCCAAGCAGATGAGCCCCGAGTTCATCGAGGCCGAGATGCGCCTCTTCGCTACGCAGGCGAAAGAGGTCGACATCATCATCACGACGGCGCTCATTCCCGGAAAGCCTGCGCCGGTGCTCCTCGATCAAGCGCTCGTCGAGAGCATGCGGCCCGGCTCCGTCATCGTCGATATGGCCGCCGAGTTCGGCGGCAACTGCGCCGTCACGCGCCCCGGCGAGGTCATCACGCACCGCGGTGTCACGATCATCGGCTACGTCGATCTGCCGAGCCGCCTCGCGCCAACGGCGAGCCAGCTCTACGGCTCCAACCTCACGCACCTGCTCGCCGACATGGGTGGAGCGAAGAGCTGGCACGTCGATCTCGAAGACGAAGTGGTGCGCGGCGCCCTCGTGCTGCTCGAAGGCGAGCTCATGTGGCCGCCACCGCCGCCGAAGAAGCTCGACATCCCGGCGCCCCCCATCTCGCGGCGGTCGTTGGGGCCGCCGGAGACAGCCAAGAAGGCCGCCTCGCGCGCCCCAGACGCCGTGGCGACCGCAGCCTCGCACTCGGCCCCGGCGAGCGCGAAACCCGGCGTTGGCGCCGGCACGGTCCTCGTCTTGGCCGTGCTCTTGGCGCTCGCCGGGCTCGTGGTGCCCGAAGGCCTCGTGACGCACCTCACGGTGTTCGTGCTCGCGTGTTTCGTCGGATGGCAGGTCATCTGGAACGTCACGCCGGCGCTCCACACGCCGCTCATGAGCGTCACCAACGCCATCAGCGGCATCATCCTCGTGGGCGGCATGCTGCAGCTGACGGGCCCGGCGATGTCGGCGCCCGTGCTCCTCGGCGCCGCCGCGGTCCTGCTCGCCACCATCAACGTCGCCGGGGGCTTCCTCGTGACCCACCGCATGCTCCGCATGTTCCAGCGATGAACAGAGCCGCCATCGCCACCACGTACCTCGCCGCGGGGTTGCTCTTCATCCTGAGCTTGGGCGGCTTGAGCAAACAAGCCACGGCTCAGCGCGGCAACCTCTACGGCGTCTTCGGCATGGTCATCGCGGTCGCGGCCACGGCCATCGGAACGAAACACCTCGACCTCGGCCCGCTCGCCATCGCCGTCGCGCTTGGCGGCGCCATCGGTGCGCTCCTCGCGGCACGGGTCGCCATGACGGCGATGCCTGAGCTCGTGGCTGTGCTTCACAGCTTCGTCGGCGCGGCGGCGGTCCTCGTGGGCTTCGCTGGCTACCTGGGCGACCACCGCGAGCGACCAGGCATTGAGGGCACGATCCACGGCGTGGAGACGCACCTCGGCGTCTTCATCGGGGCCATCACGTTCACCGGCTCCATCATCGCCTTCGGAAAGCTCCGCGGCACGTTGCGGTCCAAGCCGCTGCTCTTGCCAGGGCGCCACGTGGTCAACCTCGGAGCGCTCCTCGCGTCGCTCTGCGCGGTCGTTCCCTTCCTCGGAGCGGCCGAAGGCAGCGGCGTCGTGTGGCTTGCCGTCATCGCAGCGCTCGGGGCGTTCCTCGGCGTTCACCTCGTGATGGCCATCGGCGGCGCCGACATGCCCGTCGTCGTGTCGATGCTCAACAGCTACTCCGGCTGGGCCGCCGCCGCCGCCGGCTTCATGCTCGAAAACGATCTCTTGATCATCACCGGCGCGCTCGTCGGCTCGAGCGGACTCATCCTCAGCATCATCATGTGCCGGGCCATGAACCGGTCCATCGCCAGCGTCATCCTCGGCGGCTTCGGCGCCGACGAAGGCGCGGCCCCGGCCGCGAAGACCGATCGACCGCAAGGCGAGACCATCAGCGTCGACGCGGCCGCGGCGGCGGCGCTCCTCGAAGCTGCAAAAGAGATCATCGTCGTCCCCGGCTACGGCATGGCCGTGGCGCACGCGCAGGGTCCCCTTTGGGAGGCGGCGCTGCTCCTCCAGAAGCGCGGCAAGCGCGTGCGTTTCGCGATTCATCCCGTCGCCGGCCGCCTGCCAGGGCACATGAACGTGCTCCTGGCCGAGGCCCGCGTCCCCTACGACATCGTCTTCGAGATGGACGAGGTGAACGAGGACTTCCCGAAGACCGACGTGGTCCTGGTCATCGGCGCCAACGACATCGTGAATCCTGGCGCGCTCGACGATCCGTCGAGTCCCATCTTCGGCATGCCGGTCCTCGAGGTCTGGAAGGCCAAGACGACCATCGTCATGAAGCGCGGCATGGCGAGCGGCTACGCCGGCGTCGAGAACCCGCTCTTCTTCATGCCTGGCACGCGCATGCTCTTTGGTGACGCGAAGAAGGCCGTCGATGCGCTCTTGAGCGCGCTCCGCGACAAGAACGAAAAAGACGCCGCCGCGTAGCCGTGCTCGGCCACCCATTGGGCAGAAGCGCGCTCGTGCGATCGAGCGCGCCAGCAGCCCGATTTCGGCGTCGTGTCGAGGCGAATTGTCTTCTAACCTGCGGGACCTCGAGAGGTCAGCGATGCAAGCGGTTTCCGTTCGTCAGATTTTGGGCGGCTCCATCCCCGCCGGTACCAAGACGCTCGTTCGCGGATGGGTGCGCACGCGGCGCGACTCCAAAGCGGGCCTGTCGTTTGTCCACGTGAGCGACGGGAGCTGCTTCGATCCGATCCAGGTGGTCGCACCGAACACGCTCGAGAATTACGCGGCCGACGTGGCCAAGCTCACGGCTGGCTGCGCGGTCGAAGCCGAGGGCGAGATCGTCGCCTCACAGGGCCAGGGGCAGAAGTTTGAAATCCTCGCCTCCTCCGTGAGGGTCATCGGCTGGGTCACCGATCCGGAGCGCTACCCGATCCAACCCAAGGCCCACAGCCTCGAATACCTCCGCGAGGTGGCACACCTTCGGCCGCGCACCAACACGTTTGGCGCCGTCTCGCGCGTGCGCCACACCATCGCCCAGGCGATTCATCGCTACTTCCACGAAGAGGGCTTCGTTTGGATCAACACGCCCATCGTGACCGCCAACGACTGCGAGGGCGCCGGGCAGATGTTCCGCGTCAGCACCCTCGACGCGGTGAACATGCCCAAGACGCCGGAGGGCAAGATCGACTGGTCGAAAGACTTCTTCGGCAAGGAGGCCTACCTCACCGTCTCGGGGCAGCTCGCCGTCGAGGCGTATTGCCTCGCGCTCTCGAAGGTCTACACCTTCGGCCCGACGTTCCGCGCCGAGAACTCCAACACGACGCGCCACCTCGCCGAGTTCTGGATGGTCGAGCCGGAGATCGCCTTCGCCGATCTCGCCGCCGACGCCGACCTCGCCGAGAACTTCTTGAAGTACGTCTTCCGCGCCGTCCTCAAGGAGCGGCCCGACGACATGAAGTTCTTCGCCGATCGCATCGAGAAGACGGCGCTCTCGCGGCTCGAGAAGCTCGTCGACACTCCCTTCGAGCGCATCGAGTACACGGAGGCCATCAAGCTCCTCGAGACGTCGGGCAAGAAGTTCGAGTTCCCCGTCAAATGGGGCGCCGACTTGCAGACCGAACACGAGCGCTACCTCACGGAGGAGAAGATCGGCCGGCCCGTGGTCGTCATGAACTACCCGGAGGAGATCAAGGCCTTCTACATGCGCATGAACGACGACGGCAAGACCGTCGCGGCCATGGACGTCCTCGCGCCTGGCATCGGTGAGATCATCGGCGGCTCGCAGCGCGAAGCGCGGCTCGACATGCTCGAGAACCGCATGGACAAGATGAAGCTGAGCAAAGAGGCCTACAGCTGGTACCTCGACTTCCGTCGTTATGGCACCGTGCCTCACGCCGGCTTCGGCCTCGGTCTCGAGCGCCTCGTGGTCTACGTCTGCGGCCTCGCCAACATCAGGGACGCGATCCCCTACCCCCGCACGCCGGGCAACGCTGACTTCTGATCGGGTTGCATGGCGACCGACGACGACTTCGTAAAGCGCGTTCTCAAGGCCATCGACCAGCGCGACGGCGAGGCCATCGAGGGGCTGCGCGGCCGGAAGGTCGACGAGAACATCGACGCTCTCCTGGCGACGTGGCGTGTCACGTTGCCTTGGGCGGCCAAAGATCTCTACGTCGGCCTCTTCATGGACCAGAAGGACGCTCGCCTCGAGCCGATGATGCTCGACGCGCTCGAGTCGCCCAACGTTGACTCTCGCGCGCCGGCCATTTGCTACCTGACGGGGAGCTTCAAGCTCTTCGATACGTTCCTCACGGCGGGCGGCTGGGTCGACCCGGCGATCGTCGACGCGGCCATCGCCAAATGGCGCAACGAGACGGGCCTCTCAGCGGCGCGGGCGTGTGCGCGGTGCGGCGCGCCGCATCGTCAAAACGAGCTCGACTGCCGCTTCTGCCACGCGCCCTTGAAGCGCGAGGCGGAAGATCCGGGTCGCTTCAAGGTTGGAGACGCGACCTTCGAACTCCGCCTCGGCGTGCCGGGGCCGAGCGACGCGCCGAGCGAGCTTCGGGTGCAGAACGCCGTCAAGCGCGGTCGTGCGGCGGCTCGCGTGACGGCGGTCGTGGGCGTGTTTCCTGGTGAGCGCCTCACGCTCCGCGTGTTTGAGGCGCGAAGCGGCGACGCGGAACGGAGAGACATGGCCTCCGAAGCCAACGTCGCCTACGCGAGCTGGGACTGCCCGAAGGCCGGCGAGTTCGAGGTGGTGATCAGCAGCAGCGGGCGAGGCGATCGCGAGGTTGAGCTCGCGCGCGCCCCCTTGCGGGTGGTGCTCTGACGGGGCGTCAGACCTGCCGTTGGTCTATCGCGGCACGCCTCGACACTCGCGTGAGCCTTAGCCAGCCAGCGTGGATCGCCTTGGACCGGCGCTCAGAAGCGCACCTCGGGACCAAACTGTCCTCTCATCGACACGACGGAGACGCGGTGGACTCCGCCGACCCCTCCGACGACGAAGCTCTGTCGAGCGAAGGGCACGGCGGCTTCCACGCCGGCGCGTAGAGCGAACACGCCCGCCACGGGCATGCGAAGCTCGAGGCCTGCCGCCGCGGCTCCATACACCGATGCGTCATCGATCGTGCCCCCACCGCCGACGCCGCTCACCGCGAGCCGTTGAAGCATGACGCTTAGGCAAGGCGCGAGCGACAGGGCCTCGGCCTTCGGAACGTCGAAACATCCATGAGTTTCGACGCTGAGTAGCGAAAACTCGCCGTCTATGCCAGGCGCACCAGCGACCTCGCCGCGTCGTGACAAAAGCCCGTGCACCTCGAGCTCAAGGCGGAGCCGTCCTTGTGCGACGCCTCCGCCGGCTTTGAGCCCGGCGGCCGCGCCTGGCAGGGTGGCGGTGTCGAGCAGTCCTGCGAGGTGCCCTTGCGCTCGCAGCTCACGACTTGGCGCCTCGCCCGCGCCTCTCGTGTCGGCTGCGCTCGCGGCCTCGGTCCGCTCGGAAGGCTCGCTGTCTTTTGCGCCAGCCATGGGCACCGAACTCATTGACACAACGAGGGCGACCGCCTCCGTGAGGGCTTCGCACGAAGACTCTTCGAGGGTGCGCTCGCCAGCGGCGGGGGCGCGCATGACGAGGCGCGCACGGTAGCCATTCGGAAACGTTTCGATGGCGACGTCGACATCGATCGCCGCCCCGTCACCGACATCGCTGAGACCGCTAAGCTCCGCGACGCGGGCCCGCAGCGGGGCCTTCATCGGGCACGCGGGCAGATCGCGCACGTTAACGTCGGCGCTGGCATCCGCCGACACCACGCCGCTTGCCACCACGAGCGCAATGGCTCCGAGCGTCCCCTTCACGAGGCTCGCTCCAAGGCCGCGCCTGATATGGTTCGGGGGTGTCGCGAAATCGGGTTCACGGGCGTCTCCAGCGTGCGCCGGCGAGGAACAAGAAGCCTGTTCATCAGTGGTCTCCACCAACGGTCGAACGCCATCGGCTACCCGTCTCTCCGAGCAAGACGAGCAAAGGGGCCCCTCTCAGAGGGCCCCCTTTCGTTTCAGTGCGGTCGCTCAGCGCGGCTACGCGCTGCGGCGACGACGGCGCGCGAGGCCGACGGCCACGAAGCCGAGGCCCAGGGCGAAGACGCGAGGATCGAGCGCGTCGCCGCCGTTGGAGACAGCGCACGCGACGCCCGCTTTGCCCTCGGCGGAGCACTCGTTGCCAGCGCACTCGGCGCTGCCGCTCGCGCTGACCTTCACCTTGAGGACCGCGTTGAGCGCGGCGACGCAGTTCTTGAGGTTGTTGCCGGTGTCGACGTAGTGACCGTCGCAGAAGAGCGCGCCCTCGGGATCGTCGCAGCGCACCTTGCAGCCGCCTTCGAGCTCGCCCTTGCACTTCACGTAGCCCTTCGACTGGCAGCTCACCTGGCAATCGACGTTGACCTTCGCCTTGCACGAGCCCTTGCAGCTCGCCTGGCACTTGGCGTCGCAGGTCGCGCTCGGCGGCGTGCCGGTGCACTGCGCGCTGCACGAGCCGCTGCAGCTCGCCTTGCAGGAGGCCTCGCACTCTCCCTTGTTGGCGGCCGCGGAGCACTTGCCGGAGCAATCGCCCTCGCACCGGCCTTGGCAGTTGGCCGAACAGTCGAGGCTGCCGGGGTTGGCGGAGCACTGACCTGTGCAATCGGCTTGGCATGAGCCGGTGCAAGACGCCTCCGCATCGACGTTGCACTCGCCGCGGCATGAGGCCTCAAGCTTGCCTGCGCAGGCGACTTCCATCTTCACGGGCGTGCATTGCCCAGTGCACTCGGCCTTCGCAACGACTGTGCATTTTGCGTCGGCGCTGACGTTGATGTTGCCACAGGACTCGAGCCCGGCCTTCGCATCAGGAGCGAACAGCATCGAGCCCACGAGGGCGAGACCACCGGCAACCGCAGCCATTCCAAAGCGAAGTGACATGAAGACCTCCCGAGGTTGTGACGTTCCGCCGTCGTTGGACGGACGCCGCGCGAAAACGAAGCAACGACCGTACCACTGGGCGGGGTCGGCGCTCCGCGAGACTTGCGACGCGCGGGGTTGGAGCTCAGTCAGGCCGCGGCGGTGCGCAGCGCCTTTTTCATGACCTGCGCCAAGGCGCGGCCTACACCTTCGTAGACGGAGCCGGCGCGCCACACGACGGCGAGGGTGCGCGACGGCTCCGGCGTGAGGCGACGAACTTCGAGCTGCCCGCGGCGGTTCTCGACGCCAACCGCGAGGCTCGGCAGGAGCGTGATCCCCGCACCGACCGAGACCATTTGCGCCAACGTCGCGAGGCTCGTCGCGGCGAGCTCGGCGCGGCCCGCGCCGGCGAGCTCGCACACAGCGAGGGCTTGGGTCCGAAAGCAGTGCCCATCATCCAAGAGCAAGACGGACTCGCCCTCGAGATCGCTCTGCCGCAGGAGCTTGCGCTTCGCGAGCGGGTGGTCCTTGGGGAGCGCGACCACGAAGCGGTCTTCGCAGATCTCCGCATGCTCGAGGCCATCCAACTCGGGCACCAGCGCCAAGAGGCCGAGGTCGAGCGTGCCCGCTTCAAGGCTCGCCACGATGGTCTCGGTCTTCGTCTCCGTGAAGCTCGGACGCAGGCCCGTGAACGACGCGTGAATCGCCGGGACCACCTCCGGCAAGAGGTACGGCGCCACCGTGGGAATGACGCCGATGCGAACCGGGCCGGCCATGGGATCGCTCTGCTTGGCCGCCGCCCGCACGAGCTCTTCGACCTCGCGGAGCGCGCGACGAGCGCGGTCGACGATGTCGCGGCCGGCCGGCGTGACGAGCACGCGGCGACGGTCGCGCTCGAAGAGGCGGAGGCCGAGCACGTCCTCGAGCTGCTTCACCTGCGCGCTGAGGCTCGGCTGCGAGACGGCGCACTGCCGCGCCGCCTTGTGGAAGCCCAACGTGTCGGCCACGGCGACGACGTATTGGAGCTGCCGGAGCGAGACATCGGAGGCGCTGGCCATGGTTGGCTGTTCCTATCACACGGGGCGGCCCGGAGCCTTGGTCTCGACGACGCGAGCGAGGTCGTGTGCATAACAAGCGAGCCGACCCGCGTGCGGTACGAGCCGCGCGTGCGCGGCACCGTGAAGCGAACGGTCGATGCGCGCCTCGAAGGCGAGCTCATCGTGCTGCGGAGTAACCCGGTCTAGCCCGCATGGAATGCGGGCTCGGCTGAGGCTCGGGCGCGCCGTCGCCTACTCGCCGCGCTTCGCGCTGGCCTCGAGGCGGCGCAGAGCTTCGAGGTCGACGAGATCCTTTGCGCGGCCCGCGGCGGCCTTCGAACGGATGAGGTCCGCCAGCGACATGATCCTGACCTTGGTCCCGTAGAGGTCGACCGTCTCCGAACGAAGCGCGAGCTCTCCGTAGCCACCGAGGCCCGTAACCTCGCCCAAGACATCGATGTCGCCCGCGGTCGTCGTAAGCGTGAAGTTCAATCCGTTCCTCAGCGTCCGCACATCCCAGAAGAAGGGAAGTTCGGCGGGAGCGCCACGCAAGCGAGGGCGCAGCTCCGCGAGCGCGCGCACCAGCCGTTCGAGGTTCTCTGGTGTACGCGCGTAGCAGATGTCGAGGTCGAGCGTCGCACGCACGTGGCCATGAGAAATCACCGCGAGTCCGCCGATGACGACAAACTCTACGTGCTCATCGCTGAGCCGGCGGAAGAACTCGGAGAAGTCGGTCATCGCGTTCCGCCGGACTGGCGGGCGCGCTGGACGAGCTCGGCGAACTCGACCAGGCGGCACATGGCCTCAACGCGCTCGGTGGGGGTCATGCGGAGAGCCTGCTCGAGCTGCGCGACATCGACGCCCGGGGGGAGGCGATCAAGGACGCGGTATTGCCAGGGCTGCTCCACGGGAAACCACATGCCCGGAGTCTAGGCGCAATGTTCGCGACGCGCACGTGGGAGCGCTCTTGCTGGGGTCGAGAACTCCGCCATCACGCCGGCGGGAGCGATGCGGCGGCAGCGCCGACGACGACCTGCCGCTAGCCTAGCCCGGTTGTTGACGAGCCCATCCTGGTGGCGGCACCGCGCGGCGCGTTGGTGTAGGCTGCAGCGCGGTCCCGGGCCGCCCCATGCGCTCGAAGCTCCTTCCTCGCCTGATCGTTCTCGGCTCGCTGCTCGCGGGCCCGGCGTGCTCGTTCATTCAGTCGTTCGACGGACTGAGCGACACCTACGGGCAGACACCTTCCCCCGACGCGAGCGACGGTGCGGTCGAGGTCAGCGCTCCCGACGTCGTCCTGCCGACCGCAGACGCCGCTGACGTCGTCGTTCAAGACGCGACGGACGCGTCCTCCGTCGACGCCGGCTCGTACCGTGACGAGGTGCTGAAGGACAGGCCGTTGGCCTATTTTCCGCTCGATGAGTCGCCCGGCACCTTGTTCGCGGCGAGCAGCGTCGGCGGGGCGCCGCTCAACCTCGTCGGGACCATCGGGTTCGGGGCGGCGGGCGCCGTAGGCACCAGCGCGTCATTTCCCGGCACCGAGTTCGACTACCTGACAGCCGGCGATCGCTTCGACTTCGCTCTCGGTGCGGCCTTCAGTCTCGAGGTTTGGTTCAAGGCCAAGACGGCCGTTGCCACGCAGCGCCTCATCGCGTTCAAATTCGAGGGGTCGAACGGCTACGGCTTGGGCCTCTTCGGCGCGCTGGTTGGGTTCACGGTTGGGGGCAAGGACGCGAGCGACATCTCTATCGGCGACCTGACCTTCAGCGGCCTTCTGGACGCGGGATTCCCGACCGGAACCCCTCCACTCGACAGCGGCCTGCTTACCGAATGGCACCACTTGGTCGGCACCTTCGACGGCGCCACGATTCGCCTGATCCTCGACGGCGTGCACACCTCGTCGGTGCCCGTTCCCGCGCTACCGACCAATCACGCGGAGCCGCTTGTCGTGGGTGGTGCCTTCGACGGAGAGCTCGACGAGCTGGCCATCTACAACAAGGCGCTCCCTGTCCAGCGCGCGCGCGCCCACTACCTGGCGCGATAAGGCGAACCGCCGTTGCGCATGCGGCGAAGGGCCGCGACCTTGAAGAGCAACCTCGTCTGAGCGTGGCGCCCTCCGCTCATGGTCGACGGCTCCCTGCCCCCGTCGAGCGTAGGGGCGCGAGGCGCGGCCCGGACGCGCAAATCGCAGGGTTCTCCCGTGGCGCGTCGATTGCAGCCGGCCGAACGCGCGGCCATCGCCGCGGGGAGATCGGAATCAACATGGCTAGCCGCATTGTCATGCAGTCGTTCGGGCGGGTCACGCTCGGCACCCTCACGGTACTCATCGCTGCCGGAGCGCTGCTCGCCACCGCGACACAAGGGTGCGGCGGCGCTCGCGAGAGCGCAGAGCCGGGCGCGTCGTCCGCGCTCGGACACGCAGACCTGCCCCAAGATCCCGACTACGCGACGTGGGTCACGGAGCAGAACCAGCGAAGCCGCGCCCTGCTCTCTACCAACGCCGCGCTGCAGGCCGCCGTGAAAGCGCGGTACGCCGAGCTCGCGCCCGGCAACGCGTCCGTTCGAACCGATCAGTTCGGTCGCGAGTTCTTCACCTCGAAGGGCTCCCTCCTCCTCGCGGGCGCGCCGGACCGCACGCTCGTCGACGCGGCAACCCTCGGCACCGGCGCTGCCGTCACGGAGTTTCGCCTCAGCCCCGACGGCGCGAAGCTCGCGTACGGGTTCGCCAAGTTCGGCTCCGACTGGACGACGTGGAAGGTGCTCGCCATGGACGACCTGCGCGAGCTGGCGGGCCCCTTCGTGATCAAGAGCTCCGGCGGGGACAACATGAACTGGGACGCCGACTCGGAAGGCCTCTACTACGCAAACTGGCTCACCGCTGCCGAGGACGAGAGCGGCAAGAGGCAGCCGCAGATCAAGTACCACCGGCTCGGCGCCGACGCCGGGAGCGATTCCGTCGTCTTCGAGGACGCCGAGCTCCCCAAGACGATTAAGTACAACGCGCAGGCGGTCGACGCGACCACGGCGGTCATCTACCGATCCATCGGCGCGGACGTCCCGCTCGCCATCATCGTGGCGAAGAAGAGCGGAAACGGGGCGACAGGCGAGAGCTGGCAGACCAAGCCCCTGGTGACACCCAAGGATGAGTACGGGCGCTTCTTGGGCGCGCGTGGCTCGAAGATCTACCTTCGCACCTCGGCGCAAGGCGGAAGGTATGGCGTCGATGCCATCGACGTCGTGACCGAGCAGCGCACGACGGTCGTGCCACCTCATGCCAACAACGTGCTCAGCGTGGCTCAGCTCATCGGCGAGCGCCTGGTGCTTCAGTACCTGAGCCCGACGCTCGAGATCACCGCCGAGGTCTTCGACCTAGCGGGCGTGAAGAAGGCGGAGTTTCGACCGGCTGATCACGCGATGCCAGCCCAGGGCACGCTGGGCGCCGTCACCGGCGGCGACGGCTCGCGCTTCGGGTATTTCACCTACCAGACGGCCACGACGCCCGCTGAGACCTTCAAGCTCGACACCCTCGGCGACGTGATCCAGAGGCTGCCCGGAAAGAGCGTGCCGTTCGACGGCTCGAAGGTGAAGGTCGAGTTCCGCTCGTACCCGAGCGCCGACGGCGCCTCCGTTCCCATCTGGGTTTTCTCGCGCGCCGACGCGCCGGCGCCCCCCTCGTGGGCGTACCTCTATGTCTACGGAAACATCGGCGCGCTGAACGGCCCGCAGTTCAATCGCAAGTTCCAGCTGATGCTCGAGATGGGTGGAGCCGTGGCGCTCGCCGCCATTCGCGGTGGTGGCGAGTTCGGGCTCGACTGGCAGCTCCCGGGAACCTTCGACAAGTGGATCAGCTTCAACGACATCGTTGCGGCGAGCCGCTTCTTGAAGGCCGAGTATCCCTCGATCACCGACCGCGTCGTCCTGTCGGGCCGCTCCTACGGCGGCATGATGACCATGGGCGCATACGTGCACTTCCCCGACGAGTTCAAGGTGTTCACCCCCGTCGTGAGCGTATCGAGCGTGCCGGCCCAACTCGAGAAGGAGCGAGGTTGGGTCTACTTCGACGACATGGGCTTCCGTCGCGACGACCGGGGCTTCGTGATCCACGACAAGAAGCACTACGCCGCGCTGGAGGCGTGGAGCCCGCTCGAGAACATCGGCAAGCTCACGCCCGCGCGCACGAAGCCGATGATGGCCTTTGCTGCGCAATACGACGCGCGCGTCTCGTCGCAGCACACGGGGCGCTTCGTGAAGGCCATGCAAGGTCTCGCCGGTGCGACGGCGCCGGTCTATCTCCTCGAACACGAGAACGTCGGGCACAACGGGCGGGCCGAGGCCGTCGATGAGGCGCTGTTCGTGGCAAACCAACTCGGCCTCGCCGCGATCGCTCCCATCAAGCCGCCGCAGCCCTGACACGGGCTCGCGCCCCCGGAGTCGTCGCTCGCGGTCCCAAAAAGAGCGCGGGCGGCGACACGGGCGTGGGGATCAACGGGAGCAGCGTGGCGATGAGTGACGATGCGCGGCGATGACCGCGGCCGCTCAGCGCCCGGTGCGCCGCATGCGCACCTCGTCGATGTGACCGTTGGCGCGGAACTCGATGCGCACCACGAGCTCGTCGCCCTTGGCCGCGTAGGAGATCCGCGCCACGCGATCGTCTCCGGCGTTCTCGAAGACGACGGCGCCAGCCGTCGCGCGGGTCAGCCTGAAGTCCTTGGCGGCCTTACCCATCGGGTGGGGCATGAGCACCAGGTCGGTGCCCCGACGCTCGATCCTCATGAGTTCGAAGAACCTCGCTTTGCCTTCAGCGTCGACCTCCCGGCCGAGGCCGAGCATGACGCCACCGCGCGGCGCGATCCAATGCTCATCGAAGCGCCCATCGGCAGACGTCCCGTCCCAGTCGCCGATGAGGAAGGCCACGGACTCGAAGCCCGGCTCCGTGGCGAGCTGCGCGACCTGAGCCCCACGCGCCGCCGGACACGGCGCCGCGGCGCAGCCGGAGCCAAGCCACGCAAGTGGGACAACAAACAAGAGGCGGGAGCGAGTCATGGTGTAGACGCACGCCGGAGGGGCGCGAAGGGCATGCAGGTTAGGGCAACCGTGGCGCGTATGGCCATCCCTGCTCGGGGCGCTGGGCGTACGGCACGTAGGTCGGGCCGAGTCGTTGGCGGCGCAGCACGTGGGCACCTGCCGCCTGCGTTCGCGCTCCCGCGCATCGCAGGCTCACGGGAGGTGCTCGAGCCCGCGGTCACCGAGCGCGGCCAGGCCACCCCCGGCGTCGAACCACGTGAATGCGATCCAGTCCGCGCCTGGCGGCAGGCGCCGTTCGGCAAGCGGCGTCGCCGGGTTGGAGGCCGTATCGTAGACGCGCAAGCGTTGCTCGTCCCAGGCGGCGACCCGCTCGCCCGACGCCGATCGCGGCGGCGCGGCGAACTCGACCTCGCTCGCGACGCCGAGCCTGCCGCTCGCAAGGCCCGAAATCGATACGGAGGCCCCTCGCTGCGCGTCGTGCAGGTGCACGCGATCGTTGCCGACAACGACTGCGCCCGCGGAACGGAACGCCGGCGTCCAGCCGTCGCGCAGCGTCACGCCGCCGTCGACGACATCGACGAGCTTGAAGATGCGTGAAGCCTTCACACACTCCTTGGTGAAGAAGTCGTTGGCGCCTTCGCTGAAGCAAAACCCCGTCGAGGGTGTCCGTTCGACCGCATAGTCGGCAGTGATGAATCGTGGCGGGGCGTCCCCCACCGCCACAAGCGAGCCCGGGGTGTTGAACGACGAGAGCAGCACCGGTGTCGCCTCGCGCAGATCGATGCGATCGACGAAAAAGCGGACCTTGCCGGGCGTCGCGTCGGAGGTCGACCAGCGACTCGTGAGCACAATCCCTCCGGCCGCGACCAGGGGCGTGACGCCGAGACTGGCGGGCAGCTCGATGGGAGGAGCGACGACCGGCGCCGAAGGATTTGCGAAGTCGACGACTCGCAGGGTCCGCCTGGGTAACACGCGCTCGCGGTCGGCCTCTCGCGCGTACACGATCTCGAGGAACGCGACCTTCGAGCCGACCGCCACGACACCATCGTCGACGGCGGCGATGGCGCCTTCGTAGTACCGAGTGGCGCGATACGCGTCGAACAGGCCGGCCCCGGCTACGTCGGTCCTGCCCAGCGGCGCGGTGCCAACTTCGACGCGACCAAGGAGACGCGGCGCTCGCGGATCAACCACGTCAAAGGCGGCCGCTACGAAGGTCTTGGGAGCCCCAAACGACACCATTCTCGGCGCCGCGAGGACGGCCACCGCGTCACTCACGAAGAACAGACGCGCCTGGCGGTACCCGATGCTGTCGGCAAGCGTCCCGCAGACGCTTCTCCCGTCGGGCTCGGGAATCACGAGGCTGCCGAGCGTTGCCTCGGGCGCCGACGCCGTAGCCGTGCGCAGCACGAGCGACGATCCCTGCGTGCCGAGGATCAGAGCGCGGTCGCCACGAGCGGCGGTCGCGAGCACCGGTCGCGTCAACGGGGCTTCGGCGACGAGGGCCGGCGTCGGCTGCGTGGCTGCGTCGAAGGTGGCCACGACGCGGTCGGAGGTTGTCACGAGACGTGTCCCGACGAAGAGGGCCCGCTGGGGCGCCCCTTCGGGTCGAGCGACGCCGCGCGCGCTGAGCGCGTCGCGACCGAGGTCGAGGACCTGCACGCCGCCGCGCGGCGCGCAGGAGCCATCGCCGAGCCTCCCGCTCGCAAAAGGCACGGCGAGCGTCGTACCGCTCCGCTCGATGGCTGCGACGGAGACGGCCTCGCCAGGAACGGAGAGCTCTGACAACAGCCGCGGCGGGACGCCGGCATCCACGTTGTAGAGTGCAACTGTCGAGCCGCCAGCGACGACGAGCCGGTCGCCCTCAAGCCCGTACACGGCGCCCGGCGCAGGCATGTCGAGGGAAGCCCCAAAGGCTGGCGCCGTGGGGTTGGTGAGGTCGACGGCCACGAGCCGCCCCGGAGGGCCCAAGGTGACGTAGGCGCGCGTCCCAGTAAAACCGGCGGAGAGGGCGCGTTGACCTTCCGCCACGGGCATGGCCGCGACGCCGCGCCGCTCCGGGCTCGCCGGGCCGGACGTCGCGAAGGTTTCGATGACGAGCGGGCCGTCGCGATCCCCGAAGGGGCCCGCCTCTTGGCTGATCACGCGGAGGATCCCCGCTTCCTCGTGGAGTAGCGAGGGGTGGGAGACGGCGCCTTGCGCCGTGAGGGTCGCTCCCAGAGAAAGCGCACCGTCGGCGCCAACCGCCAAGAGCTGAAGCCTCGACGGCGCATCTCCCGACGAGCCAAACAGATAGAGGCGCCCGCCGGTCACGGCGGGCGTGAAGGCGCCCTCGACGGGAAGCTCGCCCAGTGGCGCGAGCCCGCTGGGCGCCACGCGATACGTCGCGACGTACGTCTTGAAGGGCGTCCCGGCGTCGGAGTATGGGCCCCACGCGGCGCTGACGGCGACGAGCGTGTCGCCCATCGGCTCGAGCCACGAGACGAACCCGGGGAGCACGCGCCGGCCCGTCTCGACAAGCTCGGAAGGCACGCTGGCGTCAAAGGTGACGAGTTCGCTCTCTCCCGGCGCCGGCGCGTTCGGCGCCCGCGTCACGACCACCACCACGCTGCCGCGCACGTAGAGCGCAGACGGCACGCCGTTGAGAGGTCGGCGCGCGAGAATCTCCGGCCGATCAGGATCAGTGAGGTCGACCACGTGGAGCGACGCCTCCGTGGCTGCGTAGAGCCGCGTGCCTTCCATCTTCACGAGCCGTGGTCCGCCCGGAGCCGGCACAGAGCCTGGATCGTCGAAGCCGCCCTTGCCCGCCTCGGGTCCGCTCCCGTAATCGTGACTCATTCGAGTCGGCGCCGGATCGTCCGACTCGAAGGCCTCAGGCACAGCCACGGCGCTTGGTGCCGCGTCGGAGCAGGAGAGTCCGAGGACTACGAGGGGCCAAAGCTGCGGGCGCATCGGGCAGGGACGCGACGGTGGCCGCGACGACGGACTGTGTCAGCCGATGCTGTCCTGCGCACGCGCAGGGGCGAGCGGACCATCCGGACGCATGGCTCTCTCTCCTGCGCGCCTCCTCCGGTCGGTACCGCGACGCTAGCTGGTGGTGTAGCGTCTTGGCGGAGGTTGCGTCGGTGGACTACGAGGTGCTTGCGAACCGATTGCAGGTGGTGCGCCGCCCTCTTCGCGTGGCCTTCGGGGCGGCTTGCGTGGGACGAATTCTCATCATCCACGAGCTGTGCAAGAGCGACGGGCCGACGGAGGCTCTTGAAGAGGCGCTGAGCCTGGCGTGGGTGTTCGCGTCGGGAGCCGCCCCGTATCCCGATCCCGAACTCGGAGGGCGGTCCGAGCACTGCGCATGCAGTGCGGTGGCCTGCGCGCTCGATGTCCTTTTCGACGAGAGGGGCAAGTCGGCCGCCCTTGCCGCGACGTGGGCGCTCCAGACCATCAGCAACATGGGCGACGAAGAGGGCGTTGCCGAGGAAGCGGAGTGGCATGAGCGAGCGCTCGCGATCGTAGAAGACTGGCCCGAGGGCAGGACCATCGACCCCCAGATGTTCGACCCAATCTCCGAGACCGAGCCCGCCTGGCGCACGCGGTGGGTGGAGAGCTAGGCGTCAGCGCGCGCCGCGGATTCTCAAGGGCGCTGAGACGGAGAGAGCGGGAGAGAGCACGTCGTCCACGGGCACGGGCACGCTTCACGGGCAGAGGGCGCGACCCGCCGCCGGGATTTGCTCTTTCCTGTACGAGTCCGTTGCGGAGCGGACGCTTCGTCCGCGCAGCCGGACGAGTACACGGAAAGACAGAAGCCCTGACAAAGCGAAGAGGCCAAGACCCGTCAGGTCTTGGCCTCAAGCATAGAGCGGGAGAAGGGATTTGAACCCTCGACGTCCACCTTGGCAAGGTGGCACTCTACCACTGAGTTACTCCCGCGAAGGCCCGGGAAGATGCACCAGACGCTCGGCCTCTGTCAACGGCGATTTCCTCCGCCGGTCCCGCAACCACCTACGGACCACCAGCAGCGCCGCCGGCCCCCTCCACGCAAGCGCCCGCCGAGGCGCAATCTGCCCGAGTTAGCAGCAATTAGGCCGAGCCCCCGAATCGCTTGGTTTACCGCTGCAATCCGCGGCCTGGACCGCCCGACGTCCCGTTGCAACCGGTTGCCTCATGGTGCCGGCGGTGGCCGGCGGATTCGGGACCTTCGCATAGTTTTCCAGCAGTTGGGCGGGGGGTGTTTCGTGGCCCAAGGGTTGCTGAACACCCCTTCGTGAACCTCGACCAACAAAAGTACGAAGGCGAATGGATTGGGCCCGCGGTTTACGGGTGGTCGCTGAACCACTGGAACCACGAGCTCGTTGCCCGCAAAGACGCCATGGCGGCGTACCACGAGGTCGCCGTCTCGCTGAGCGGGAGCTTCTCGTTTACGCCTCACGGCGGGAGCGAGGTCATCGCGAAGGAGCGCGGCATCATCACCTACACGCGCGGCTCGCTCTTCGAGATGCGCTACGGCGGCGAGCTGGGCGCCGGCAAGATGGTGGGCTTCGGCGTGCCCTCAGCCGAACACCTCGGCGTGCCCGAGTTCCGGTTCGCGAAGACCCTCGTCGACGACGCGTCGTTCGTCGACTTCGCCGTCAGCTTCCTCTACGCCAAAGAGCGTGGCGCTCCCCTCCCCCAAGCCGAAGTCGAAGCCGCGCTTCGCAACTTCGTGACGGTGCACGGTGAGGTCCTTCGGCCCGACGCCATCGCGCGGGTCAAGCTCGAGATCGATCGCAACCCCGCCGCCCCGCTCTACCTCGCTCACCTCGCCGAAATGGCGACCATGAAGCCTGACACGTTCTCGCGCGCCTTCGCGCGCCGCTACGGCCTGTCGCCCATCGCGTACCGCGTCCGTCGGCGCCTCGTCGAGGCGGGCCGCTTGCTCATCGAGGCGCCGGAGATGCTCGTCAGCGAGATCGCCGCGCGCGTCGGCTTCGACGACGTCCGCAACTTCCACCGCGCGTTCCGTCAGCGCTGCGGCATGAGCCCCGTCGAGTTCCGCGTCGTTTGCGGCGTGAGCTCAAACCGGCGCTCGGGCGTGCCCCCGAAGCTCGAGAGCACGGGTCACGAGCAACAAGTCGCCTGAGCCGTCTGGCGCGTGCGGGACGCGTGCGCTCTAGCAACCCTTTGGAGGAGGTCGAGCCATCGCGGTCGGCCTCCTCCTCTTTTTTTCGCTACTCGCGCGAGAGGACCCACTCGGAGCGGAGCACGCGCCCTTGGCCGTCGACCTCAAAGATGAGGTGATCCTTCCAGCCACGCCATTGGTAGAGGAGCCGCTCGGCCGCGCGGCCATCTTGCCGGCCCGTCGGCCCCCAGTCCTTCGCACCCGAACGCACCACGCTGTCGGGCTGGCCCATGATCCGCAGGACCGTGTCGCGTGAGGCGTTCACGAGCTTCTGCCCGAGCTCGTTCATGATCTGACGCTTGCGACCCTTCGTGTGGTTCACGTCGTATTCGGTCATGGGCAGTGGCCTGATGCGCTTCCACTCGGAGCCGAGCTGCTCAAGCGCCCCCGACGGCGGGCCGCCCTTCCAAGCGCCGGCAGCGGGACCGCCTTTCGGGTGGGGCTTGGGCACCGCCGCGTCCACCTCCGCATCAGGCTCGCCGGCGTCGACCTTCGCCTTGAAGGTTGGGTCGGGCGGAGGCGGGACCTCCTGGAACGTGCGGCGTTCGAGGGGGATGGCCTCGCCCCCACGCTGCGCAACGCACCCAAAGCCCGCGACAACCGGAACGGCAAGGGCCACGGCTCCTCCCAGCACGACGGCCGCTCGCTTCACCTTGCCCATGAGGAGCGAAAGTCTAGCTGATGTGTCTAGCCGATGTCGCCCGGGGCTCGCGGTTCGCTCGCGCGCTCGGGCAACAACTTTTCGCGATACCTTCGCCTCATGGCCCAAGGTGCACAAGGCCCCCTCGTGACCGTCGACGACTGGGAGCGCGCGGCGCGCGCACGCCTCGTGCCGATGGCCTACGACTACTTTCGCTCCGGCGCCGACGAAGAGCACTCGCTGCATCGAAACCGCGAGGCGTATGCGCGCTACGCGATTCACTACCGCACGCTCGTGGACGTCGGCGCAGCGAACACGACGACGACGCTCCTCGGCCACGAGCTCAAGACCCCCATCCTCGTGGCGCCGACCGCGTACCACCGCATGGCGCACGTGGGTGGCGAAGCCGCGTCGGCCGGCGGCACCGCCGATGCGGGCTCGCTTTTCGTCGTCTCGAGCCTCGCCACGACGTCGCTCGAAGACATCGCCGCCGTCACGCCCAAGGGGCCACGGTGGTTTCAGCTCTACGTCCACCGCGATCGTGCGTTCACCGATCGGCTCGTCGAGCGCGCGCGCGCCGCCGCCTATTCCGCCATCGCGGTCACCGTCGACGCGCCAGTCTTGGGCCGCCGCGTCCGCGACGTGCAGAACGGCTTCGCGCTCCCGCGCGGCCTCGCGATGGAGAACCTCAAGGAGGCCATCCCCGACGCGCTCAAAGACGGCGATGGATCGGAGCTCGCGCGGTACGTGGCGGCGCGACACGATCCGTCCTTCTCAATCACCGACCTCGAAGCGCTCGTGAAGCGCGCGGCGCCGCTCCCCATCGTCGTCAAGGGCATCGTCCGCGGCGACGACGCGCGGCGCGCCATCGACGTTGGCGCGGCGGCCATCTGGGTGTCGAACCACGGGGGGCGGCAGCTCGACTTTGCGCCGGCGACGCTCGACGTCTTGCCTGAGGTCCGCGCGGCTGCCGCCGGACGCGTGCCGGTCGTCGTCGACGGCGGCATTCGCTCCGGCACCCATGCGCTTATCGCGCTGGCGCGTGGCGCCGACGCTGTCTTCGTGGGCCGGCCCGTGATCTGGGGCCTCACCGTCGGAGGACGCGAGGGCGTGCGCACCATCCTCGAGCTCTTGCACGCGGAGCTGTGCCGTTCGATGGCGCTCGCCGGCGCGCCGGACCTCGCGTCGCTTCGTCACGATCTGGTGCGCCCGCACGCCGAACCGCGGGACGAGCCGCCGCGCGAGCCTCGCGGCGCTTGATCGGCTAACCTCCGTCATGCCCTTCCTCTTGCCGCTCGCCGAGCGCGTGGCGCGCATCGCGCTTCGGCGCCGCGGATTCTCGAGCCGCGTCATCGCCGTCGGGGGCGCCCAGGTGCACGCCTACGAAGCCGACGGCCACGGGGCGCTGCCGCCGCTCGCCGTGCTCCACGGAATCGGCTCCGCGGCGGCCGCCTTCGCGCGCGTCCTCGCGGGTGTGCAGCCGCACGTGCGGCGCGTCGTCGCGCCGGAGATGCCGGGGCACGGCTTCAGCCCGGCCCCGCCGTTCCCGATGACACCGGACAAGCTGATGGACGTGATGACGGAAGCGCTCGACGCGCTCTTGCCCGAGCCCGCGATTGTCTGCGGCAACTCGCTCGGCGGCGCCGTGGCGCTCCACTACGCGCTGGCGCGCCCCGAGAAGGTCCTCGGCCTCGTCTTGCTCTCGCCGGCGGGGCTCAAGCTGCCGGCCGCGGAGCTCGATGAGCTGAAGAGAACGTTCCACTTCGACACCAACCGTGACAGTCGTCGGTTCCTAGAGCGGCTCTACCATCGGAGGCCGCCCCTCCTTGCGCTCCTGGCGCGTGAGGTGCGCTCGCAGATGAGCCGCCCCGTCGTGCGACACTTGCTGGAGAGCGTGACGCCCGAACACGGCCTCGAACCTCACGAGCTCAATGGGCTCAACGTGCCGACGCTCTTTCTGTGGGGCGCGTCGGAGCGCATTTTGCCCGCCGTGATGCTCGAGACGTTCCGTGAGCATCTGCCAGCGCACGCGGAGGTCGAGCATCCGGAAGGGATGGGGCACTGCCCTCACCTCGATGCGCCGCGGCACGTCGTCGAACGCATCGTACGGTTCGCGCGCGACGTCGACGCGAAGCGCTGCGCCTAGCGCGCGCGAGCCTTCAGCTTTGCGACGACGCACGGGAGCAGTCTCTCTGGAATTTTCCCAATCATGCCCGGCTCCGAACGCGTGGCATATTGATCGCCATGGTCTCTCGTCCTGCTTCGCGGCGACTCCGCTTTCACCTTCCTCTGAGCGCGGCCTTGCTGTTTATGTTGGCACCGGCGCTGCAGACGGCATGCAGCGCCGACGACGAGGTCGCTGGACCGGGCGAGGGCAACACCAACGGCGCCGGCAACTCGAGCGGCGGCGGCTCAGGGACCGGAACGGCGACGGGGTCGGCTTCGCCAACGGGATCGCCAACCGGCTCGACGTCTCCAACGGGCTCCACGTCGCCGACGGGCACGCCCACGTCACCGACACCAACCACCAACCCGACGACGCCAGCACCCGCCACAACCGTCTCGCCGAAGGTCGCGGGCTGCGACATCTATCCGCCGTCCAACGCGTGGAACAAGAACATCTCAACGGACGCGGTTCATGCGCAGAGCGCGACGTTCATTGCGAACATGGGCCCGGCGACGGGCCTTCACGCCGACTGGGGCACGAGCGCGGAGCAATACGGGATCCCCATCAACTCGGGCGCGCCGGGCACGCCGCAAGTGCTCACCTGGACCACGTCGTGGGGACCCAAGGAGAGCGACAAGCTGCTCTGCCCCGGCGCCGGCGGGAACTTCTGCTACCCGATCCCGACAACGTCGCTCATCGAGGGCGGGCCTTCGGCGGCCTCCGGCGCCGATCGACACCTGCTCTTCCTCGACACGACGGGCGCGCCGACCAACTGCACGCTCTACGAGCTCTACAAGACGCAGAACTACACGGGCAGCGGCTTCACGGCGGCCAACGGCGCCATCTTTCACTTGAACAGCAACGCCCTCCGGCCCGACGGTTGGACGTCGGGTGACGCTGCCGGCCTGCCGATCTTGCCGGGTCTGGTGCGCTACGCGGAGGTCACGGCAGGAGCCGTGAAACACGCCCTTCGCTTCACCGTTGGCAGCACGCAGCAGGGCTACATCCACCCGGCGACGCACGCCGCCGGCTCTGCGAACGCGTCGCTGCCCCCGATGGGTCTCCGCGTTCGACTCAAGGCTGGAAAGACGGTCGCCGGCGCGAGCCCCGCCGCTCAGACGCTCATCACGGCCATGAAGACCTACGGCCTGATCCTCGCGGACAACGGCTCCAATTGGTACATCACAGGCGACATGAACGACGGCTGGTCGACGATTCAGAGCGGCATTCAGTCGGCCTTCAATCAGATCCACGGCTCGGATTTTGAGGCTGTGAACAGCGGCGCGATTTCCACGGCGGGCCTTTGAGCAAGCGCGCGCGCCGTTTGGCGTGACGCGCGCGCGATTCGCGCACGTTCGAGCGCGCGTTTCGAGCGTGCGTTGCGCTACGCTGCCGGGCCCGTGACCGCTCGCCCATCTTCCCGCTCCACCGGTCCCTCCACCGTCGACACGCTGTCCATCCGCGGCGCACGCGAGCACAACCTCGCCGGCATCGAGGTGTCGATCCCGAAGCACAAGCTCGTGGTCTTCACCGGCGTCTCCGGCTCAGGCAAGTCGTCCCTCGCCTTCGACACGATCTACGCCGAAGGGCAGCGTCGCTACGTCGAATCGCTGTCGACCTACGCGAGGCAATTTTTGGGGCAGCTCGAGAAGCCCAAATACGATCACATCCGGGGCCTCTGCCCGACGGTCGCCATCGAACAGAAGACCGCGTCGTCGAACCCTCGATCGACGGTCGGCACCGTCACTGAGATCTACGACTACCTGCGCGTGCTCTTCGCTCGCGTCGGCGAGCAGCGCTGCCACCGCTGCGGCGGCGCGGTGCAAGGCCGGAGCGCCGGCGAAATCGCGACGGAGCTCGCGTCGCTCCCCAAGGGCACCAAGCTCCAGCTCTTCGCGCCCGTCATCGAGCACCGGAAGGGCGAGTTCAAAGACGTTATCGATGACTTGAAGCAGAAAGGCTTCGTCCGCGCGCGCATCAACGGCGCCATCGTTCGCCTCGAAGAAGCGCCGGCCCTCGACAAGCCGAAGAAGCACACCATCGAGCTGGTCATCGACCGCCTGACGGTCGACGACGAAGCGCGCGCGCGCCTCACCGACGCCGTCGAGACCTCGCTGCGCGCCGGCGGCGGCCGCATGATCGCTGAGCTCGAGGGTAAGGGCGCCCGCGTGTTCTCCGAAGAGCGCTCGTGCCCGAAGTGCAAGACGTCGCTCCCCGAGCCGACGCCGCAGATGCTCAGCTACAACTCCCCGCTCGGCATGTGCCCCGACTGCAGCGGCCTCGGCACGCGCCTCGAGGTCGACGCCTCGCGGGTCGTCCCCGATCCGTCGCTCACCATCGACGAAGGCGCCGTTGAGCCGTGGCGCAACGTGGCCGAAGGCTCCGGCTGGACCGGCCGCATCGTCCACGCCCTCACGAACAAGCTCGGCGTCCCGCGCGACGTGCCCTGGAAGAAGCTCCCGCCGAAGAAGCGCGAGCTGCTCTTGTGGGGCACCGGCGAGACGCGCATCGAGGTCGAGTGGACGGGCAAGCACAGCCAAGGCTCGTGGGCCATGCGCTGGGAGGGCTTGTGCCCTCAACTGATGCGCCGCTTCGAGGGCACGAGCTCCGATGCGATGCGTGAGAAGTACAAGAAGTACCTAAGGGAGGCGCCCTGCCGCGGCTGCAAGGGCGTGCGCCTTCGGCCCGAGGCGCGGGCCATCTTCCTCGGGGAGACGAGCCTTCCCACGGTCCTCGGCATGACCATCAAGGCGGCGCGCCGCTTCTTCGGAGAGCTCGAGCTCGAGGGGGCGCGGCGCGAGATCGCGTCGGAGGCGCTCAAGGAGATTCGTCACCGGCTCGACTTCTTGCTCGACGTGGGCCTCGAGTACCTGACGCTCGAGCGGGCTACTGCGTCGCTGTCCGGCGGGGAGGCACAGCGCATTCGCTTGGCGGCGCAGCTCGGCAGCGAGCTGTCGGGCGTGATGTACGTGCTCGATGAGCCGTCCATCGGCCTTCACCCGCGCGACAACATGCGCCTCGTCGCGACGCTCGAGCGGCTCCGCGATCTGGGCAATAGCGTCATCGTCGTCGAACACGACGCCGAGACGATCCTCGCGGCCGATCACGTGCTCGACTTTGGCCCCGGCGCGGGGCGCCTCGGCGGCCACGTGGTGGCGCAAGGTTCACCGGCCGACATCATGAAGGCGAAGGGCTCGCTCACGGCCGAGTACCTCTCTGGCAAGAAGACCGTCTGGACGCCGCACCCGCGCCGCACACCGTCGGGCTTCATCACCGTCAAAGGCGCTCGAGAGAACAACCTTCAGCGCATCTCGGCGCGGTTCCCCCTCGGGGTCCTGTGCGCCGTCACCGGCGTGAGCGGCGCCGGCAAGTCAACGCTCGTGGGCCAGATCCTCGAGCCTGCGCTGCGCAATCACCTGATGGGCGCCGACGAGAGCGTGGGCGCCCATGACGACCTCGAAGGCATCGACGCCCTCGACAAGATCATCGTCATCGATCAGCAGCCCATCGGTCGAACGCCCCGCTCAAACCCGGCGACGTACACGAAGCTCTTCGACCTGATTCGCGACGTCTTCGCGCAGACGAAGGAGGCCCGAGCGTTCGGGTACAGCGCCGGTCGATTCTCCTTCAACGTCAAGGGCGGCCGCTGCGAGGCCTGCGAAGGCGGCGGTGTTCGCGCCATCGAGATGCACTTTTTGCCCGACGTCCATGTCACCTGCGAGACGTGCAAAGGCAAGCGGTACAACGAGGCGACGCTCCGCGTGACCTTCAAGGGCAAGAACATCGCGGACGTCTTGGCGATGTCGGTAGAAGACGCGCTCACGCTCTTCGCCAACGTGCCCCCGGTCGCGCGCATTCTCGCGACGCTCTTCGAGGTGGGCCTCGGCTACATCGCCCTCGGGCAACCGGCCACGACGCTCTCCGGTGGCGAGGCGCAACGCATCAAGCTGTCACGCGAGCTCTCACGACGCGACACGGGGCGCACGCTCTACGTGCTCGACGAGCCCACGACGGGCCTCCACTTCGAGGACGTCAAGCGGCTCCTCTTGGTCTTGGAGCGACTCGTCGACGCGAAGAACAGCGTGCTCGTGGTGGAGCACAACCTCGACGTCATTCGCGCCGCCGATTGGCTCATCGACTTGGGCCCCGAAGGCGGCGCCGGTGGCGGCCTCATCGTCGCCGAGGGCACGCCAGAGGCGGTGGCTCGCGTGAAGGGCTCGCACACGGGTCGCTTCCTCGCCGCGGCGAAAAAGGTCGCGAGGACCGCTGCCGGCACGCCTCGCGCGGGCGCAGCGGCGAGCACCTCAGCGCCGTCTTAGCGGCGCCCGACGCCGACGCGAGCCTCAGCCAATCACCGGCAAGCGGCGCATGCGCGGTGGGATGGCCTTCGCGGAGAAGACGCGCTTGCCTTCGTACCAATCGGCGACGACCTTCTCGCCCGACAGCGCGTGGTGGAGCGCGCCGTGAAAGTCGATGTACCCGCCTTCGTAGCCGAGCGCCGTCGCGCCCTTGTCGAGCCCGTGCATCGTGGCTTGCGCTCCGTGGTACCGACGGCGATCGGCGACCTTTCCGGTGGCCATGCCGTCTTCGAGCCAGGCGCGGCAGGGCTCCGACGTCGTCGAGGTCACGCTGCGGCACGCGAGCGGCCGGATCTCGTAGATTCGGCACGCGTCCTTGTCGTCCAAGAAGTTGCAGCGCACGGGCGTCGAGTCCTCGGGGCCACGCTGCTCGACGACCTTCCGCAAGCCCTCGACGAACTCCGCCTGCACCTCCGGGGAGTAGCGCGCACGAATCTCCGTGGCCAAGTGCACCATCTCGAGGGCTGTCGTGCCGACCTTTTGGTGGCAGCAGTAGTAACAGCCGGCGCTGCAGGCCACCGGCGTGCGCTCGTCGGTGAAGCCCATGGCGAAGTTGATGGCGTTGTCCATCGTCGCGGCGACCGTCTCAGGGGTCACGCCGGGTTCCAAGATCTGCGCCGCCGAGGCGGCTTCGGCGTTGTAGATGCGCATCCAGAGCGTGGGGGCGTCGGCGGTAACCTCCTTGCCCGGGGCTTTGCCTTGGCGCGCTTGGGCCTCGACGGTGCGGCGTTGCTTGCGATTCATGGCTCTCCGTTCATACCACGCCCGGACGCCCCGACGGCGTAGCGGGCGATGGTTGCTTCGAGGTCGCGCAGACGCGCCCGTGGCCAGGGCCCCGAACGCCTGGCACACTGTGTACCGTGGAAGAGCAGGTCCCTACGTGCCAGGGCTGCGGCGCGCCGCAAGACGGTAACCGAGTCCTCTGCGTGTATTGCGGTGGCGGCTACTCGGAGGAGTTGCTCCGGACCGCCATCCCCTGCCCCGCGCCGCTGTGCCGCGTGCCCAACCGCTTCGGCCTCCACCACTGCGCACGATGCCAGGCGTGGCTCGTCGTGGCGTGCGTCTTCTGCGGTGCCACGAGCCCATGGAATACGCCTGCGTGTCTTCAGTGCGGCGAGGGATTTCAGGGCGCGCCGGAGCGGAAGGCGGCGCGCGAAGCGGCGGCGCAACGCCAAGAGAACCGGGAGACGGCGTCGGTCGTGGGCGACGTGGCGGCCACCTTCCTCGGGGCCGTCGTCGGCGTCATGCTGGACGACTAACGGCGCGATTCGCTGCGCGATAGGCCTCGGGCGGGCGCGCGCGGCGGCCCGATGCTACGACGCAGAGATGCGGTCTTGCGTTGCTCTCGCGCTGGCCCTCTTCGCCTCCGCTTGCGCGCCGCTCCCGACCTACGGTGGACACGAGCTCGGTCACCCGACGATGGCGCCCGAGGACGACACGACGGGCCTCCAGGCTCATGTGCGGGCTCGCACCGAGGGCGCCACTGGCCGTCTCGGTCGCCCTTGACCCGCCGGCGCCCGGTTCCCGCCGATTAAGTCTGCGTCCTTTCCAACGGGTCGTCGTCTTCAGAGGCAGGAGGCCATCATGACCGAGAAAATGGGCGCCAACGCGGCGCATGAAACCCGCGCGATTGTGCGCGAACAATACGACGCCGTCGCACGCTCCAAGGGAACCGCCGGCTGCGGCATCGCCTGCTGCGTGCCAGGCGCCGACGCGAGCCTCAAGCTCGGCTACACAGAAGACGAGCTCGCCGCCGTGCCAGAAGGCGCCAACATGGGCCTCGGCTGCGGAAACCCCCAGGCCATCGCGGCGCTCGCGCCAGGAGAAACGGTGCTCGACCTCGGCGCCGGCGGCGGCTTCGACTGCTTCTTGGCGGCCAAGCGCGTGGGTCCCACCGGTCACGTGATCGGCGTCGACATGACGGCCTCGATGGTCGAGAAGGCGCGGGCCAACGCGCGCACGTTGGCGACGACGAACGTCGACTTCCGGCTCGGCGAGATCGAGCACCTTCCCGTCGCGGACGCGACCGTCGACGTCATCCTCTCGAACTGCGTCATCAACCTCAGCCCCGACAAGGGCTCGGTCTTTCGTGACGCGTTCCGCGTGCTCAAGCCCGGCGGCCGCTTGGCGATCTCGGACGTCGTCAGCCTCGCAGCGATGCCCGAGGCGCTCATGAAAGACGTGCTGGCGCTGACCGGGTGCGTATCCGGCGCGGCCACGGTGACCGAGGTCCAGACCTTGCTGGCGGAGGCTGGCTTCCGAGACATTCGCGTCGTCGTCAAGGAAGAGAGCCGCGCTTTCATCCGCGACTGGATGCCTGGGTCCGGGGCAGAGAACTTCGTGGCCTCGGCCACCATCGAAGCGGTAAAACCCGGGGGCAAATCCTGTTGCGGCCCCGCCTGCTGCGCGCCAGAACAAGCATCATGATTGACGCGCGGGCCGAGGAGAGCTGGCAGGAGCTCGACCGCAAGCTTCGCCCCTTCGTCGCGCGGCGCGTGCCCCCGCGCGACGTCGACGACGTCTTGCAAGAGGTCTTCCTACGCGTGCAGCGCGGCGTCGGCACGCTCCGCGACGACGACCGCTTCGGGCCCTGGGTTTACCAGGTGACACGCACGACCATCGTCGATCACCAGCGCGTCGCGGCGAGGCATCCGCTTCCGAAGGACGCCGGCACGGCCGAACCTCTCGCGATCCCCGACGACGACAACGGCATCGAGGAGGAGCTGGCCACGTACGTGGCCGGTTTCGTCGCGATGTTGCCGTCTCCCTACCGCGAGGCGCTGACGCTCACCGAGCTACAAGGCGTCTCGCAGAAAGAAGCGGCGGCCATGCTCGGCATCTCCGTGTCGGGCATGAAGTCGCGCGTGCAACGCGGGCGGCAGCGACTCCGTCAGCTCTTTGAGGCGTGCTGCCTCATCGCACTCGATGGCCGGGGCCGCGTCGTCTCCTGCGAGCCGCGCCCCGATCCAAAACTCCCATGCGGCACGTGCTTGGAGCTGGCGAGCGAGCCCCCGCCGCCGCGCGAAGCACCGACGCCCTAGCCTCCGCCCTAGCCTCCGCCCTAGCCTCCGCCCTAGCCCAGAACGCGCAACGAGCCGCGCACCACGGCCGTCGCCGGATCGCTGCGGAGCGCGCGCCACGCTTCCGTCGTATCGGTCTCACGGTCGAGCAAGCGGCGATACGTGGACACGAGGTTCAGCACGCTCGCCGCGCCTTCGCGCACCAGCTCAATGCGGTAGCGCCTCACGCCGGCCGCCAAGAGCGGTGGGACGATGTCGGCGGCGCTCTGCGCGCGCGCATGAAAGACCGTATTGCGACACCCCACGTCGGCCTCGACAGGATGGTCCATGCCCGCGCGATCGCGCAGCGACACCTTGTGCTTCTCGCAGGGCCTTCCGCACGTCTTGTGATCGCGTCCCTCCGAGAGAAGCGCGGCGATGGCGCAGTGCTCCATGTGAAAGAGCGGCATGGGATGGTGCACGACGACCTCTGCGTAGGCGCCGAGCGGCCCGGCGAGCCACCGCGTGAGCTGCGCCGCGTCGAGGTCGTAGGACGGCACGAAGGCGGCCGCCCCGCGCGAGAGGAGCTGCGTGGCCGTGAGCGTGTTGGTGGCGTTCAGCGAAAAGTCCGCGACGGCAAGGGGTGCCTTGCCGCCTTCGCCCTTCGAGTGGCCACGCGTCCGCGCCGTGAGCTCATGAAGCGCTCCTAGACCGCGCACGAGGACCATGTCGGGCTCGAGGCCCGAGAGGTACTGATCGATCTTCTCTTCCTCTGGCTTGCGAATGCGCGGCGGCGCCACGCCGATGAGCGGCCGAGGGCGCGATGCGTCGCTCGAGGCGGAGCCGTCGCGCGGCTCGCGCAGGCGTTCGCGCAGCGCGCGCAGAGCCTTGCCAGTGCCGAGCAGCTCGAGAAAGTCGAGGTACACGCCGTCGGCGCCGGCCGCGAGCGCTGCAAAGGCTTGCTCTTCCGTTCGGCACAAGACGAAGAGCCCGGCTGGCGGCGGTGCCTGTCGGGCAAGATCCACGGACGCGCTCGACGTCAACTCCGAGGCCGTGATCGCCGTCGCGGCGTGCGCGTGTTCCACAGGACGAAGCAGCTCCTCGACGAGCACGCGTCGCGCCTTCTTCAGCGCCGAGGGCGGCACGAAACACGACTCCGGCAGCTCGAGTGTCACGTGCCGCAGCGAGAGGGGCGTCTCGCCAAAGGACACCTTCTCGCGCACGAGGGCTTCGTCGAGGCCGCGCCCCGTGGCCGGCGCGACGGGCGCGTCGCCGAAGACGCGCGCCACGCGGCCGTCGTCGGTGCGCGCTTCGAGCTCGAAGGGCTCTCCCATGCGGCCGCGCACCATGAGATCGACAGCGCGCCCCGAAGCGCCGCGTTCCGCTGTGAGCACCCGTGCGGCGCGCTCCTTGGCCGGATCGTTCGTCAGGAAGACGCGCCGGCCCGGCGTGGGCATCGCTCTCACGTCAGGCCCGAGCCAAAGACGCGCGGCGCCAACGCTCGCCGAAGCCACATCGCGATCGCCCTGACGGATCGACCACACGCGGCCGCCCACTTCGCCGGCGCCGCCAAAGCCACCTTCCACGAGGATGCCGTCACCGCGCGCTACGGGACGCTCGAGCGTCACGTCGAGCCACACGCGATCGCCGGCCCGCGTGACGTCGCGGAGCGCGCCCAGCGGAAGGCCGCGGTGATCGCACGCGCGCGCCTCGACGAGCCGCTGGTGGTCAACGCCCGCGAGAAAGCCGGGCCCCGAGCCTCGCGTGAACATCTGAAGGGCCAGCTCCCGTTCGGCCTCGGTGTCATGGGCATCGCCGTCGCTCATGCCGATCGCTGCATCGACCGCGTGACGGTAGAGCGTCGTGGTGGCGGCGACGTATTCGGGGCCCTTCAAGCGCCCTTCGATCTTGAGCGAGGCCACGCCCAACGCCACGAGGCGTGGCACCAACGCGCTTGCCTCCAGATCCTCCGGACTCAAAAGAAACGCCCGCTCGCCGAGATCGCGCTTCTCGCCGTCGACGACCAGCTCGTAGGGCAACCGGCACGCTTGGGCGCAGGCGCCGCGGTTGGCGCTGCGGCCGCCGATGGCTTCGCTCGTCAGGCACTGGCCCGAGTAGGAGATGCACAGCGCGCCGTGCACGAAGACCTCGAGCTCGACCGTCGACGCCGCACGAATGGCCTCGATGTCGCGGAGCGAAAGCTCGCGCGCGAGGATGACGCGAGAGGCGCCGAGGGAGCTGGCGAGCTCGACGCTCGCGGCGTCGGTGCACGTCATCTGCGTCGACGCGTGCACGGGCAACGTCGGCGCGACGGCACGGACGAGCGCGAGGAGACCAAGATCCTGAACGATGACCGCGTCGACGCCGGCGGCGGCACACGCGCGCACCTGCGACTCGACGGCCGCGAGCTCGTCGTCAAAGACGAGCGTGTTCAGGGTGACGTAGCCCTTCTTGCCGTGGTCGTGGAGGAGCGGCATGGCGTCGGCCAACTCGGCCGCCTCGAAGTTCTGCACGCGCGCCCTCGCGTTGAAGCCCGGCAACCCGAAGTAGACCGCGTCGGCACCGGCGCGAACGGCTGCCTCGAGGGAGGCGCGATCGCCGGCGGGCGCGAGGATTTCCGGGCGGCGGACTGTCATGGTCGCGGGCTATAGCACGCGCCGCGCGCGGTTGCCCCCGCGGCCCGGGCGAGTTCGCTGTCGGGACCCCGCGGCGTCACCGCCTCCCCGTCAACGCCCACGCTTCAACGCCCACGCTTCAACGCCCACGCTTCAACGCAGGAGCGCGAGGGCCGAGCCAGCGGCGAGGCACGAGACGAAGACGCCAAAGGCGAGCGCGAGGCTTCGGCTCGTGTGCAGGCGCGCACGGGCGTCGCCCGACAGCTCGATGAGCGTCACGCGCTCGGCGTCGGCGTCGACGAGGAGCACGCCGCTCGTTTGGAAGGCGAGCCCGTATTCGAGGATCTGCCGGCGGGTCGCTGGCAAGTCCAGGCGCGGCGCGTGGGCCCCGGTCTTCACCTCCGCGAGGTAGCGGCGGCCTCGCCGCTCGACCAAGTAGTCAGCCCGCACGTCGAACGCACTGGGGGCGCCGTCGACGAGGAGGGCGTAACGCGCGCGGGGCTGAACGTGGGTGATCGCGTAGCCGTGCCCCTCGAGGAGCGTCGCGGCGCGCCGCTCGCCTTCCGCCGCGTGCGCGAAGCGACGGCGAAGCGCTCGGCGACGAAGGACTCGCCGAGACCATGCGACGACGAGAGCGAGAACCAGCGCGACCAGAAGCGCGAGAGCGAGGGCCGGCGCGAGAGCCTCGAGCACGGGCTCACGTTACGCCCCGTCCGGGCGGCGGGCCGAATTTCGGGCCCCTCGCCAGCGCCCAAATTTCCTCCTTCACGCGCGAAAGGCCGGGCTGATAGCGTGCGCCTTTCGCGTTTCAGAGGGGAGGGACCGTGCGAAAGATTCTTCGGGCCTTGGTGGCCGTCGTCTTGCTCGTCGTCGTCGGCATTGTCGGCTTCGTTGTCTACGTGAGCCTCACCTACGAGCGTGACTTCAGCGGCGTGCCGCTACCCGCGCTGACGGCGAGCAAGGATCCGGAAGTCATCGCGCGCGGGGCCTACCTGACGCACGCGGTGGCCCACTGCTCGGCCTGTCACGGGCCCGGCGAAACGGTCACGCAGCACAAGCTCGCCGCCAACAAGGACGACCTGCGCGGTGGCTACGTGATGAAGGCCGGCCCCTTTGGGACCTACTATCCGGCCAACATCACGCCGGACTTGGAGACGGGCATTGGCAAGCTCTCCGATGGGCAGCTCGCGCGCATCATTCGGCACGGCGTCAGCCCGAGCGGGCGCTTCGACGCCTTCATGGCTTTTGCGGTCGGTCCAATGTCGGACGACGATCTCGTGGCCGTCATCTCGTACCTCCGGAGCATTCCGCCCATCGCCAACCCCACCAAGAAGGACGAGTGGGGCTTCGTCGCGAAGGCGCTCGCCTCGCGGTTCTCGCCCCGGATGGAGCAGTCGCCGCCCTACGCGCGGCCGGGCGCCGAGGCTAGCCTCGAGCGTGGCGCGTACCTCGCCGCAGGCCCGGCCCTTTGCCGCGGCTGCCACTCTCCCTACGACGCCATGGCGGGCTTCAAGCTGAGCGGCGTGCCGTTTAGCGGCGCCGGCGAAGCGGAGCCCGACGGCACCGATCCGAACTACGAGATCATCGCCCCAAATCTCACGCCCGGCCCTGAGACTGGCGCCCTCGCGTCGATGTCGGAGGACGGCTTTCTCAACCGAATGCGTGCCGGTCGGAGGCACGCGGGCTCGACGATGCCCTGGGAGAACTTCGCTCAAATGACCGACGCCGATCTGCGGAGCATCTTTCGCTACTTGAAATCACTGCCACCAACGCGGCGATCCGTCGGCGAGACGCGGCGGCCGGCGGGGACGAAGATCCCCGGCTGATCCGCGCTCCCGCGAAATCCAGCGCTGACTCAGCGTCGCTTGTCGCGAATGAACTCGATCATCGTCGCGACGCCATCGGCCCACTTGCCGGCGCCGGCCGCGGCGAAGTGTTCACCGTCGCTGCCGCCGTAGGGCAGCGGCAGATCCATGACGAGGTTGCCTTGCGCGTCGTGCACCACGACACCCGACGCGTCGACGCGCGGCATCATGCGGCTGTCCATGACGAAGCACCTGCCACCAGCGTGCTCGGCGATGAGCTGCCACAGCTCGTCTTGACTCTCCTGCGAGTGCGCGCTCGTGCTCGCGTTCGGCGCACCGAGCCAGAGGCACGCGTCGGTCTTGCCCTCGATTTGACGAAGCATCGTCTTGATCTGGTTGGTCACGTCCGCACGGCTCCGCCCGAAGAGGTTCGTCCCCTGCTCGATGACGAAGAGGCTCGGGTGATCGCTCAGGATCGCCGATAGCTTCGGGACGCAAGGGCCCGACTGGCCTCCGCGCGAGCACGAGCGCCGCGGCGGCGTCGGCGACGTCTGCGTGTAACCCCAGGTGGCGGCTTGCGTCGGCGTGTCATCGAACCACCAGTTCGGAGAGCTGGCGCTCGCCGCGAAGAGCGAGATGGGAATGCCAGAGGCCGTCATCCGTTCGACGACGTGTTCGCCAAGGAAGCCAAACGACGCGTGCGCATTGCCACCGTAGTCGCTGTGCGAATCGCCGATGTACGTGACGCGGAAGTCGGCGGACGCAGGCCCTGCGCTCGGTGTTCCGCCGGCGCTCGTGCCGCTCGAGGGACTCGCCGCGGTCGCGAGCGCCAGGTGCTTCGCCGAGGCAAAGCCGGTCCGTCCGCCGTGGGTGACGGCGTAGAACCCGTTCTGCGCGTCGCCACCGACGGCGAGGAGCTCGGTCCCCTTGGGCACAACGCGGAGCACGTTGGTGCTGATCTCGGGCGACGAGCGAAAATTGAGGTTCGCCGTCGTCTTCAGCTTGGTGCCCGCTGCCAGCGTGCCGGTGAGGGCGCTCGTCAGCGCCGCGTCGTCCTCCTCGGGCACGTCGGACGCGTCCGCGGACGCGCAGCCGGCGACCGCCGAGCAAGAGGCCAGCGCGGCGACCACCGCGAGCGAGCGCATGAGCATGGGACCTGCGTAGCAACGCGGGTGCCGCGGCGAACGTTCCACTCGCGCGAAAGATATCCACAAGGTGCGCGAGCTAAGGTGCCCAAGCGCGCGGGCAGGCGTTGACGACGCCGACGCCGGTGGGGCCCCGATGACCCAAGTTGTCGCGGACTCAAGACGCGCGCAGCGCGCGATTGAACATGTACTCGTCCAGGGACACCTCACCGCGGGAACGGGCGGAGTCGGTCTCGAGGAAGCGCACGACGTCAAACCACAGCGACGACTCGAAGCGCGGGCGAAAGAACGAGAAGTGGCCCAAGCGGCCGCCGTAGTCTTCCGGTTGCAGATGGCATCGCTCCACCGGCGCGCTGGACAAGAGGGCCGCGAGCGCGTCGACGGCCGCCGCCGGCGCGTACCGATCGTCGTCGAAGCTGTAGAGACGCGTGGGCGCTTTGAAGGTCGCGAGGCGCTCGCGGAAAGGACTACCAACGTCGCCAGCGTAGTAGCCCGGCGAAAGGCACCAACGCGCCCATTCGCGCGCGACGCCTCGCGGCAAGTCTTCGCCCCCCACGAGGCTCATGGGCCAGAAGCCCAAGGCGCCGGTGGTGACGGGGATGAGCCCCGCCATGAGCGCCGTGTACGCCTGCCGCGCCGGCGCTGGGTAAAGGCGAAGGTCGCCGAGCTGCGCGCCGACGCCCACGAACTTGTCGATGAGATCAGCGTTCGGGATGAGCCCCACGGCCTGCCCGCCGAAGGAGTGACCCACGAGGGCGAGCTCGGTCGCGCCGAGCGCGCCCTTCGCGTAGTCGAGGACACCCGCCAGGTCTTGCTCCGCCCACTCGCTCATCGTCGCGCGGAAACCGCGCAACGACCCGATGCGAGAGCCGCCAATGCCGCGATAGTCGAAGGTGACCACGTCGAAGCCACGACCCGCCATGAAGCGCGCGAAGCGCCGGTAGAAGGTCCGCGCCACACCGGTGGCGGGCGCCACAACAACGACGCGCCGGCCGTCGGTCTCGTGCCCGCTGCGCTTCGCGCGGTGCAACGTCGCTGCGAGCGGAAAGCCGTCGCGCGCCGCGATCAGGACGGCCTCGTCTCGTTCTCCTTCTCCCGGCACGTCTCGCACGCCCGTTCGCGCCGCGTTTTCGATGCGGCTCCCGCCCGCGCGGTCTTCGTTCGCGGAGCCCTCGTTCGTCGGGCCCGCGCTTGGTTGGATCGCGTTCGTTTGGATCGGCGCCATGGATGACCTCCACCTCGATGTAACCACTGGTTACATACTTTGGGTCGCGTTCCCGTTTCGTCAACGGGGCGGCGCTCCTTTTGGGTTCTCGTACGCCGAAAGCCTTCTTGATTCCGACACTTCCGCGATTCGAAGAAAAAGGTGATGCTCCTTGTCACAAGCGATGGGGGTTCTGCGTTGGTCCTCTGAAATGGAGGAACTTCACATGATCCCGTCGCTCTCCGCCGCCGCCATGATCTCGACCCACGCTCCGCAACCTGCCGTCTCGGGGGTGCTCGTCTCGGTTGAGAGCCTTGGCGCACTTCCCCTCACCGCCGTGTCGGCCACGGCCACTTGCGCCGCGGGCATTGCCCGCGTCGTCCTTCGCCAACGCTTCGAGAACGACAGCGCGTTGCCGCTCGAGGTGACCTACTCGCTGCCGCTCCCGGCCGAGGCGGCCGTGAGCGGCTTCGCCTTCACGCTCGGCGAGCGCCGCGTCGTCGGTGAAGTCGACCGGCGCGCCTCGGCCCGCTCGCGCTACGAGCATGCCCTCGCGACGGGCCACACGGCGTCGCTCGTTGAAGAGGAGCGCGACACGCTCTTCACGCAGTCGCTCGGCAACGTGCCGCCGCACACGGCCATCGACGCGGAGATCACCCTCGACCTGCGCCTCCGCTACCTCGACGAGGGACGTTGGGAGCTCCGCCTCCCGACGACCGTCGCGCCGCGCTACCTGAGCATCGCGGGCCGCGTGCCCGACGCCGACAAGATCGCCCAAGCGGTCGCCGACGGCCCGCTGCCCTTGCGTCTTCGCCTCGAGGCCGACATCGGCGACACGACCGACGGCCACGTCGAGTGCCTGTCGCACGACATCGTGACGGAGGCGCGCGGCGCTCGCGCGGCGGTCCAGTTCAAGGCCGCCGACGGCGTGCCGCTCGATCGCGACGTCGTGCTTCGCTGGAAGGCCGCGACGTCCGACGCCGCCGCCACGCTCGTCTGCGGTCGTCCCGTTGACGACAAGGCCGCCCACGCGAAAGCCGCCGGCTCGAGCTATGCGGCCATCGCCGTCACGCCGCCGCTCGGGCTGAGCGCCCCCACGCCACGCGATCTCGTGCTCCTCCTCGACACGAGCGGCTCGATGCACGGCTTGCCCATCGAGCAGGCAAAACGCGTCGCTTTCGCGCTCGTCTCGACGCTGAGCGACGCCGACACGCTTGAGATGATCTCGTTTTCGAGCACGCCCCAGCGATGGAAGCGCGGCGCGACGCGCATGGACCGGCGCGGGAAGGAGACGGCCATGGCCTGGCTCTCGGGGCTCCACGCTTCCGGCGGCACCGAGATGAAGGACGCGATCCTCGAGGCCCTCGCGCCGGTGCGCAAGGACGCGCAGCGCCAAGTGGTCCTCGTGACCGACGGTCTCATCGGCTTCGAACAAGAGATCGTCCGCGCCATCTTGGAGGGCCTCCCGAAGGGCAGCCGCGTGCACACCGTCGGCGTCGGCACGTCGATCAACCGCACACTCACGGGCGGCGCAGCGCGCGCCGGCTCCGGCGTCGAGGTGATCGCCGATCCGTTCGAGGATCCGGAGCGCGTCGCCGCGCGCATCTTGCCGCGCACCAGCGCGCCGCTCGTCACCAACTTGCGCGCGTCGGGCCACGGCCTTCGGCGCGTTGCACCGGAGAAGCTCCCCGACGTCTTCCGCGGAGCGCCCCTCGTCTTCGCGGCAGAGTTCGCGCCGGAAGGTGGGACGATCGTCATCGAAGGCGACACGGCGAGCGGGAAGTTTCGCCGCGAGGTCGCCGTACCGAAGCTCGCCGCAGGCGAAGGTTCGGCGAACGCGGAGAAGCTCTTCGCACGAGAGCTGGTCCTTGATCTCGAGATGCGCGCAGCGGCGGGTCATTCGGTCGACGGCGAGCTCGAGGCGGTAGGCCTCGAACACCAAATCGCGACGCGGCTCACGTCGTGGATCGCCGTCACCGAGGAGAAGACGGTTGACGACGGCGGCGCAGGCCCGTTCCGCAAGGTTCGCATGCCGCACGAGCTGCCGGCGGGTACGGCGGCGGAGGCCTTCGGCCTACGAGCAGCGGCGCCCACGCAGGGTGCTTTCGGTGGCATGCCCGGCGGCGCGATGAGCTTTGCTACGGGCGCCCCCCCCGCGATGGACGCGGCCGCGTTTGCGCCGCCGCCAGCTCCGAAGGGCGCGGTGCGGCAGTTCTTGTCGCGAGCCCTTGGTGGCGGCGGCGCGGAGTCGAAGAAGATGAAGAGCGCCGGCGGACCGCCTCCGCCGCCCGCGGCTCCCGCACCGGCTCGCGGCGCGCCTCGCTTGCGCGAACAATCGGAGCGCGAGAAGGCCGACGACGATGACGTGCGGAGCCTCGTCCGGGCGCCGGCCGAAGCAAAGGCCGACGCGATGTTCGACGCGAGCGACGCGAAGGAGGAGAGCTTGTCCGAGAGCGCCGCTAGCGCCCCCGGCCAAGGGGTCAGGTTCCTCCGCGGCACCATCGTCGCGCGCGTCGACGGCCGCATCATCGTGACCCTCACCGCTACGACGACGGAGGGCGCGGTGTTCGCGTCGAGGCGCGACCTCGTCTGGGTCGTCCTCGCGAACGGTGAACGGCGCCGCGCGCGGCTCGCCGTCCCGCCGCCCGCGAGACTCGAGGCCGGGGAGTCAATCAGGCTCATCGTGGAGCTCGATGCTGAGTCCTTCGGTGTGGCCCTCACGCAGCTCGAGCTCGAAGACGGCGCGATCGTCGTGACGTTGGACGCGAAACGGTAACAAGCGGCCTTCCCAGACGACGCGGAGCAGAACCATGGACGACACGGACATCGAGCTTTCGAGCATCCAAGGCGGAGACGCCGCGGCGTTCGGTCGCTGGATGGGCCGTGTCGAACCAACGCTCCGCCTCTCGCTTCGTTCCTTTGCCGCAAGCGTGGACGTCGAGGCCGTGCTCCAAGAGGCGCTCTTGCGCACCTGGAACGTGGCACCCGACGTTCAGTCCGACGGCAAACCCAACTCGCTCTTTCGCGTCGCGCTTCGCATTGGCCGCAACTTGGCCATCAGCGAGGCGCGGCGCGCGCGGCGTCATGCGCCGGAGGAGCTGCTCGCGAGTTTGCCCGACGACGCGTCCTTACCACACGATCCCATGCTCCTCGCGCGCGTCATGGATTGCCACAGCAAGCTCCCCCAAAAGCCGCGCGAGGCGCTCGATGCGCGGCTCGCGTCAGCCGGCGGCGAGGCCGATGAGGTCCTGGCGGCGCGCCTCTCGATGCGGCCCAACACGTTTCTTCAGAACTTCACGCGGGCGCGGAAGTTCTTGCTCGATTGCCTCGGCGCCATGGGCGTCGACCTCGCGGAGCTGACATGACCGACGAGCCGCTCATCGAAGCCGTCACGACCGCCCACCGCGAGCGGGGCCCCGACGGCACCGTTCGGTCGCATCGCGCCTGGCACGATCTCGACGACGCCGGCCGACGGGAAGCCTTCGAGCGCGCCCGCCAATCGCGCCTCCTCGAGGCCGCCCTCGATCCCGAGGGCCTCTCGACCACCGCCCGCGCCATCCTGTCCCGCCTCCTCCCCCGCCGCGCCCCCTCCCCGTAAACGTGCCCGTCCACGCTCTCGCTCTCGCTCTCCCTCTCCCTCTCCCTCTCCCTCTCGCCGTTCCGCGCCTTCCCGCTCTGGCCCTGCTCTCTGCCCTCAGCGGATCCTCCGCGAGCCTCTTTGTCTCACTCTCGCGACGTCTTCGCGCCTCGTCGCCCGCCCAGCGCTCGGACATTTCCCCACGATCGAGCCGCGCACCCATGGCACGCCCGATGCTGCCCGTCTCGATGCGTGCAAGCATCCACCCTCGTCACGAGCACCGTCGCCCTCGCCATCGTTGCCTGCAGCAGCGTGGAGGGCGGCCCCGGGAAACCTGCGGCCGATGAGGCCACGAGCCAAGACGCGCTGACGCAGGGCACGAGCTGCGACACGGAGACGCAGCCGACCTATTCGGGCGGCCAGCGCACCGGCGACGTGGAGGTCATTCGCATCGACGGCAAGAAGATCACGATCCCAACAGGCAACGCCTTCTTGAAGCTGCGCGAGCTGGCCCAAGAGAAGGGCATCGACCTGGTGCTCAACAGCGGCTTTCGCACGATGGCGGAGCAGGAGCATCTCTACCAGTGCTACCAAACCGGCGGCTGCAACAACGGCAACCTCGCGGCGAGGCCTGGTTACTCGAACCACCAATCGGGTCGCGCCCTCGACATCGGAACGGGGCAACGCGCCGCGCTCAACCGGCTCATTCGCGAGAACGGACTCGACTGGCGGCTGACGGTGCCTAGCGAGGCGTGGCACTACGAATATTTTGGCGAGCGCGTGAGCGGGCCTTTGCGACGGCCAAAGTGGCGTGACCGTGCCGGCGCCTCGCGCGACGACGCCTCCTCCAGCCCAACCAACACCGGCCTCGCCGCAGCAACCCGCGCAGCCGCCGGCAGCGCCGCCAGCCGCGACCGGCGAGCCCGATCGCTCGCCGGAGCCGCACGCGGGGCCGTGCTTCTCGCCGACGTTGCAGCGCCAAGTGGAAGGCCTCGCCTGCGTGCAGGCGCCGTCGACGCGCCGCTACTACCAGTGCATGAGCGGCTATTGGTATCCGGTCAACGGCGCTGAGGGCCCCTGGGGCGGCTGCGTCGCGGTCTATCCGCTGCGCTAGCGCAAGTGATGTCGGCCTTGCGGGCTCGTCGCGGTTGCGTTGAACGGACGCGCCCTGCGAGGGCGGCGGTCCCTTGCTGAACCACTTCCATAAGTTCCAGGGAAATCACCCAAGGGGTGGCTCGCCGTTCCCTCACGAGCGGCGCGAGCAACGGCGCGCGCACGCGCAAATTCTCGAGCGAAGGCCCACGGCTCGAGCGGTCCATGTGTTGCATCGCGCACTGGTCATCATGCAAACGAAGCCCCTCGCCGCCCACGTCGTTGCCGCGCTCTTCCAGCTCCGTGAGCGCACCATGCCCATCACCCTCGACACCGTCACCGAGGTCCTCGGCGCTGCCCCAAAGACGGACGTGCGCGCGGCGCTCTCGGCCCTTCACAAGGAGGGCGTCGTCGACGTCACGCGCATGCGGCTCACGCTTCGCGGTCTCGCGCTCGGTTGCGCACTGGCGGGCGCGACCCTCCCGCCGCTCGAGAGAGAGCGCGCACGCGCAACGGCCGCGTAGCGGCGCGATGGACCATGCCGCTCGGCCGCTCAGCGCTTCCGCTGAATGAACTCGATCTTGTAGCCGTCGGGATCCTCCACGAAGGCGATGACCGTGGTGCCGTGCTTCATCGGGCCCGCGGGGCGGGTGACTTTGCCGCCTAGCTCGGTGACGCGCTCGCAGGCCACCGCAGCGTCCTCCACCTCCACGGCGACGTGGCCGAAGCCGGTCCCCAGCTCGTAGGACTTCGTCTCCCAGTTGTGCGTGAGCTCGAGCACCGCCGAGGTCGCTTCGTCCTCGTAACCGACGAAGGCGAGGGTGAACTTCCCCTCCGGGTAGTCGTGCTTTCTGAGGAGGCGCATGCCGAGCACCTCGGTGTAAAACCGGAGCGAGCGCTCAAGCTCGCCGACTCGGAGCATCGTATGGAGGATTCGCATGCGCCGACGTTATCACTCGACGCGCGGCTCAACTCACAAGCTCGCGCGCTCCTTCGCCGGAAGAGCGCCAACCATCGGCGTAAGATCGGGCCCCACCCAGGGCCACGGCTTGCCCTGCGGCCACCAACCCGGCTTGCCCGTCCGATAGAGCGAAGGCGGGAGCGCGTGGGTCGCGAGCGTGGGACTCCATTGCGTCGCATTGGTGACGTAGTCGAAGTTGCCGTGACGGAGCAGCGAGGTCGCGGCAACGTCGCTCGCGCCGGCGCCACCGGCTCCCAGTTGGTAGATCGAGCGCGGGCCGCTGTCGTAGGCATCGACCGCAGTGCTGACGCCCGCCGTACCGAGCACGTTGCCGAACACGTTCATACCGATGTCGCCGGCGTCGAACTGGAGAGCCGCCACGTTGCCCGTCTGTGGGCCCGTCGCCCCGACGACGGCCGGCGATGCAAACTGACTGGAGGCGTAGTTGCGAAAGTACGTCAGGTATCCCGCGTTGCCGTGCGTCGCTGTGGCCCCCATGTGCGGCGCGTAGTTTCCCTCCATGAGCTCCATGTGGGGGAACGCGCAGTGGGTGTCGATGTTCACCTCCTGCCAATCGGCGGGCGTCGCCCAGGAGTTATCAGCGTAGTTGTAGCCGACGACGTTGCCGCCTCCTGACGCGTTGAACATGATGGGCTTGTTCATGTAGCGCGCGATGTTGTTCTCGATGAGGTTGTCGGCCGCTCCGCAGCGCAGCACGATGCCGTAGCAGTCTTGTCCGAAGCCGTAGTTCTTTGAGTGGTGGAAGTTCCCGTCGCGCACCACAGTGCGGTACGTCCCCGTGAGGGAGACGTGCATGCCGCCGATGGTGCCGTCGGTTTGCACGTCCTTGACCCAGCAGTAGGCCGCGTTGGAGATGTCGATGCCGCCGGCCATCTCGCCGTTGTAGCCGCTGTTCGTTCCGCCCTGGACGCGGAGGCCCTCGACGCCGGCCCACGTGATGGGCGCGGACGCGGCCTTCGCGATCTGCGCCAAGTAGGGACTCGCCGCCTTGAAGTTCCAGTGGAGGCCCGAGGCGAGCGTGAGGGTGCCCTTGTTCGCGTCGACCGCTGCAATTTGCACGCGTTGGCTGACGGAGCGGCCGCTCGTGCGTTTGAAATACGGACAGTCGCCTTGGTCTACCGTGGCGTCGTCAACAACGTCGATGACGGCGAGATCGCCGGCAGCAAATTGCGCCGCCGCCGCCGCGCCAACGGAGAGCGTCTTTGACTCTTTTGCGCCGTCGGTGAGGAGCGCGTGCGGCGTTCCTCCGTAGCAGGTCGAATCGCGGCCCGTGCCGATGGCGATCACCGTTCCGCCGCCGGTCTTCACGAGGCTCGTGCCAGCAGGCGCGCCGCCGGCGCCGGTGCCACGAAGGACCACGCCGCTCTTCAAGTTGACCGTCGCGGCGACGGTGAAGGTGCCTGGGCTGAGCAGGACCACCTGGCCCGAGGGGCACGCGTCGATGGCCGCTTGGATGTTGCCGCCTGGCGCCACGGTCTTGCACACGGTCGTTCGCTGCGGCAGGCCGTCGGCGCCGAGAGGCATGCCGAGCAGGTGATCCTGTACGATGCCCGGGCTGAAGGCGGTGACTCGATCCGACGGGATCGGGCTCGGCACGACGGGCACCGTCGACGCATCGGGCACGCAACTCGGCGGCGTGCACGGCCCCGGCACGACGCCTGTTGGCCCTTCACCGCCATCGGCCGCTGCGGCGCCGCCGATCGCGCCGCTCGCCGTCGCGCCGGTACCAGCAGCGCCGGCGCCGCAGCAAGCGCCGTTGCTCGAGCCTCCCAACGGTTCGAGCGGCGGGGCAGGCTCGACCTCGCAGGCGAGGGCGAGTGTGAGCGCGAGTGCGAGGCCCGAGGCAGCGTGCGGAGCGACCATGCCCCTAAGACGCGAGCCGCCGGCAAAAGGTAAAACCGCTTATTTGGGCGGCACGAGCAGCGTTCGGAGGCGCTTTACGGCGTGGTGGTAATTCACCTTGGCCGCGTCCTCCGACGAGTCGACGAGCGTGGCGATCTCCTCAAAAGAGAGGTCGTGGTAGACGCGCAGCTCGACGACAAGCCGTTGCTTCGCCGGCAGGTCGGCGAGCCGCTCCTGCACCTTGCGCCAGATCTCGGCGGCCACGAGCCGCTCGGTGCCGAGCGAATTGGTGAAAGCGACGTCGTCTTCGATGGGAACCGACTCACCAAGCGGCGCGCCGCGAACGTGATCGAGCGCGAGGTTGACGGCAACGCGATACAGCCAAGTCCGAAACCGCGCGTCGCCGCGGTACGAGTCGAGCCGCTCGAAGACGCGCACGAAGGTGCGCTGGGTGACGTCCTTCGCATCCTCGGCGTCGTGCACGTACCTCCGCACGAGGCGCGCGATGGGCGCCTCGTAGTTGCGGACAAGCGCCTCGAAGGCGCCCTTGTCCCCCGCGAGGAGCCGGGCGACGAGCTCGCGATCGGGATCGGGCGGAGGCGGCGACGGCGTTTGCTCCACGAATGAGGCCGCGAGACTATCACGGCCACTGCATCGCGCCTCGCACGCCACCGATCATGTCGGGTCAATGCGGAGCTGGGCGTATGAGGCGCCATGAAGCGCGCCCGCGCCGGGATCCGGGCGATGCACGCTCATAGGCGCGATGGTAGAATCCCGGGCTATGTCGCGGGGCGCGAGGTGGTTCGGGTTCGCCCTCGCGCTCGCCATCGGTGCGCCCTCGGCGAAGGCCGATGATGCTCGCGCCCCGGCGGCAACAGAGGCCCGCAAAGAGGCGGCCCGCAAGTTTCAGGAGGCCACCCGCGCCTTCGACGTCGGCGACTACCACCGCGCCGGCGAGGCCTACGAGGCGGCCTACCAGCTGGCGCCGCACGAAGACCCGCTGTGGAACGCCGCGCGAGCGTGGCACCTCACCGGCGAGCTGGCCCGCGCGGCCAACCTCTACGCGCGCTACCTTCGCGTCGCGCCCGCCGATGCACGTGAGCGAGCGAAGGCCGCCGCGGCGCTGTCGCAGCTCGCAACGAAGCTCGCGCGCATCGAGGTTCAGCTCGGCGCGGGCGTCGACAACGCGCGCGTTGACAGCTCCGCGCTCGACGGTCCCGCGGCGTACGTCGTGCCAGGGACGCACATCGTTCGCGGCCGCACGGCGCAGGGCGAGCTGGAGGTGCCGAAGTCGGTTCGTGCCGGCGAGGCCGTGAGCGTGGTCCTCGCGGTGCCGACGGCCGCTCCGGGCGACAGCGCCGCACGCCGGGCGCCCGCTGCACAAGAGACCGCCAACGCCAGCGCGCCCCGTCCAAGCGAGCCGCCTCGCTCACGAGCTGATGGCTGGTCACCGCTCGTCGTCGTTGTCGAGGGCAGCGTGACGCTCGCCCTCGCCGGCTTCGTGACATGGTCCGGCCTCGAGACGATGAGCACGCTTCGCCGCTTCGAGGGGACGCCAAGCCGCGAAGCGCTCGAGTCCGGTCGCAGCGAGCAATTGCGCACCAACATCCTCCTCGGTGCGACGGCCGGCGCGGCCCTCCTCACCGGCGTCACCGCCTTGTGGCTCACCGATTGGGGCCCGGCGCGCGATGTCAACGTGGCGGCGGACCTCGGGCCCGGCAGCGGCAACCTATCCATGCGAGGAGCGTTCTGAGTGACGCGGCCAATCTCCGCCACGCTCGACACGATGCGCCTCGGCAACTACCAGCCGCTGCTCGAGCTGGCCTCCGGCGGGATGGCCACCGTGTACGTGGCCCGGCAAGTGGGCGGCGCTGGCTTCGAGCGACTCGTCGTCATCAAGCGCGTGCACCCGCATCTTCGCAAGGATCGCGCCTTCACCGACATGTTCCTTGACGAAGCGCGCATGTGCTCGACGATTCGTCACCCGAACGTCGTGCCGGTCATCGACGTCGTCGATGGCGGCAACGAACTCTTCCTCGTGCTCGAATACATCGAGTCGTTGTCGCTCTACGCCCTCCTCCAAGGTGCAGCGGGCCGCGGCGAGAGGGTCCCGCCAGCGATCGTATCGCGCATCCTCGTCGACGCCTTGGCGGGCCTCCACGCGGCGCACGAGGCCGTCGACCTTCGCGGCAACAAGATGCACCTCATTCATCGCGACGTGTCGCCGCAGAACATCATCGTGGGCACCGACGGCACGAGCCGCCTCATCGACTTCGGCATCGCGAAGGCCGCGTCGCGCATCACCACGACTCGAGACGGCGTCGTCAAAGGCAAGCTCCGCTACATGTCTCCGGAGCAGGTTCGTCAGAAGCCGCTCGACCGGCGCGCCGACGTCTTCGCCGCCGGTGTGGTCTTGCACGAAGCGCTCACCGGCGAGCGCCTCTTCGCAGGCGAAGATGCCGGCGACGTCGCCATTGGTATCCTCGTCGGCGACGCGCCAGCCCCCTCGTCGCTCGTGCCGTCGTTGACGCCGGAGGTCGACGCCGTCGTTGCGATGGCGCTCGCGACACAGCGCGACGAGAGCGCTACGCGACGGCGGCGGCGTTGCAAGAGGCCCTCGAACGAGCGCTCTCTCCCGCGCCGGCGCGCGAGGTTGCCAGCTTCGTCGAGAAGGCGGCCAGCGCCGAACTCGAACGCCACCGCGCCGAGGTGCAGGCGGCGCTTGAGAGCAACGTCGCGCTTCCGGCGGTGGACGCGGCACCGCCTGAAGGGCGCCCCACGGCGGTGACACCGCGCCGTCGTTCGCGTGCGGTCGTTTACCTCGTGTCCACTTGCGCGGCGGTGGTTGCCATCGGAGCCGCAGCGACCGTGCTCGCGCGCCGCAGCCCGACGCCCGATGCGCCAGGGCCGGCCACGCCAAGCGGGACGACGCGCACCGCGCCCACCTTGGCCTTAAGCGCCGAGCCTCCGGCGCTCGCCGACCAGCGCGCGCCGCCTTCGGAGGGCACGGCGCCAGCGGCTCGCACGGAGGCCGCAGCCCCCACGTTGCAGCCGACCGCCTCGGCCAGCCCCTCGGCTCGTCCGACCCGCAAGGTCGAGCGGGTGCGCCCCGCCGCCGCGACGGAGCTCCGCCGAAAGAACCCGTATGGCGCGCCGTGAGCCACAAGTCATCGGGGCGGCGCTGGCGCTGACCCTTGGCGCCTGTACCGTCTTCAACGGAAAGACGTTCGACGAAAACAAGGGGCTGACTCCGCTCGCCGATGGCGGTGCAAGTCGCGTCGATGGCGGCGACAGATGCGGGTGCCCATCGGATCGAGGCATCCTGTGTGAGGAGTTCGAGGCCGCGGCGCCAGGCGCGGCTTGGGAGACCATCGGCACCGCGCCGGTCCGCGACACGGCCCGCGCCCACTGCGGACTAGGCTCGCTGCGTGTACGAACGCCGGCCTTCGGGGTCGGCGGCTCGGGGATCTCCATGCTGTCCGACGCAAAGAGCCTCGCTGATCGGCGCCTCGCGGGCGGCTTCTTCGCGCGCGCGTGGGTCTACGTGCCGTCAACCACCACCCTCTCCGGCGACAACTACTTCACGCTGATGGAGGTCCGCCAAGACGTCGATCCGTTTCTTGGCGTTGGCGTCGAGCTTCACGGCGACAACACGTCGCTCACCAACTGGACCGCTACGCCGTCGGCCGTCTCGTCCACGGCGGGCGCGTTTCCCCGCGACGCGTGGGTCTGCGTCGAGTGGAGCGTGACCTTCGACGCGAAGAGCGGCGCTTCGTCGGTGTGGCTTGGGGGCGCCGCGCAAACGATCGCGACCATCACGAGCACGGTCACGGCGCCGACGCCGGCGTACGGCTCGTTCCTCATCGGCGCCTACGCGACGGCGACGGCGCCGCAGCCTGAGATCGAGCTGTGGATCGACGATGTCGTGCTCGACACGGCGCGCGTCGGCTGCGGGCCGTAGGCAAGCGCGAACGTCCCTAGAGATCGATGGCGCCGCTGTGGAGCGGCGTGCCCGCGTGGATGTATCCGGGCCAACCGGCGGCCTCGTGGAGGGCGCCCTTGTTGTAGGCGCCGAGCGTGCCCGTATCGCCAAAGGTCGTGTCCGTGCCGCCGAACATGCGGAGCACTTGCGCGAAGAGATCGCCCATGCTGCGCCGGTTGCAGACGACGTGACGCCCCTGCCCTTTGGGAAAGGCTGACCTCAGGCCCGCCATGACGACGGGGATGTTGTAGTCGCCGTGCACCGAGCCGTAGCCCATCTCGCTGACCCAGAGGACTAGCGTGTTGTCGAGGAGACGGCTGCCGTCGACGTCTGTGACGGCGGCCAACCGCTGTACGAGCTGGGTGAACGTTTTCGCGTAGAACGTGTAGCTGCTCGTGAGGGCCGCCGCGTCTGACGGGTTTTCGCCGATGCGCGGAACGCCGTGGATCATCGTGTGCCAGTTCGTCCCGCGAAACGGGCTCGCGTTGGCAGCGAACTCGGTGGGAAAGACCGGGTCGTCGCCGTTCCAGAAGAACAGGTTGGCCACGCGCGTCACGTCGCACGCGAAGCTCTGCACGATGTTGTCGAGGATGGCCGGCATCATGGCGCCGTCCTTCTCGCCGCGGAGGTAGACCCCCCCGCTACCGTCGGCGTTCGAAGGCACGTTCGCCTCAACGGGCCTTTGGCAGCCGGACGTCGCGGCTGCGCCCTTGCCGCCGCGCTGCTCGACGGCGCGAATGAACTCGGCGTGTGCGTCGAGGCGCGCCCGATCGGCCGCGTTTACGCGACCGCGAAGGGCGCCGAAGCTGCCGAGGACGCCATCGAGGACGCTCTTGCGTTGCTGCGCGAGCCGCTCGGCGCGAGTCAGCGTCGTCACGGGCGCCGGCGTCGCAGGCTTGGGCGCGCCAAAGAGCTCTCCGATGGCCTCGCGCGGGTCGAACGAGATGAGGTGCGGCGTTGAGCCGTTGGCGCCGAAGAAGACAGCCGTGTTGCCAGCACGCCAGGTAAAATCCGCCGCGGTGCCCGACAGGACGACCGATGCAGGTATTGATGTGTTGGGTCGAAGTCGCGTGCCGGTGACGTAGTCGAAGGACGGGGCGATGATCTTGCCGCCAGCGCCAAGCGCGCGGCACGTGAGGATCGATTGCTGGGCCGGGATGTGGCCCTCACCGTCGGGGTTGGTGTGCCTGATCAAATTGTCGACGCCGTCGAGCGTGACGATCTCGTCACGGATCGGTTGGAGCGCAGCGAGCTGCCTGCTGGGCGGCGCCCCGACGGGCAGCGGCCCGGTGACGCGGGCGGGCGACCACGCGTCGTTGAAGACGCCGCCCACGAGGTGCCCGTCGCCCATGAGGCGGCCGTCTTGCGTGTGAATGATGAGCAGACGCTTGGGCGCGCCGGCCGTCTGCGCGAAGGCCGTCCGCGGCGCGAACGTCTCGAGCATCGGGACCGCGAGGGCGGCGCCGGCCGCACCGAGGAGGAAGCGTCGTCGATCGAAGCGGGAGGGGTCGATGAGTTTGCTCATGGGTCGATCCGATGGGTGAAGGCGTCGGTGGTGGTGAGCGCGAGGAGCGTTTCGGCGAGCTTGCCGTCGGACGCCGCGAGTGCATCGCCGAGCGCCTGGAGTGCGCACTGATCGTCTGGCGTTTCGCGGCGCGACATCGCGAACCGAAAGAGCTGGGTGGCGAAACACACCGCCGCTTGCGGCTCCTTGGCGATCGCGTCCATCAGCTCGCTGGGCCCCTGGAACTGGATCGGCTGGGGGACGAGGCCGCTCAGCGTGCCTGAGGTGTCGATGGCCTTTCCGCTGCCGTAGCGCTCGCGATAGCGACCGACGCCATCGAAGTGCTCGAAGGCGAGCCCCGGCGGGTTGATCGTCTTATGACACGAGGCGCACCCGGGCTCGGAGAGCAACGTGGCGGAGACGTCCTTCCCCGTCGGCTGGGGCGGCGTTGGCAACGAGCCAAAGACCGAGAGCGCGTTCGCCGGCGCCTCGCCGAGCGAACCGCAAAGGAGCCGCGTGATGACGAACTTGCCGCGGAGCACAAAGGACGCGTCGGCGGGGTGCGCCAGCGACGCGAGCACCGCCGCTTGCGTGCTGAGACCGCTGTATCGCGTGGGGTCGAGCGTCACCTTGGCCCACTGGCCGGCGGGCGGTGCCGTCACGCCATAGAACGTTGCCATGGTCGCGTCGACGTAAGCCTCGCTGCTCCTGAGCAGCGACGTCAGCGTCCCATCGCCGCGAAGCTGCCCCACGGCGAAGCGATCGAACGACTCGTTCATGGACCGGGCCAGCGCCGCGTCGAAGCTCGGGTACGTGACGGCGTCCTTGTTCGCGGGTGCGAGCTGCGAGGCGCCGGTCCATTCGCGAAAGAGGCGCGCGATGGCCGTGTTGGCCTTGTCCGAGGCGAGCATCCGCTTGGCCTGCTCCAAGACCTTGGTCGCGTCCGAGAGGGCGCCGCTCGTCGCCGCCGCGAGGAGCGCATCGTCGGGCACCGAGTCCCAGAGCAAGAACGACAGGCGCGACGCGAGTTCTTCCCCCGTGAGGCGCCGCGCCGCCGGCGCCGCGTCCTCCATGACGTAGAGGAACTGGGGCGTCTGGAGCATGTGAGCGACGACCAAGGCCACGCCATCGGTGAAGGTCGCGCCGGGGCTCGTGAGGCCCGTGCGGAAGGTCGCGAGGAGCTGAGCCTTCTCCTCGGCGGAGAGCGCGCGCCGGTAAGCGCGGCGGGCATACTTGTCGAGGAAGACGCCTACGCAGGCTTCGTCCGCCGCCGCCGCGGCGCAGGGCAAGAGCTTCGGAAGCGCGCCCGCGACGCCGAGCGCGACCTCTTCGGCGGCCACCTGGATCTGCGCGACGTCCTGTTCACCGAGACCGTTGATGGCAGCCTCCGTCGAGTAGCCGGTGGCCGACTTGCCGTAGGTGCCAGGGAACTTCGCGCTGCCGACGACGGTGCCATCAAAGACGTCGACGATGGCGCGCTGGTAGGCCGCGAGCGTGATGCGGCGTCCTTCGCTAGAAGCTGCGTGGACCCGATCGTTGCAGATGACACGTTTCGTACCGAGGCCCGCGCCGGCGTCAGCGGCCGGCGCAGCGCCGAAGATCCGCCTCTCTGCGAGATCTTCGTCCTCGGCGCAGGCGGCGAGCGCTGCCATCGAAGCGCACGCGGCCACAGCAAGGACGTGGATACGCGGACCTGCGAGCCGTCGGAGCGTCTTCACATGGGAGTGACGCCGGTGGCGCGAGGAAGGTAAAAAGGGCCCGCGTCGAATTTCCGGCGGCACGACGAATCGCGCGCGATTGGGCCGCGAATCGTGCGAAACAGCGGATGTACTCTGAGGTGGCATCGCCCTCGTCGCAGGTCACACGGGCGAGCGCGAGCGTGGCAGCCTCACCCGAGAAGTGGGCCCAGGAGCGTCCTGAAGTACTCGAGCGTCTTCTCACGCTTTACGGGCACGCGCCGCGCGACGACGAGCGTCACGTACCCGTGCGCGAACATCCACACGCGAAGGGCCCAATCCTCGGCGCGATCGCTGGCGAAGACGCCCGACGCGCGCGCGCGTTCGATCTCGCGAAAGAGCACGAGGAAGCTCTCCTGCACCGGGGCCTCGAGCGTCGGAAACCGCTTCGCTTCGTCGAGGCGGGGCCCTGTCATGACGCGGTAGTGCGCCGGGTGCGTCAGCGCAAACTCGACGTAGGCGCTGCCGAGTCGCACGAGCCGCTCCCTCGGCGAGGCGTCTTCCGCCGCCGCAAGCGCCGACGACAACGCCCCGATGAGACCGCGCCAACCGTCTTCGGCGACGGCCGCGAGCAGCGCATCCTTGTCTTCATAGTGGCGGTAGACGGCGGCGTGGCTGACGCCGATGGCGCGCGCCAGCTCGCGCAGCGAGAGCGACTCGGGGCCCCCCTCACGAAGGCGCGCAAGCGCTTCGTCGCGGATGGCGCGGGCCACGTCGCCGTGGTGGTAGCTCGCCCGCGGGGGCTTCTTCGTCGTCGGAGGCACGGCTCGCTCTATATGGCACAGGTGGCGCGGGCGGGCACGACAGCGTGGGCTGCAGCACCGGTGAGGCGACGGCCGCTTGACCTTCGTGGCTGCGTCCCGCACGCTCGCTCGATGAGATCACGCGCCTCGTCGTCGCTCGCGGCTCAGCTCCTCGCATCCACCGCCCTCGCGGCCGCCGGGCTCGTGTGGACCGCGCCCAGCGCTGCACAGGTTTCGACCGAGCCCCCTCCCGGCGCCGCGACGCCTGGTCCATCACCAGCCTCCGAGCCGATGCCCGGCGCGCCCGGCGCGACTGGAACGCCCGCGGCGGCGCCGGCACGATACGACCTGCCGCCGGCGGAGGCAGAGCCGGCACCACAAGGCCCCACGGCCCGTGATCGCGTTGTTGCGTATTACACGGGACTTCAGCTGGGCATCTCCCCGGGCATCATCATCCCCACCAACGGCGGCGATCCGGGCTTTCTGCTCTCGCTCTACGGCGGCTATGGCATCGAGGCCGGCTCCACGGTGATCATTCCGGGCATTCGCGCCACCGGCGCCTGGCCTTCCGGTGAGTTCATCGGCACCGTGTTGCCGGGCGCGAAGGTCGTCTTTCCCGTCGGCGCGTTTGCGCCGTACGTCGAAGGCGGGGTCGGCCCCGGCTACGTTTCCGTCGGTCAAAAGACCGGCCTCGCGCTCCGCGCCGGACTCGGCTTCTCGGTCCACCCGAGCTCACGCTTCGCCATCGGCCTCGGTGCCGCCTACGAGACCATCACCGGCACCGGCGTGTCGTGGCTCGGCCCTGTGTTGATCTTGTCGTTCTAGCGTCAAGGGGCAACGGCTCGCCGTTCGCGGCAACGCCGTAGTCGCTCGCCCCGCGTGGGCCGAGCGAGATCGGTACGAGTTGCTCCCTGCGGGTACAGTGCGCCGATGCCAGGTCCGACCGGCGGCGCCCCTCGCGCTGGCGCGCGGGGTGCAGCGTGACCGCCGATGGCAAGGACAAGGCGAGTCTCGAGGGCACGAACGGCAACCACCGTTGGGCGCGACGCGGAGCGATCACTTGCGCAGGCGTCGGAGCTCCAGGAGCTTCGCGCCGAGTCGACGCTGGCCGGCATTGCCGGCGGCGACGACGGCTTCGGTGCGTTCGACTCGGGCTGGGGGTTCGACTCGGGCTGGGGACTGGGCTCCGGTTGGGACCCTTTCGTGACCGATCCCTTCGCGACCGATCCCTTCGCGACTGATCCCTACGCCTTCGTGACCGATCCCTACGCGACTGATCCCTACGCGACTGGTCCCTACGTGGCCGATCCCTACTCCTTCACGGGCGGCGACGACGGCGGCCTCGTAAGCCCGGCCTACGACGCGAACGGCGGTTCAACGTACACCTGGGGCCCCGCAGACCCCGCGACACCAGACGCCATCGACGATAGCCAGCCACCGCCAGGACAACTCTCATTCGACCCGACAGCAACGCTCGCGGCCGCTCAAGACCTGGCGAGCGAGCCCGAGCCTTTCAACCCCGAGCGAGAGCCCCGCAGCGAACAAGGCCCGATCGGCGTCATGGACGGCGTGGCTCCCGGCGGTTTCGGCATCCCAGGCGCCAGCTTCGGCGAGGGCGAGACGCAAGACGGTGCGACAGAGGACGGTGGGTTCTACTCACCGGACGCGGGGACCTGGACCGCCGATGGCGGCGACTTGACGGGCGGCTTCTGGACGACCGACCCGAGCGGGTCGGGCGGGCCTAGCACCGCGGGGCCAGACGGCGGCGCGTACAGTGATGGGTACGGAAGCGCAAACGGCGACGGTGGCGGACTCGCGGGCACGGCGGACTACACGTCACCGCCGGTCTACTCGTTCGATGACGGAAGCACCATCACCTACGGAGACGTTCCCGTGTCGACCGATGCGACGGGCGATGCCTCGTCGGTTCCCGATCCGGCCGATCAAGTCATTCGAGACATGTCTCCCGAACCGCCGGATCGGAGCCAGCCACCGGAGATTGATACGGCGGGTGTCATTCCCTACGCCATGTCCGAGGCCGACGCCGCGAGGCAGCAGTTGGATCTGACGATCAACTACCGGGACGGGGCGAGTCCCCACGAGGTGTTCCAGGGGAGCGGCCCCGGAGGTCCCGGCCTGCAGGCCATCGGCAATTGCACGACGGTGGCCGGGACCAACGCCATTCTCGCCGATCCAAACGGTCCGGCGTACATCGCGAGCCTGATGACGACGAACCCGGACGGCTCCGTCACCTTCGCGTTGCCCGGCGGCAACCAAACGGTTTGGCCGGGGCACGACCAGTTTGCGTGGAGCCCCCTTGGTCCGAACGATCCCGCCGTGTTGTTCACCACCGCGATGGCGTATCAGCTTGGTCAGGTGCCCACGCACGTCGACAGCAACCCTGCCGTCTTGGAGGACGCCCTGGACGGACGCACCGGCGCCGAGTTCATGGAGGCCGCGGGTCTCGTCAACATCACCAGCGCGGATGGACGCGGCGCCCCCGGTCCCATCCAGATTGTTGATGGCCCGATTCCCGGTGTGCCCGGTTCGAGTCACTCCTACTACCCGGTCAATGGCTTCGACTTGAACCCGTTCGGTACCGGCCACGGTCTCGTCACGGTAGAGCACAGCTACGGCGGTGAGCTTCCCCCCGTAGGGCCCACCGGAGGTGGGAGCGCGGACTTCGGCGCACTCAACGAGGAGGTGCCGCCCGATCTCCCATGAGCGCATGGGCTCCGCACTCCGGAGCGCATGGTCCGGCTCTTAGCCGCTGGCCCCCGTGCGCGCGGCGCTGATCTCCCACAGGCGCGTCATCGCCGCCGGATCATGACTCGCCGCGGATGACCGTGCCTCTCGCTCGTTGTCGAAGTACTTGCCGGTCACGCCGGCGAGCGACGCGTCGAGCGCGAGCTTCACGCTCGTCGCGGCTCCACGCTCGAGGCTGTCGCCGCGGCTTCCGAAGCCGTTCCACAACAGCTTCGTCGTGATGACGCCAGGATGAAGGGCGTTCGAGGTCACGCGCGTGCCGACGAGGCGTTTCGCGAGCTCGTAGGCGAAGAGCACGTTGGCGAGCTTCGAGTTCGCGTACGCCGCATAGCCCTCGAAGCGATCCTTCGCGTCGAGGTCGTCCCAGTCGAGTCGCCCTCGGTTGTGGGCAATGGAGCTGACGGTCACCACGCGCCCCTGCTCGCTCTCTCGAAGTGCTGGCAAGAGGAGCGCTGTCAGCACGAAAGGTGCGAGGTGATTGATCGCGAAGGACGCCTCGAAGCCGTCGACGGTCACGACGCGCTCGTTCATGAACACGCCCGCGTTGTTGATGAGCACGTCGAGAAACTCGTGCCTCGCGATGACTTGCGACGCGAGCGCTCGCACCTCCGCCAGCGACGAGAGATCGGCCCCGAAGGGCTCCACGCGGTGGCGCGCGTCGGGCACCAACGCAGCCAACTCATCGGCGACGGCAGCGGCCTTCGCCGCCGTGCGGCCATGCACGAGCACATGCGAGCCGCGCCGCAACAGATCAAGGGCGGTCTGCTTGCCGATGCCGTCGGTGGCACCGGTCACGAGCACCACCGGCGAGGCGATGCGAGTGCGAGTGGCAGCGGGAGCGGACTTCACGAGCGACGTCGAACTCGGGCTCGCCGCCCTAGAATCGCGCGCGAAGCGAGAGCCCTGTGGCGCTTGGCGAGACGAGCGGCGCGACGCCGACCTTGCCGCTACCCTTGGGCGCTGTGAAGTAGAGGTAGCCGCCAACGGCGAGGCCGACGACGCCGAGGCCGAGGCCTGCGTTGGCGATGTTGGCGTCAACGCTGCGCGCCGCCGAGGCGTCGCACGGCTCATCGCCCTTCTTGCCGCCGTCGACCCATGCGTTGTGGTCCGAGTTGCAACCGAGCGCCTTGGCCCCGAACACCGCTCCCACGACGAGGAACGGCACGCCGATGCCCGCGACGATGAGGCCTGTGGTGCGCCGGCCCGAGCCGTCCTCCGCCGGCGGGTCATCGCCCGCGACTGCCGCTCCAGCGGGAGCGCCTGCCGCGACCGGACCACCCAACAGACTGCTCACGGAGAGCGCTGCCGGCGTCGCCGTGGTCTGCGCCACTTGGACCTCCGCCACGAAGGGCTTGCGCTGCGCGGCGCGCACCTCGATGCAATAAGTGCCGCCGTTAACGTCGAAGGGCACGTTCTGCTTCTTGTCCGCCGAGAACGCGAGCTTGCGCTCCGACTCGCCGGCCTTGGCGGGCAAGACGACGATCTCGGGATTGAGGGCGCGGACCGCGTCGCTCAACTCGAGCGAGACCATGACGACCTGCGATCGAAGCCCGCCGAGCCTCTCAAGGGCGAAGCGCTCGCGATCGGGCCGGCCGCCGCCCACGCGCAGGCGCCGCAACGCCTCGTCGTATTCGACGTACGCGAGGCCGATCTTGCCCTGCTGCTCATGGCAGTAGGCGAGGCTCAAGAGGGTGCCGCCGCGCGGCTCGAGTTTGTCGCTCCGGTCAAAGGCGGCGCACGCGGCGTCGAGCTTCTTGGCCGCGAGCATTTCCTGGCCTTGTGTGTAGAGCGCCTCCGCCTCCGCCGAGACGTCGGCGCGGGCCGGAGCGGCAGCCCCTGCGATGATGAGCGCGGCCCCTGCAGCAACAATCCCGGATCGCATGTTTATCGTCCTCCACCAATCGCAGAAGGCAGAGTCGCTTCCGCGGGCTTTGAAGCGGGCTTCTCTGACGGCTTCGCCGGCAACGTGACCTTGGCCGGCGCCTTCGGGCCCTTTCGAGGCGGCTCGATCTTCCCTTGCGACGCGACCAATGTCGAGCCGGTTGTGACGGGCCCCGGCATGGCGGTCGCTGCCGAAGCGAGCGGCGACGGCGTGGGCACCGGCGGAGCGAGCGGCGCGACCGTGGTGGGAACCTCCAGCTCGGGCGCTGCCGGCGCCGTCGTGCTCGCTGCTGACGGAGCGCCGCCGGTCTTCACAGCTTCGATGGGCTCACTCGGCCGGAGCGTCAGGAAGGCGACGACGGCCCCTGCGGCGGCGATGCCGCCCACGAACACGAGGCCCATCGAGCGACGTCGGCGGGCCGCCACGCGCTGCGTCGTGCCGAGCCCCGCCGTCGTTCCCGCACCGGTCGGCTGCGCGGCGAGCGTGATCTGCTCACGCTCATCGGCTGAGAGCGGCGAGCGCTGCTCCGTCGTGGACTGGAAGGCCATCGGCGAGACGTTGGCTTCGATGCTGTCGTACGAAATGGCCCTGCGTCCCGGAGGCGCGAAGGGGGCGAGCGCTCGGGCGAAGGCGCCGATGGTCTGGTAGCGCTGGGCCGGATCCTTCACGAGGCACTTGGCCACGACGTCCTCCAGCTCAGGCGGCACATCGGGGCGCGCGTCGCGCAAGGGCCTCGGCGGATCGCTCGCGATGGCGGCCGCAAGGCTTGGCACCGTCTCACCGTCGAAGGGCAGGCTCTTGGTCAGAAGCTCGTAGAGGACGATGCCGATGCTCCAGATGTCGGTGCGGACGTCCACGCTCTTCGAGTTGCGGATCTGCTCGGGCGACATGTAGAGCGGCGAGCCAAGGGCCACGCTCGACTGGGTGAGGCTCTTGGTGTGCGACTCGAAGCGAACCCCAGTGGCCTTGGAGATGCCGAAATCGAGGACCTTCACGAGGCCCGAGCCGTCGACGCGAGGCGTCAGAAACAGGTTCGAAGGCTTGATGTCGCGGTGCACGATGCCCAGGGCGTGGGCCGCCGCGAGCGCTTCGCAGGCCTGGAGCACGTAGTCGACGGCCTCCGGGATGGGGATGTTGCCGCGAGTCGTCTCAAGGAAGCGGTGGAGATCCTTGCCGGGCAAGTACTCCATCACGATGAAAGGCACGTTGGGCGGGGCGACCCCCACCTCGTAGATGTCCACGACGTGCTCGCTGCGGATGGCGACGGCGGACCGAGCCTCCCGCAAGAACCGGGTCCGCACCTCGGGATTGTCCAAGGCCTTCGGCAACATGAACTTGATGGCGACCTTTCGGTCGAGGGCCTCGTCGGTAGCCGACATCACGGCGCCCATCCCGCCAACGGCTAGAACGCGTTCGAGGACGTATTTGCCCGCGATGGTCGTCCCAACTTTGGGGAGCCCATCGAGGCTGTCCGCATCATGCGCCATGAGAACCCCAACCGTATCATGGTGGCTTGGGCGGGCCTCATCCGTGTCGTATGAGCCCGTGCGGGTCATCGCGCGGGCGATGTAGGACAGCGGGAGGAACTGTCGCTACCGCTCCCGACCGCACCTGGCGTATAGCGGGGCCATGTCTGAACAGAGCGGGGAGAGCCATACGGCCGCCGGTCCGAAGCAGCTTACGGAAGAGCAAATCCGGGATTGGACCCTGGAGCAAAAGGATCGCTGGTGGCTCGAGAACGTGTACCGGCACAACATGCCCCAGCTCACGCTGCGCTCGGGCATCACCGGTATGGCGCTCGGGGGTGTGCTGTCCTTAACCAACCTTTACGTGGGCGCGAAGACCGGTTGGACCCTCGGCGTCGGCATCACGAGCGTCATCCTCTCCTTCGCGCTCTTCAAGGTCCTCTCCTCCTTCAAGTTGTCGACGGAGATGACCCTCCTCGAGAACAACGCGATGCAGTCCATCGCGACGTCGGCCGGCTACATGACCTCGCCCCTCATCACGAGCGTCGGCGCGTACATGATGGTGACCGACAAGGTCCTGCCGATGTGGATCGTCATGGTGTGGATCGCCGCCATCGCGATTCTGGGCGCCCTCTTCGCCTTTCCGCTCAAGAAGCGCTTCATCAACGACGAGCAACTCCCCTTCCCTGAGGGTCGCGCCGCCGGCGTCGTCATGGAGGCGCTGCATACGGGCGACGCGAGCGTCGGCTTGTTCAAGGCGAAGATCCTCCTCGCGACGGCAGGCATCTCGAGCCTCGTCGCCGTGATGAAGAGCGAGCCCATCATGGAGAAGCTCAAGGTGAGCTTCTTGACGATCCCCGAGTACCTCGACGGCTGGCTCTACAAGGTCGCCACCCCGGCCATCATGGGCACGCCGCTCAAGAACATGACGGTGCGGCTCGACAGCGATCTCGTGATGGTCGCCGCCGGCGGCCTGATGGGCGCGCGCACGGGCGTTTCGATCTTGGTTGGCGCCTGCGTGAACTACTTCGTCTTCGTGCCGTGGATGATCAGCCGCGGCGACATCGTCGGCAAGCTGGTGAAGGCCGAGATGGTCTATTCGCTGCGCGCCATCACCTTCTGGTCGCTCTGGGGTGGCGTCGCCATGATGACGGCCGCGTCGCTCCTCGCGTTCTTCTCGAAGCCGCAGGTCTTCATCTCGGCCGTGAAAGGCATGTTCCGCGGCGGCCCGAAGAAGGAAGACATCCTCAAAGACATCGAGCTGCCGATGTCCGTCTTCTTCATCGGGATCCCCGTCGTGGGCGGCATCGTGGTGGCGCTCGCGAACACCTTCTTCGGCGTCGCTGTCTGGCTAGGCGTCATCGCCATCCCGTTGGTCTTCGTCTTCACGCTCATCGCCGTCAACTCGACGGGCCTTACGTCGATCACGCCGACGGGCGCCCTCGGGAAGCTCACGCAGCTCACGTACGGCTTGCTCGCGCCGGGCAACGTCACGACCAACCTCATGGCGGCTGGCATCACCGGTGAGGTCGCCGGCAGCGCGTCGAACCTCTTGATGGACATCAAGCCGGGCTACATGCTCGGAGGGAAGCCGCGGCACCAAGCCGTGGGCCACGTGCTTGGCATCATCGCCGGCTCCTTGTTCGCCGTGCCGATCTTCTACCTCGTGTTCCTCCACAGGGGACCGCAGCAGCTCATCAACGATCAGTACCCGATGCCCGGCATCACCATCTGGAAGGGCGTGGCTGAAGCGCTGACGGCGGGCCTCCACTCGCTCAAGCCCTCGGCGCAGATGGGCGCCCTCGTCGGCGTCATCGCCGGCCTCATCCTCGAGGGGACGAAGATCTTCACCAAGGGAAAGTTCTGGCTCTCGCCGGTCGGTCTCGGCCTCGCGTTCGTGCTCCCCTTCAACAACTGCCTCGCCATGGCCCTGGGCTCGTTCTTCTTCCATTTCGCGGAGAAGAAGATCAAAAACGAAAAGTCGCTCGGCCACCGCGTCTTCGTGCAGAACCTCGAACCCACGTGCGCGGGCATCATCGCCGGCGGGTCCATCATGGGCATCATCGTCGTCATCCTCGAAATCTTCGTCCTCGGTCACTGAGGGGCTCGCCATGGCTCGACGCGTCTGCATTGTCACCGGCGGGGGCGACGCCCCTGGCATCAACGCGGTCTTGCGGGCCTTCGTCCACGCGTCGTCGCCAGACATCGACGTCTTCGGCGCACGCTTTGGCTTCGAAGGTCTGATGGACGACGAGACCATCGTGCCGTTGCCCATCGCGGCGGTGCGCGGGATCTTGCCGAAGGGTGGCAGCATCCTCGGGTGCTCGACGCGCGTCTATCCGTTCTTCGTGCCGGTCCCCGGCGGTTCGGCAACCCACGACCTCGGTCCTGACATCGTCGCGCGGCTCCAGCGACTCGAAATGGAGGGGCTGGTCCTTATCGGCGGCGACGGCACCATGGCGGCGGCGAAACGGTTCATGGACGCGGGCCTTCCGTGCGTGGGAATCCCAAAGACCATCGACAACGACATGGGCGGCACCGATCAGACCTTCGGCTTCGACACCGCCCTGGACACGGCAACGCGCGCCGTCGACGCGCTTCACTCGACGGCGGAATCGCATCGTCGGGTGATGATCCTCGAGGTGATGGGTCGCTACGCAGGCTTCATCGCCCTCGAGTCGGGCGTCGCCGGCGGCGCCGACGTGGTCCTCCTGCCCGAGATTCCCTACGACATCGCCCGCATCGTCGAGAAGATCGAGGAGCGTGAGCGGCTCGGTCTGCGCTTCACCATCGTCGTCGTCGCGGAAGGCGCCGCGCCCAAAGGCGGTGTCGTCGCAGAGATCGAGGGCGGCCGCCCGGGCCACTTGCCGCGCCTCGGCGGCGCCGGCGCGAGACTCGCGCTCGAGAGCGAACGCGCGTGCCCGTCAGCCGAGGTGCGCGTCACGGTGCTCGGTCACTTGCAGCGCGGGGGCAGCCCGTCAGCTTTCGATCGGGCCCTTGGCTCGCGCTTCGGCGCGGCCGCCGCGAGGCTGGTCCGCACTGGCGAGTGGGGCAAGATGGTGAGCCTGCGGGGGACGCGCATCGAGTCGATCCCGATTGAGGCGGCGCTCTTGGAGAAGAAGGTCCTGGACCCGCAGGGGGAGTACGCCACCGCTGCGCGACTCCTCGGCATCACGCTCGGGGACTAACTCATGCTTCGAAAGGTCAAAGAGTCGCTCCTCAAGACCGGCTGGTCTTTGGGTCTCTACACGCCGCCAGACCGCGCCACGCTCGCGGTGCTCTTGCGCCGCTTCGCCGCGAACGCCAGCGTAAAGCGCGTGCTCTTCGTCGGCGTGAAGGCGTACAACCGCGACCTGCCGGCCATCTTCGCGCCGCGCACCTTCGCGACCATCGATCCGACTCCGGAGGTTGCCGCGTTCGGCGGAGACCCGCACTGGATCGACGTCCTCGAGAACCTGGAGGCGCACACGGGGCCGTCCTCCTTCGACCTCGTCGTTATGAACGGCGTCATCGGCTTTGGCCTCAACGAGCCGGCGAACGTCGAGCGCGCGCTGCGGCAAGTGCACCGCGCCCTGGTGCCCGGCGGCACGCTCCTCTTGGGAATCAACGAGGAGATCGCGACGCACGTCGACCTCGCACGCGTCGAGGCAATGAAGCACTTCGTCGCGCGTGACCTGCCGGGATTCGGGGCGCCGCGCCTCGTGCTTCCCACCCCTTTCCGCGAGAAGACGCACACCTTCGCGTGCTTTGAGCGCTCGCCCGGCGACGCAGACGGGGGCCAGCACGCGAGCGCGTCGGAGCCGGTGCGTTGATCGTCACGGCGATCATCAACGGCCGCACCTCGGGCGCTGACGACGGAACCGTCAGCGTGTTCGACCGCGGCTTTCTCTACGGCGACTCGGTCTTCGAGGTCTTTCGTACCTACGGCGGCGAGACGCCCACGGCGGAGGCGCACCTCGCTCGCCTCGCGGCCTCCGCGGAGCTTGTGCGCATGGCGGCGCCGGAACCGGAGCTCCTTCGCCGCGAAGTTGCGCAAGCCATCGCTGAAGCGCGCCGTGACGGCGACGAGGGCGACCTTATGGTTCGCGTCATCGTCACGCGCGGCGGCGGCATGGCGCTAGCGTTCGACGACGAAGGCAGGCTCGGCACGCGCGTGATCATGGCGCTCCCCTTGCGAGCGCATTCGCGCGAGCTTTACCGCAGCGGCGTTGGGGTGATGCTCGCGTCAGCGGCGAGGACGACCGACGGGACCGACGCCATGGGCGCCAAGGTGTCGAACTACCTCCGAGCGTTGCTCCTGCTGGACGACGCCAAGCGCCGCGGGGCGCACGAGGTGCTGCTCGTGGACGAGCGCGGGGCCGTGAGGGAAGGCGCCACATCGAACGTCTTCGCGTGGCACGGCGACCGGCTCCTCACGCCGCCCGCCGGCGACATTCTGGTAGGCATCACGCGCGGGCACGTGCTCGCCGCCGCCCGCGACCTCGGCGTCGCGGTCTCGGAGGAGCGGCTCACGCGCGAGGCGTTGGCTTCGGCGCGTGAGGTGTTCATCACGTCGAGTCTGAGGGAAGTGATGCCCATCGTGTCCGTCGACGGACGCCGCGTTGGCGACGGTGCTCCGGGAGCGATGACGCGGCGCCTTCATGGAGACCTGCGAAGGCGCATCGCACCGAAACACACGGCCGCCATGCCGTGGGAATAGGGCGCGGCGCCTGCCGCCCGCGAGGGCGGCGCTTCCTCCTACTTCCTGAGAACGATCGCCGGCGGCGGGGGAAGAGGAATGGGGCCCGTGCCGATGCGGGTCCCGTTGTTCTCAAAGCGTGTGTCGTCAGATACCACGAGTTCGAGGCCCTCCGGCTCGCGGGTTGTCAGGCTGAGGGTCGTTCCGTCGATGGCGGCGAGCCCCACCGAGTGCTCGCGCAGGATGCTCGCGCGGACCGAGCCCGACGACGACGACGCGATGAGGCCGGCCCCCACCGACTTTTGGATCACGCTTTCCGCGAGGTCAACGCACGCGTTTGCCATTGACACGATGGCGTGACCAAAAGGCTCGTCGCGTTCCTGCTCCCTAACGTTGCGGACCAAGGAGCGTGTCAGCTTCACCGAGGAGGTCTCCTCAAGAGCAAACACGCCCACAAATCGCGCGTCGTCCACCGTCGAGCTCCGGAGCTCGAGGTGCGCGCCCGAGGCGACGACCGCGCCCATGCCATACCGGCCGGCCGCGTCGCTGAGAGTGCTCAAGACCGCGCTGCCGTCGAGCGTCATGCTAGCGCCGACGACCGTCACGCCGGCGCTTCGATTCCCGACGACAACCGAGCTCACGAGGCCGAGCGTGCCGCCTCGCTTGGCGAACGCACCAGTGCCGTAGTCCTTTTGCGGTGTGCTCTTGGTGTCTTCGATAACAACCTGCGAGGCTGTCACCGTCGCGCCGTCGGACTCGAGCCCCGTGTCGACGTTCTCGGCGATACGCACCTTCGTGAGGGACGCCTCGGCCTTGTCCAAGACCGTGACGCCCCGCCCGAAGAGCTTGGCTCCATCGGGGAGCGTTCGTGCCACGAAGGACTCGGCAACGACGAGCTTCGTGCGCGCCCCGCTCGCGAAGATGCCCATCGTGTGGTTGTCGGTGATCGAGCTCCTCTGCACCGTGATGGCGGAGCCGAGCTTGCCGTACACGCCGCGGCCTTCTTTGCCCGACGCGCCGGTGGCCGTCGTGCGCACGATGGAGCCGTCGACGATGATGTTCGCGCCCTCGGCGAAGACGCCGACGTCCGCGTTCTGCTCCACGGCGGCGCTGACGAGCTCCACCGTGGCACCGCCTTCGACATCCACGCCGCGCCCGAGGCCAACAGTCGCTGAGGGAAGCGTTCCGCGCACGACGCCACCCTCGAAGCGAACGCGCGTCTTGCTCCCGACCGCAACGAGGCCAAGCTCGCGGTTTGCTTCGAGGCGAAGCGCCCGCGCGTCGAGCGTGCCCGCGGTCACGACCACGCCGCCTCGATGGCCGCTGAAGGTCAGGCCGGAGATGCTCACTTTTGTGCCAGCGCTTGCGAGGTTGAGACCAGGGGTCGTCGTCGCTCCGCTGACGCTCTCCACGCGCACCCTCTCAGTGCAGCGCCCCACGAGCGTGACGTCGCGCTTGATGGAAAGCGCCTCGAGATAGGTGCCAGCCTCCACGGCAACGACGCCGCCGGCGGCGACCTTGGTCAGAGCATCCCCAATCGTGCGCGCATGCGTCGCGTCGTCGACGCCGTTCGCGTCGACGAGGACGGACGTGCCAGTCGGAGGAAACGGCGCGGTGCAATCGTCGATAGGCTCGCAGCCACGGGCACCGAGCTTCGGCATGGTCGCGCCGGTGCAGGCGGCCGTGGTCACGACGGGCTCGCAGCCCCACCCGCTCTTCGCTGGCGCGAAGCCGAGTGGGCAGCCTCCGCTCCAACCGACGCGACTGCACTCGGCGCCTTCGAGGGGCGCTGTGCCCGCGGCGCAGGGACCATCGGGAAACGACGGCGGACACTCGACGCAAGGCGCCAGCGGGGGATCGCCCGGCGGTCCCGCGACCGCGGGCTCGGAAGAGGTGCAACCCCCGAAGGCGGCGGCGATCAGGCCCACCAGCCAAGCGAGGGCTCGTTCGCGCATGGGGGTAGTATCGCGCAGCTGGCCCGTGGCCCCAAGCTCGTCGTGGCGCGGCGCGCGCGGCTCCAACCTTTCGAACGCGTCGTCCTCGGAGGCCTGTGTAGTCTTGCACGAAGTGGGCGGGCGTGAAGTGAAAGGCAACGCGGGAATGAACGCGGCGACGGCGGCGCTGGTTGTCGGCGCCGTCCTGGTCACCAGTTGCTCGCGGCTCAGCCCTTCGATCCGCGCGGACGCGGCTCCGCCTCCCACGAAGAGGGACGCAACCGCTCGAGACGTCCCGTCCGACGGGACCGATACTGGCAGCGACGGCGGCAAGGAAGCCAACGCGGCGAACCCGGGCGTAGCGGCGAGCCCCGCGGTTGAGATCGCGCTCGAGGATGCCCCGCTCCTCACCGTGCGGGCCCTGGGACCATCTCTCATCGAGCTCACGCTTAGCGACCGCGCGCCAGCCGCGTGGAAGACCGTCGAGGTCGAGCGCCGCGTCGCGTCCGAGGAGCCTCGACAACACGACAAGTTCGAGCAAAGCACGGGCCGCCTCCGCGTCGTCGCTCCCCATCGACACGTTCACTCGGCCAAGCCGGCGACAACCTACGCGTACCGCGCGCGCACGACCGGCCCTTGGTCACCGGAGGTTATCGTTCGCACCGCCGCGCCGGGTGGCCCGCCACCGGGTCCGACGTCGTTCGATGCGAAGGCCACGACGCCGTTCGCCGTGCGGCTCTCGTGGGAAGCCGACGCGCAAATGGTCGCTGGCTTCGAGATCGAGGTGGCTTCCGATGGCAACCCGTACGTTCGTGCCGCGCTCGTCGATGCCACGGTGCGTGAGTTTGTCCACCACCATCGACTGCCGAAGCGCGAGTACAGCTATCGCGTCCGAGCGTTCAACGGGCTCGGTCCCTCGGCGCGATCCCCGGTCGTGCCTGTCACGACTCCGGAGCACGGACGCTTGGAGTCTGCTGCGCGACCTCCGTGCGAGCCGCTGCCAAAGGCCTCGCCAAACATGCCGCACGACGTCGTCAACCACCGCGGAGGCAAGTCGCTCTACAGCGTCCCCGACCGAACGAACCCGCTCAAGCGGCACCTGTTCGGTGAGTACGAAGGATGTTTTCGAGACTTCGGCGCCTTCGAGCTGCAGGACCCAAGCATCGTCGCCATCGAGGACTACGTCGATGAGGGGTTTCCACTCGTGCGTGGGGTCGCGGGGGCGGGCGAGTTTGTGGGCGCACAGCTCCACACGATGCGCTTCTCACGGGGTCGGTACACGTTGGTCGACATCGCCAACTTCTGCGGTTCGCCGGCTCCCGACCGCGATCCGGCCGACCCGAGCGTGGGCACCGAGGCCGGCGACGACCTCAGCGCGCACGCTCCCCCCTTCGAGAAGTGCCAGCGCGACTTTCGGCGTTGAGGTGCCGCTTCCTACACGCGCGCAGCCCAAGTCTGGCAGTGGCGGCACGCGGGCACCTCAGTGCTTCATCTGCGCGACGAACAACACGACCTCGATGGCGATGAGGACCACCACGAGGATCTCCAGAAACAAGCTCCGCTTCTGCTGAGCGAGGTCAACGAGGAGCTCCAGGTTGTCGTCGATCATGTGCAGCTTGTGATCGAGGGCTCGATACCGATCCTCGATCGAGAACGACTGCTTCAAATCGCGATGCAGGCGGTCCAGCTCTTCGACGTCCCACGTGAGCGCCGGCGAGTCGAGCAGCGAGAGCGTGCGGACGACGCGATTGCGGAGCGTCATACCGAGCCCCACAAGCCGCAAGAGATCCCGAACGCGGCCGCGAAAGTGGCCCATCTGCTCGAGTTGGACGGCCACCGTGTGGAGCTTGTCGACGAGGCCGTCGACGTCCTCCTCGTAGTACTCCATGGCCACCGATTGCCCGATGACGAAGGCCACGATCTCGACGATGGGAGCGCTGAGCTCGCGAACGACCGCGCCATCGAAGCTCGCGTTGGGACGCGCGACGTCAGCGCGGACCTCGACGCGAAAGCTCTCCGCGACGGGTGCGCGGGGCGTTCCGCCGGCGGGGCCACCCTCGTCGAAACGCTGCATCGCCGCGATGACGCGCTTTTGCTCCGCTTCGTCGACGCCAAAAAAGACGACCGCGCCGAAGTCGTGGAGCACGGCCCAACCGTTCCCCGAGTAGCTGGCGACGAGCGCCGTCTTCGACGCCTTGGTGAGGGCTGCCTTCCCGTCGAAGAGCGTCACGAGCTCCCGCAGCGGAACAGTCGACGCGATGGCGTAAGCCGCTATGGGGATGGTCGCCATGCGGTCCGGTGGTGGCGCTACTCCTGCCGACGCCCCGTAGGCAACACGGCCGGCATGCCGATGGCGCTCCGCGCGCGGCGCTCGCAAAACCCTCGGAGGCTCTCGACCTGCTCTTGAATCCGCGCCAGCTGGTCCGGACCGTCGGCCTCCTCGGCGTCGAAGCCGAGCTCACGAAAGGTCGATATCTCGTGCGGCTGCGCGATGTTCTTGAGCTCCGCGATGGTGATCTCGATGTACTCGAGGAGCTCGACGCGGCTGATCGGTGACGTTTGATTCACGAGCGACTCCTACGTGCTTCCCTGTGTTGTCTGCGGCGCGGGGGCCCGACGGGGCACAAACTTCAGAAGCGCCATGGCGCGGGACTCAAGATGGTACAGGCGGGGCCCATCCGCAAGGGCCTCCGGCGGGGGCGGCACGAGCGGATGATGCGTATCCACGAGGGCGATCAGCTCACGATTCGGTGGCAATACGAAGTCGAGGGGCCACGCCGCGCCATTAATGAGGAGGGCGAGGCTCGTTTCTTCGCGCGCGACGGCGCCGGGGAGCTGGCCGGGACCGTGGTGGGCGGGACCGTGACCATGGAGCACCATCATGAGCCCCCTCTCCTCGGGTGCATCCCAGTCCCTTGGGGCCATGAGCTCCCCGTCGGGCCTTAGCCAGCTGATGTCCCCGTCGCGAAAGTGGCGCTCGGGCCGCAACGCCGAGAGCTCTCGCCGGAGCGCCACGACGTGGCGCGTGAAGGCGAGCAGCTCGCTGCCGGTGGCGTCGAGGACCCAAGGAAGCCACGAGGTGGGATCGTCGAGGCAATAGGCGTTGTTGTTGCCGCGCTGCGTGCGGCCCATCTCGTCGCCGGCGAGGATCATGGGCACCCCCGGCGCGAGAAGCAGCGTCGCCATGAAGGCACGCATCTGCCGCGCCCGCGCCGTCCGCACGAGCGGGTCGTCGGTGGGCCCTTCGACGCCGAAGTTCGCGGAGAAGTTCTCGCCGGCGCCGTCGCGGTTGCCCTCGCCGTTGCGATCGTTGTGCCGCGACTCGTAGCTCACGAGATCGCGAAGCGTGAAGCCATCATGCACCGTCACGAAGTTGATGCTCGCCGTGGGCCCGCGCCCGCTGAACACGCCGCTTGATCCGGTGAGCCGATCGCCGAGCGGGCCCAAGCGCTTCTCGTAGCCATTCCAGAAGCGACGGACGTCATCGCGAAAGTGCGAGTTCCACTCGCGTAGCGGCGCTGGGAAGTGCCCCAAGACGAAGCCGTCGGGCGTCACGTCCCACGGCTCGGCGATGAGCTTCACGGTACCGAGGACCGGATCCTGATGGAGCGCGTCGAAGAACGCGGCCCCCCGGTCAAAACGGCCTCGCTCCACCCCGAGCACCGTCGCCAGGTCGAGCCGGAAGCCGTCGACGCCCATGACGCTGACCCAATAGCGGAGCGAGTCCATCACGAGCTTGAGGACCGCCGGGTGCTCGACGCGCAGCGTGTTGCCGCAGCCGCTTCGATCGACGTAGCGGCGTGGATCATCGGGCGCGAGCTCGTAGTAGCTCTTGTTGTCGATGCCACGAAAGGACAGAGTCGGCCCCGCCTCGTCGCCCTCGCAGGTGTGGTTGAAGACGACGTCGAGGATCACCTCGATGCCCGCACGGTGGAGCGCGGCCACCATCGCACGAAACTCGCGAATGGCGTTCTCGGGCTTGGTGGCGTAACGCCCCGCCGGCGAAAAGTACGAGAGCGTGTTGTAACCCCAGTAGTTCGTCTGACCGCGCCCTTCGACCTTCCGCTCGCTCACGCACTCGAAGACCGGCAGGAGCTCCACCGCCGTGACGCCGAGCGCGCGCAGGTGCGCGATCGCCGGCTCGGACGCGAGCCCGAGGTACGTGCCGCGCAGCTCGGAGGAAACGTCAGGCATGAGCTTCGTCATGCCTTTCACGTGAAGCTCGTAGAGCACCGTGTCACGCCAGGGCGTCTTCGGTCGCGCGAAGAGCCCCGCCTCGCTGACGTCGCTTTCGCTCGAGGTCGGAAACGCGATGACCCCGCGCGGCACGTGCTCAGAACTGTCGCGGTCGTCGGGGCGATCCGCATCGGGCGCGTAGCCGAAGACGGGCCCGTCGAAGTGAATGCGGCCCGCGACGCGACGCGCGTAGGGGTCGAGCAGCAGCTTGCTGGGTGCAAAGCGGTGGCCCGCCGCCGGCTGATACGGGCCGTGCACACGATACCCGTAGGTGTCCCCTTCCCTGACCGAGCGGAGGCGCGCCTCCCAGATGCCCACCTCGCCACGGGAAAGGGCGACGCGCCGCTCGCCCGCGGCGTCGAACAGGCAAAGGTCGACGGCGTCGGCGTGCTCCGAGAACAATCGAAAGACGAAGTCGTCGCCGTCGCGGGTCACGCCCAACGCGGTCATCGCTTCGCCTCGCGGAGCAGCTGCGAGGTCACCTTCGCGCGCCGCGCGACCGCCACGTCCGTGGCGAGCGCTTCGATGGGCGTGGCCATTCGAGTGGTCCAATTCTCGGGCCCGACGGTGCCCGGCGTGTTGATGCGTTGATCTTCGCCGAGGATCTCTTGCAAGAGGGCAAGCGCGAGCGAAGAGCCGCTGCCGAAGAGGCTCCGCATGTGCGCCTCGAAGAGCGCGTCGCCGGTCGCGTGCGCAGCCACGTCGGCTCCCGAGCCCGCCATCATCGCGGTGATGGCGCCTCGATCGGCGGGCGTCATCTCGCGCCACCAGAGCGCGATGGGCGCCGTGTCGTGGGTGCTCCACGTCGCGACGCTCAGCGGCGGGAACGACCGGGGGTCCCGCACGACGTCGCCGTCACGCTCCCACGGCAGCACGCGATAGCCGGGGATCGACAAGGAGCGCATGACGCCGCGCACCCAGTGCGGGATGACGCCAAGATCCTCCGCCACGATGGCGCCGGGCCCGGCCTCGCGCACCATCGCAGTGAGCACGGCGCGGCCGCGCGCCTCTTGCACGCGCTCGCTGGGCAGGTCGAAGTGCCCCTTCTGCGCCGCGCGGCTTGATCCACTGGCGGAAATAGCCGACCACGTGATCGATGCGGAAGAGGTCGTAGAGCTGCCGCGCGCGACGGGTCCGCGCCGTGAGCCACGAGAACCCCTCTTGCTCGAGGCGCGCGAAGTCGTAGGCAGGGAGACCCCAGTCCTGGCCCTCCTCCGAATACGCATCGGGCGGCGCGCCGAGGGAGACATCGGTCCGAAGGAGGTGCCGGTGGGCCCACGCGTCGGCGCTCTCGCCGCCAACGATAAACGGGAGGTCGCCCATGAGCGCGACGCCGCGCTCCTTGAGCGCGCGCCTCGCGGCGGCCCACTGCTCGCCGGCCACGAACTGCGCGTAGGCGTGCTGCAAGATGGGGCGCGCGAGCCGTTCGCGGGCCTCTTGGAGCGCCTTGGGCTCGCGATCGCGGAGCCCCACGGGCCACGTTGACCAGCCGTGCTCCTCGCGCTCGCCTCGAATCGCGACGTAGAGCGAAAGGTCGTCTTCCCAGACGCCGGCCTCGTTGCGAAACTCACGGAACGCGCGGGCCCGCGGCGTATCGTGCGCGATCTCGCGCTCGACGAAGCGCTGAAAGGCGCGGCTGAGGACCCGCTCCTTGATGGCGCGCACCGCCACGTAGTCGACGGCCTTCCGCGCGCGCAGCGCGGCAAGCTCGGCTTCGCCGGAAGGTCCCAAGGCGTCGTGGAGGACGCTCGCGTCGAGCTCGGGCACGTCGCGGAGCGAGATGTAAATCGGGTCAAGGCCGAAGGCCGTCCGCGCGCCGTAGGGGCTCGTCTCGCCGCGAGCGAGCTCGAAGGTCGGCAAGAGCTGGAGGACCCTAAAGCCCACGCCGCGCGCCCAGTCGCCGAGACGCGGGAGATCGCCGATTTCACCGATGCCAAAATCTCGGTGGCTGCGGAGCGAGAAGAGCGGCACCGTGAGGCCGGCCCTTCGCTCCGGCTCGCGATCACCGGAAGCACCGGAAGAGCGTGTCATGGTGAGAGGATCGCGCATTGTGGATCGGTCGCGCAAGCTCAAGGAACCTTCCACCGGGTACGTTGTCGAGTCTTTTGCATGACCCGTTCTCCGCGGCCCTTCGAGATCAGCGTGTCGCTCATGCTCGGCGTCTCGCTGGCGCTCCACGCGGGGGCCTTCGCGCTCGTCGGCCGGCAATGGGTCTCGCCTCCCGCAGCTACGCCCCAAGCGTCAGTGCTCACCGGCGACACGCTCGAAGTGCCGGGTCTCTCCGAGCAAGAGGTCGTCACCGAGGTCGATGACCTCGACGTGGTCCCCGAGCTGCATGAGCCCGCGCCGACAAACGCCGCGGGAGCCGGTGAGCCTGCTCCGAAGCGGCGCGCCTCGCCGCCGAAGCTCCGTGTGAAGGGCGGCGCGGCGACCAGCGCGGCGGCCAGCGACGACGCCCCGGCGGCACGATTCGGCGCCGTCGGCGAGCGCGGTGCCGTGGATCTCGCGACGGCTTTCACGCGCGGCTTCCCGCAGGCCGCCAGCTCCGATCCGATCTGGGCCGGTGCTCCCTTTGGCGCCGCCGGCACGCTCACCGCCGTGCTCACGCTCGACGACGGAGGGACGCTCGTTGAGGCGCGCATCGAGGGGACTGGTTCGCCGGCCTTGCGCCAGGCCCTCAGCCGAACGGTCGCCCTGGTGCGCGGTAGAACGTTCGTCGCGCGCGCCAAGACCACGCGCCTCGTGGTGGTGGGCACGGTCTCCCGCGACACCGTGAAGAGCGGGGCCTTCGGCGACGTCTTCGCCATCGGCGGCAGCTACGTCGGCAACGCCGGCAGCGCCTTCTTCTCCCTCGCCATCGGGCGGCGCGTCGACGTCACCGTGACGAGTCGATAGCGAGCGCGGCGTCGTCAGCGTCTGCCAGCGCGCGACGCGACGGGCGACTTCGCTCACTCAAGGGCGGCACAACGCGCTCGAGAATGAGCAGCTTGTCCTCGGCGAACTTCACGCGATAGTGCCGCGGGATGAGGGCCACGACCTCGGGCGGCGAATCCCACATCATCACGTGGTCGAACTCGGGCGTGACGACGGCCCAGAAGTCCGCCCAGCGCTGACGCCACGTGTTGCCGCAGTCGGGCTCCACGATGCCTGCCGTGCGGAGCATGCTGCACTCCCACTCGGGCGAGACCATCGTTGGTGCGTAGGCCTCGAGCACCAGGTGGTTGAGCTGGATCGGCGGCGGCTTCCGGTACATGACGGGAAACGAGCGTGAGTGGGCGAAGAGGAGCGGAGCGCTGGTCTGCTTCTCCGTGACGTAGAAGCCCCACGCGTGAAGGACGCTCCGCGTGTTCACGCTGGAGGCCTTCTGATTGAACATGAGGGGGAGGAGCTTGGCCCCTTGCGGCACGTGGGGAATCCCCGCGGTCACCTTGGCCCGATCGGCGTCGAGGCGCACGTAGTCGATGCCCATGCCGCCGCTGTAGAGGAGCGCGGCCACGGCGAGCGCGGCCGTGAGGCGGCGGTCGATGCGAGCGGGGACGCGGAGCAACATCGCGATCCACAGAAACGCGATGAACCGCGAGTTGACGTGGAACCAATTCGTCGCGACGTAGGGCGTGCCGAAGTAGAACGCGAAGAGGACCAGCGCCGCCGCGGGTCCGAAATACGTGGGCGCCTCGAAGCGGCGCCGAAAGGCCAAGATCGGGATGACCAGCGTCGGCAGGAGCGCCGAGAAGGAGAGCCACGTGAAGCCGAGCATCCACTCGGCGAACATGTTGTAGAAGAGCTCCCACGGCGGGAGATCGCGGCGGAGCGCCACGAAGCCATGCATAGCGCCGGCGGGCTCCGTGAGCTGCACGAGGACCGACCAGAGCGTTAGGGCGAGGACCGGCACCTGCGGCCCGAAGAACAGGAGCGCCTCGCGCAGCCGGCCGCGCCAATGAAGGCGCCAGCGCTCGTCTGTGGCCGTCGCGCCGTCGGCGGGACGCCACGCGTAGAGCACGTGCACGAGGCCAAGCAGGCCCGCGATGAGAAGGCAGAAGACGTGCGAATACCAAGTGAGGAACGAGGCGGCGAACAGGGCCACGCCGTGCTTCAGGGTCGGTGCGCGGCGATGCCGGTCGGCGGCCATCAGCACCAGGAGCGCGCACGGCACGCCGAGGGCGAAGTCGAGCATGCCCATCGACACGAACCAGTTGTGGACTGTGGGCCAAGCCAGAAGGCTGGCGACAACCATCCGGCGTCGATCGGTGAACTGCAAGAGGAAGTGGGGCAGCACAAATGCCCCGGCGGCGATGACCGCCAACGAGAAGAGCTTCGCGGCCAGCTTGTTGGAGGCGAGGCCACCCACGAAGTAGAGAAACGAGAAGAGCGCCGCGTTGGTCTTGAAGAGGCCGTTCGAGACGAACTCGGGGTACCGCTCCGGATGCTGTATGACCGTGAGCGCCGCGAGGTGGTTCGGCAGGTCCTGGAACGGCGGCACCTCGGTGAGGGCGACAGGCCAAGCGGCCAAGACGAACAGCACCGCGCCGGCGGCCCAGGCGAGGCGTTGGTCGCTCATGCGCTCGAGCTGCTGGCTCACGCGACCGGCCAAGGTGGCGGCCCCCACGCCGAGGGCCTCGAGGGTCGGCGGCGTCGTCGGCTCCGAAGGGAGCTTGCGGGCTGCGATGGTGGCCTTCTGGGACATGAGGACGCTAAAACGCGAGGGACCGCGAGGACCCGGTACGACGAGGCGAACGGCCGGCGCGATGCAAAGGCCGACCCAGGCAAGGCGACGTTTCCGGAGAAGCCCAAAGAAACCGCCCAAAACAGTAGAAAATCGCGCGAACCCTACTCGGCGGGCCCCCCCGTGTCCAGCCGAGGGCCACACGGCCAGCATGACAGGAGGGTCGCGGTTCGCGAGGGGGGCTTTTCCCCCACCCAGAGACGCGAGCGCTGGCCTGCGCCGTGCACGATGGGGTGCGATGCCTTCCCGTCCGTGCGGCGCTCGAGTGCTCCTTCCCGGAGTATTGACCCGCCTTTGTGGTGGGGCCGCGCGGCGCTCCGGATCGACGAAGGCCCGGTACCGTTGGATCGCGGCGACGGTCGCCCTCGCCGGCTGCGCGCCCGCGGCACCGTCAGACGGGGCAGCGTCTGAGGGGCGGGACGTCCGCGTCGCCACCCACGACACGTCCGACATGACCATCTTCGGCGGTGCGCCCGACGGCGAGGTCGGCGGCGTCGTAGCGCTGCGGGTTGGCCAGGCGGCGCCCTTCGAGATCTGTTCGGCGGCCCTCATCGCGCCCAACGTGGTCCTCACGGCACGTCACTGCGTCAGCCGCATGGTCGCCTCGAGCGTCGTGTGCACCGACCGCGGGACGTCCGCCAACGGTGAACACGTGGCCCGAGACCAGGCCATCGAAGACATCTCCGTCTTCGTGGGCCAGGCCCCCAACTTCGCCACAACGCCAGCCGCGCGCGCCTCGTCGATCGTGCACCGTGGCGGCAGCTCGCTCTGCAACGGCGACATCGCCCTCGTCGTCCTTGATCGCCCCGTCTGGAACGCGGCGCCGCTGCGCGTACGCCTCGGTGGCAGCGTGCGGCCCTACGAGCGCGTCCGCGCCGTCGGATACGGTCGCAGCGACGTCACCGATCCGCTCGGCCGAAGGCTTCGCCGCGACGACATCGACGTGCTCGCCGTGGGCGCGCGACTGACGGCCTCTTCGACGGCGCTCGGCGATCGCGAGTTCGAGGTCGGTCGCTCGATCTGCCAGGGCGACTCGGGCGGGCCCTCCATCGACACGAACACGGGAGCCGTTGTGGGCGTCGTCTCGCGCGGCGCTGACTGCCGCCAAGACTACGGCCACGTTTACACGCAGACCTCCGGCTTCGAAGCGCTCTTCGCGCGAGCGCTCAAGCTCGCCGGCTCCACGCTCACCAACGAAGAAGGCCTCGCGCTCAGCTCGACGGACCTCGGCGGCGCCGATGGCGCCGGCGCAACCTCCGACATTGAGGGCGGCTGCAGCGTCTCTGGCCCGAGCCGCGCGCCTCACGGCGCCTTCGCGATCGCCCTCGCGTGCGTCGCGACGTGGTTCGGGCGCCGCCGCCAACGTGCGCGGTAGCGTCTAGCGCTTGGCCTCGCGGCTACTTCGCCTTCGCCCAGTTCGGTCCGGCGCCGGCATCGACGACGAGCGGCACGTCGAGCTTCATGGCGTTGGCCATGACGTCCCTCACCTTCGCCATCGCGTCCCGGACCTTGCTTTCCGGCACTTCAAACACGAGCTCGTCGTGAACCGTCAGCACCATGCGCGCGCCCGCGACCACGTCGCCAGCACCGAGACGCACCATCGCGATCTTGAGGATGTCGGCGGCCGAGCCCTGGATCGGCGTGTTCTTCGCGATGCGCTCGGCCTCCATGCGGAGTCCTCGATTGGCCGAGTGGAGGTTCGGCAAGAAGCGCCGACGGCCCAGCACCGTGCGCACGGCTTCGCCGCGGCGAGCGCCTTCCACCGTCTCGCGCATGAAGCGCTCGACGCCCTCGTAGCGGCGAAAATACGCTTCGATGAACCTCGCGGCTTCGGCGCGCGGGATGTCGAGCTGACGCGCGAGCGCCGCCTCGCCCATGCCGTAGATGACTCCGAAGTTGATGGTCTTCGCGCGCCGCCGCATCTCCGCGGTCACAGCGTCCTTGGCCACGTCGAAGATGAGCTGCGCTGTGTGCCCGTGCACATCGGCGCCGCTCGTGAAGGCTTCGAGGAGCTGCGCGTCGCGAGACAGGTGCGCCAGGACGCGGAGCTCGATCTGCGAGTAGTCGGCGCTTACGATGAGCGACCCTGGCGGCGCGACGAAGGCGGCGCGGATTTCGCGACCGAGCTCGCTCCGGATGGGAATGTTCTGAAGGTTCGGGTCGGTCGACGAGAGGCGCCCCGTAGCGGCGACGGTCTGCTGAAAGCGCGTGTGGATGCGACCCGTTTGCGGGTTGATGGCCCGCGGCAACGCGTCGATGTACGTGCCCTTGAGTTTGTCGATCTCCCGGTACTCGACGACGACCCGCGGCAAGTCGTGTTGCTCCGCGAGCTCCTCGAGCACCTCCGCATCGGTGGAGCGGCCCCCCCTTCGGCGTCTTCTTGAGCACCGGCAGACCGAGCTCGTCGAACAAGATGGCCTCGAGTTGATCGCGCGAGCGCAGCGAGAAGTCGCGCCCCGCGATAGACCGAGCTTTGGCCTCGAGCGCACGAAGCTCGGCCTCCACGCGCTGGCCGAGGCCCGCTAAGACCGCCACGTCGACGAGGACGCCGGTCCGCTCCATCGTCGCCAGGACGGACGAGAGCGGCAGCTCCACCTCATGGAGGAGCGAGCCGAGGCCCTCGCGCTCGACACGGCCTGCGAGCTTCACCGACGCGCTGAACGTGATCTCGGCGTCGCTCGCGGCAAAGGGCGTGGCTTCGTCGATGGGCAGCTGGTCAAAGGGGACCTGCGCCCCCTTCTTGCCCTTCGCCGCGCCGTCACCGTACGCACGGGCCTCCACGCCCAGCTCGCGGCGTGCGAGCTCCTTCAGGCCGGAAGGCGCCTCCGGGTCGATCAGGTACGCCGCGAGCATGGGGTCGAAGGTCTCGCCGGCGAAGCGGATGCCCTCGCGCGCGAAGAGGACTTCGGTGCTCTTCAGGTCGAACACGACCTTGCGCACCTCCGTCGACGCGAGCACCGGAAGAAGCGCGCCTTGGACCTCCGCCCGCGTGAGCTGCTTCGGCGCGCCGAGGTAGCGGTGCTCGACCGGCACGTAGTGACCCACGCTAGGTCGAGCCGCGAGCGCAACGCCCACGAGGTCGGCGCGCATCGGGTCGGTGCTTGAAACCACGACGGAGAGCGCGAGGGTGCCGCTCTTCTTCGCGTCCGCGAGGACCGCCGAGAGCGCCGCGAGGTCGAGGATCGCCTCGAAGGTGCGAGGCGCCGCCGGCGCCGGCTCGAGCTGATCGAGGTGCCGGGTAAACTCCAATTCCGTGAAGAGCGCGCGGAGCGCCCCCTGGTCGGCGCCGCCGTATCGCAGCGCCGCGAGATCCCAGCGCACGCTGACGTCGGCTTTGAGCGTGACGAGTCGCTGGCTGAGGCGCGCGTCGGCCTCGTGCGCCACGAGGGCCTCTTTCAGCTTCACGCGCTTGATCTCACCCACGTGTGCGTAGACGCCATCGAGCGATTGGTACTCGCGCAAGAGGTCTGTGGCCGTCTTGGGTCCGACGCTCGGCACGCCGGGAACGTTGTCCGACGTGTCCCCCGTGAGCGCGAGGTAGTCGCGCACCTTGCTCGGCGCGACGCCGAGCTTCTCCTCGACCTCGCGCGGGCCATAGACCTTGTCGCGCATCGAGTCCCAGAGCACGACATCGAACTTCTCGTCATCGACGAGCTGCATGAGGTCCTTGTCGGAGCTGACGATGACGGTCTTGAGGCCCGACGCGCGCGCATGCGCCACCGCCGACGCGATGAGGTCGTCGGCCTCGACGCCGTCTTCTTGAAAGATCGGAATGCCGTAGGCACGCACGAGGGCCTCGCAGCGGGCCATCTGTTGCGACAGGTCCTCCGACGGCGGCGGACGCGTGGCCTTGTAGCGCGCGTCGATGGCTTTGCGGAAGGTCGGCCCGCGCGAGTCCATCGCCACGGCGAGGTAGGCCGGCTTCCGATCGCTCACGACCTTCTGGAGCATGTTCACGGTGCCCATCACCGCGTGCGTCGGCTCGCCCTTCGACGACGAGAGCGGCGTGATGGCGTGGTACGCGCGAAAGACGTAGCCCGAGAGGTCGATGAGGTAGAGCGTCTCCGGATCGCCTTTGGCGGGTAGCTCCGCGGAGGGGCCGGTTGCCGTCGAGTCGACCTTCGCGGGGCGAGCTGCCATGGCCCCCACCTTCAGGCGGCCTCACGCCGAGCGTCAAGCGTAACCCTCCGTTGGCGGCGCGCTGTGGCCCGCGGTTCACGCGGCCCAGGTTCTCACGACGAAATCGAGGTGCGAGCCGGCGCGACCGTTGCTGGACGCTCGTCACCTCCACGGATACCCTCCATGGGCCGGTGCGAACGCACGCTCATCGGCCGCGCCCGCTCATGTCTGACCCGAACGCACCGCCGTCCCAGTCGCTGGTCGCTGGCAAGTACCAGCTGGGCCAGCTCATCGGGCGTGGCGGCATGGGAAGCGTTTGGGAAGGGCGGCACGTGTCGCTCGGCACGCGCGTGGCCGTGAAGTTCATCGAGAAGGAGTACTCGGACAGCGACGAGGCCCGAAAGCGCTTCCACAACGAAGCGAAGACCGCGGCGACGATCCAATCGAAATACGCGGTCCAGATTTACGATCACGGCGTCACCGACGATGGCCGCCCCTTCATCGTCATGGAGCTGCTCGAGGGCGAGGGCCTCGACAAGCGCCTTGAGCGCCTCGGTCAGCTCTCGCTGCAAGAGGTGGCCCGGGTGCTGACGCAGGTGTGCCGCGCGCTGCAACGCGCGCACGAGGCCGGGATCATCTATCGGGACTTGAAGCTCGAGAACATCTTCATCCAGCGCTCCCTCGACGACGAAGACGAGATCGCGAAGGTGCTCGACTTCGGCATCGCCAAGATCCGCAGCGTCGACGGAACGACGCTCAGCAGCAGCACGAAGACCGGCGCGGTTCTCGGAACCCCCTTCTACATGTCGCCGGAGCAGGCGCGCGGCCTCCGCGAGATCGATCACCGGACCGATCTCTGGTCGCTCGGCGTCATCGCCTACAAGTGCCTGATCGGCGTCTTGCCTTTCGACGGCCAATCGCTCGGCGATCTCCTCGTGAAGATCTGCACCGCGCCGCTGCCGGTCCCCTCGGAGGCGCGCGCCGACCTCCCGCCGGCCTTCGACGCGTGGTTTCAAAGGGCGCTCGATCGCGATCCGGCCGCGCGTTTCGGCTCCGCCAACGAGCTCGCGGACGCGCTGGCCTTCGCCGCGGGGCTCAGCGTCAAGCGCGGCCCCGCGAGCTTCCCGCAGTCGGCGCCGAAAGCCGCGCTGGCGATTAGCGGCACGAGCGCCACGGAGCCGGGCCTCGGCGCCACGTCCGCGCCGCTGACGCACACGTCGCCAGGCACCACCAAGCGCACGAGCGCGGCGGCCGTGGCCGGTGTCGCCGCGCTGACCCTGATGCTCGGCGCTGGCGGCGCCGTGTTTTGGTCCTCGCGAACGCCCACGAAGGTCGCGTCCGCGCCGCCGGAGCCGAGCCAAGCGGCACCGCAGCTCAGCGCATCGACGGCGCCCGCCGCGGTCCCGACGACGGTTACGGCCGTCGAGCCGACGCCCATCGAACCGGCTGCCGTAGCCCCGGCGCCGCCGAAGGCGCGCCCCGGAACCAAGGGGAAGGCCGGCGGCGCGACGACCGTCAAAGCAGAGGTCAAGGCTTCCGCCAAACCCGACCCCAAGTCCGAGCCGGAGCCCGTCAAGCCGACGAAGCCGAAGCAAGGCGACCCGGGCTTCTAACCCTCAGGTGACCCGATTGCGTTCTTTCACTTCGCTTCGCTCCGCCCTGCCCGTCGTCCTTGCCTGCGAGCTGGCGCTGGCGGTGGCAGTCTTGCCGCGCGTCGGCGCCGCGCAGACCATCGGCGACGCCGATCGAAAGGCGGCGCGCGAGCTCTACTTCCAGGGCGAAGGATTGCAAAATACAGGCAAATTCGCTGACGCCCTCGAGAAGTTCCAGCGCGCGCAGTCGGTCGTCAACGCGCCAACGACCCTGCTGCACATCGCCGAATGCCAAGCCGCGCTGGGCAAGCTCGTCGAGGCCGCGGAGACCTACCGCTCCGTGGGCCGCTTCAACCTGCCGCCCAACCCGCCGCAGGCCTTCGTCGCAGCCCAGAGCCAGGCGGCCGGGGAGCTCGCCCAGCTTGAGCCGCGCATCCCTGAGCTCACCGTCGACGTGACACCGCCGAACGTGCCTACGCTTCAGGTCGCCATCGACGACCAACCGATCCCGCAAGCGCTCGTCGGCGTTCCGCGCCCCTTGAACCCGGGGGTCCACAAGGTCGTCGCCCAGGCGCCCGGCTACTCGCGCGAAGAGAAGTCCATCGAGGTCAAGGAGCGCAGCAAGCAGAAGGTCGCCCTCGACCTCAAAGCGACGGGCGCCGTGACCTACGCCCCCGCGGGCGCCGCCGCGCTCAGTCCCGCGCAGCCGAGCCCGCAAGAAGCCGCGCGACCCGACAAGCCGCCGCCCTACGACGCCGCCAAAGAGGCGCCGAAAGAGCCCGAGCATCGCTCGCGCATGAGCATCATGCTCGGGCCGCGCCTCGGCCTCACGGTGCCGACCGGCGATCTGCCGTTGGCGAACGGCACCACGACACCGATGAAGCAGTTCGCCAGCGCCGGCGCGAGCTTTGGCGTTCAGGCGGCCTTCCGCTTCGTGCGGGTCTTGTTCGTGGGCGGCCAAATCCAGGCCGACGGCTTCGGAGACGGCGACAAGGCCCTGACGCAAAAGCTCAGCGGCGGCCTCGGCACATTCACCTTTGGGTGGAACTCGAACCCCGACGGCTTCGGGGTCATCCTGAACGTCGGCGGCGGTTATCGCTGGTACACGGCGGAGGACACCATCGCCGACACAGGCAACATCACGCGGACGCGCACGGAAAAAGGCGGCGGGGGCGCGGCGCAGTTCGGGTTCGGCTTGCACATTCGCGTGGCCAAGGTGCTTCGCCTCATCCCCAAGGCCGAGGTCGACTTCGGCACCCTCAAAGCCGACACCACGACCAACCCCAACGCCGACGGCCGGTTCACCTTCGTGTTCTTGGGCCTCGCCGGCGACTTCGACATCAACCTCGATCGCGGTCCCGCCAAGAGCACGGCCACCCTGCGCTCGCTTCGCTTCTGACGAGGCGGCGACCCGCCGGGGAGCCGTTTCCGCCCCTGAGATTCGCCGGAATCTCAGCCGGACGGCTTTTCTCGAGGCGCGGAGGGGTCAGAACGGGGCCCGTAGGCCCAGGTCGGACAACATCCTGCAACGAATTACAGGTTCATGACAAAGCCCGGGGGGTCGAGTGCTTTGCTGATCCGCCATGAACTACGTCCTCTGCTCGGCGTACTTCGCTGTGCTCCTGCTCCTCGCGATGTATGGCCTTCACCGGTCGCATCTCGTGATCACGTGCCTGCGACACAAGAAGCGCCTCGAAGCCATGAGCCAAGACGCTCCGGCTGTTTTGCCTTCGCATTTGCCGCAAGTGACGATTCAGCTCCCGCTCTACAACGAAGCGACCGTCGCCACCCGTCTGCTCGATCACGTGGCTCGCATCGACTACCCGCGCGACCGCCTCGAAATTCAAGTCCTCGACGACTCGACCGACGAGACCCGCGCGCTCTTGCGGTCACACGTGGAGCGCCTTCGCAAGCAGGGCCTCGATGTGGTGTACCTGCACCGCGTCGATCGCGTGGGGTACAAGGCCGGCGCGCTCGACGCAGGGCTCGCGGTCGCCAAGGGCGATCTCGTCGCGATCTTCGACGCTGACTTCCTGCCGCAACCGGACTTCCTTCAGCGCATCGTCCCCCACTTCGTGGCCGACGAGAAGGTCGGGATGGTCCAGGCCCGTTGGGGTCACCTGAACCGTGACCACTCGATGCTCACGAAGACCCAGGCGCTCATGCTCGATGGGCATCACCTCGTGGAGAATCGGGCGCGCTCGGCCGCCGGGTGGCTCTTCAACTTCTCGGGCACCGGCGGCATGTGGCGCCGCGAAGCCATCGCGACGGCCGGCGGCTGGCAACACGACACGCTCACCGAAGACCTGGACCTCAGCTACCGCGCGCAGCTCGCCGGCTGGAAGTTCCTCTACCGCGAGGCCGTCGTCAGCCCCGCCGAGCTCCCGGAGGACCTGAGTTCGTTCCGAGCCCAGCAGTTTCGCTGGGCCAAAGGCACCGTCCAAACGGCTCGGAAGCTCCTCTTCTCGAAGGTCCTACGCGCCGACCTCACCTTCGCGCAGCGCGTGGAGGCGTTCTTCCACATGACGCCGCACTTCGCCTACCCGCTCATGGTGGTGCTCAGCGTGCTCTTGTTGCCGGCGCTCTTGTGCATGCCGGCCACCAACCCGCGCACGATGCTCCTCATCGATCTCCCGCTTTGCCTCGGCACCACGGGGTCGCTCGCCGCCTTTTACGCGATGGCGGAGTCGGCCCAGGGTCGCCCGCGGCTCGGCGCCCTCAAGCAGCTGCCGGCGCTCCTCGCGCTCGGCGTCGGCATGGCGCCGCACCTGACGAAGGCCGTCTTCGAAGGCCTTCGGCAGATGGCCGGCGAGTTCGTTCGCACGCCGAAGAAGGGCATCTCGCAGGGCCGCTACCGCGCGCGCACCAATCTCCCCTTTATGGAGATCGGTCTCGCGCTCTTCTCCTTTGTGAGCACGGTGGCGTCCGTGCAAACAGGGCACTTCTTCGCGACGCCGTTCGCTGCGCTTTTCGCGTCAGGCTACGGGTACGTCGCGCTCCTCGTCTTCGCGGAGCAAACGGGCCGTCGTCGTGGCGCTTCGGTTCCGGCGCCGGCGCTCGAGAGTTCGTCGCTCGCGGCGGAAAAACTGGCCGCCTAGCCGTTTTGCCGGCGTCGACCGCATAAGCGTGCACGGCGGAGGCCCGGCTCCCAGCGCGGTCGCTACGTTGTGTCCACGGGCACGGGGCACGGGGGGGGTCGTCGGTGACCCCCTCGCGGCTCCACCAGGACGAGCAACTCCGGAGAAACCGGGCGCTTTTCGCTGGCGCCCCGCCCGAACTGACGCCTATTCTCTCTCCTTCGCAGGCGGGACCGCGGCGAGCGCCAATGCCAGCGCCAATCGGGGGTGGAGTCGACAATGACGAAAGCAGAGATCGTCCAGGCTCTCTATGCACGTGTCGGGGGCTTCTCGAAGAAGGAATCGGCCGATTTGGTCGATCTTGTCTTTGAGATGATCAAAGAGACACTAGGCAAAGGCGAGAAGGTAAAAATCAGCGGCTTTGGCAACTTCGTGCTGCGCGACAAGCGGCAGCGTCCGGGGCGCAACCCGCAGACCGGCGAAGCCATCCAGATCAGCGAGCGCCGCGTCCTCACCTTCAAGGCGAGCCAAATTCTCAAGCAGACTCTCAACAAGAAAGACGGCGCCAACGGCGCCGCCGTAGCCGCAGCGCCCGCCGGTTCACCGGCTATGGGCGAACCGCTCCACAAAGACTGATCGCGCGGCTCGCCCCCCCCACCCACCGTTTCCAACGTCGACGGAACGCCCCGCATGGCCGAAGAGAAGCTTCCCGAGAAGCCGTACTACCGGATCGGCGAAGTCTCTTCGCTGGTCGGCGTCGAGCCGCACGTGCTGCGCTACTGGGAGCGAGAGTTTCGCACCATCCGCCCGCAAAAGAGCGCGCGCGGGCAGCGCGTGTACTCGCGGCGCGACGTGGAAACGCTCATGCGGGTCCGGCAGCTCCTCTACAAGGACGGCTTCACCATCGCGGGGGCACGGCGCAAGCTCCAGCAAGACCGCGTGGCGTCCGAAGAGGACGCCACGATGGCGCCGGCGACGGCTAGCGCTGCGGTACGCGAACCCCAAGCCGCGGAGGCGTCGTTGCCCGACGGCGCGCGACCGGCCGTCGCGCCGTTGAGTTCGCCCTCCTTGTTGGTCGCCGGCGCTTCCCCATCGCCGGACGAGCCCCGTCGCGCGAAGACCAGGACGCGAACGCCGTCGCTGCCGCTGTTTGCTGCGGAGAGCGCCGAGAGCGCGGCACCGGCGGTGGATGCGCCCCGGCCTGAGGGCGCTCGAGACCGCGACCTTCGAGAAGCGCCGGCGGGCCTCGAATTGCGCGCGGTGCTGAGGGAGCTTCGAGGCGAGATTGAAGTCTTCCTCGAAGACCTTCGGTAAGGCCTGGCGTCTCTTTCGCTCGCACGCTCAACGCGGGCCCCGCAGCGCCTCTCCGTGGCGCCCAAGACCCCAACGTTTATGCGCGCCTTGCAGGCCGGGCCCGTGTTAGAAGGCCCCCGATGGTAGGTCCGGTAGGATCGCGGCAAGTCGCTTCGCACGCCCCTCGCGCGCAGCAATCTCTCGTGGCTGCGCCGCTTTCGTGGCGCTCGCCGTGTTGGTCTCCGCGAGCTCCGCGTTCGCGCAGGCGACCGACGCAGCGCCGGCACCGGCGGCTCCCGCGCCGGGCTCAGCCCCGGCGGGCGGCGCGGCTGGCACACCCGCACCCGCCGCCGCGCCGTCGACGCTCGCTCCGGCTGCATCACCGCCGGCGGCGGTGCGCGCCCCTCGCCCTGCGCTCGTTGGCGGCTTGCCGAGCGTCGACCCCGCCGTCGACGCGAAGGATCTGGCGAAGCAGGGCGGCGAGCGCCCGAACGACTCCCTCGAGCGCCCCACGGAGGTCTTCAGCGAAGACTGGTGGGGGCGAACGCGGCCGGTGCTCGAGCTGCACGGCTACTTCCGAACGCGTGGCGAACTCCTGCACAACTTCTCGCTCGGCCGTCACGACAACGTGGGTCAAGCGCTCTGGGGTCAGCCGCTCGACAACACGTACACCGATCGCGCGGGCGTCGAGCACGCCGTGAAGCTCTGCGGAACCGACCCGGCGAACCCGAGCAACTGCAGCGACAAGTCTCAAGCGACGGCCAACCTCCGCTTCCGACTTACGCCCGAACTGCACATCTCGGACAACCTCCGGGTCTTGTCGCAGGTCGATGCGCTCGACAACGTCGTCCTCGGCACGCCCTTCAGCAGCGTCGGCGGCGTACAAAACTCCATCGAGGTGAAGCGCGCCTGGGCCGAATACGCGACGCCAGTCGGGCAAGTCCGCTTCGGCCGCATGCCCGATCACTGGGGTCTTGGCATGCTCGCGAACGCGGGCAACGGCCTCGATCACGATCACCAAAGCACCATCGACCGCATCCAGTTCGTCACGGGCCTACGCGCCCTCGATCTCTACTTGGGCGGCTCGTGGGACTTCGTGAACTCAGGCCCCACGCGGCAGCTCGAGGCTCTCGCCGGCTCTCCCTACAGCGCCGGGAACCTGGTCAACGTCGACCAGTGGTCAGCCTTCGTCGCGCGCCGCATGAACCCCGACTTGCAGCGCCTCGCGCTGGCGCGCGGCAACGTCGTCGTCAACACCGGCGTCTACGCGACCTACAGCAAGCAGCTGCTCGACGTCGCCTTCGGTCGCGCCTTCGATCCGACCACCGCCGACAACGGCCTCGAGCGGCGCGGCCTTGAGGTCCTCACGCCGGACCTCTGGGTCCAGCTCCTGTGGAACAAGCTCCGCATCGAAGCCGAGGGCGTCGCCAAGTACGGCTCCGTCGAGCGCTTCCAATCGGCGCAGAACGCCAAAATTCGTCAGTTCGGCCTCGCGACGCAGACCGAGTTCCGCGCCATCGAAGACAAGCTTCGGTTGTCCTTCGGCTTCGGTTGGGCGAGCGGCGATCCCTGGGTCGAGGGCCTCACGGCTCGCGGCGCCGGTCTCCCGCAGCGTTGGGGCGACGGCGCCATCTCAACCTTCCGAATGAACCCGGCCTACCAGGTCGACCTCATCTTCTTCCGCCGCATCTTGTCGGCCGTGGAGGGCGCTTATTACTTCCGCCCCTCCGTCGAATACGACTTCCTCCGCAACCCGAACGGACAAAAGTTCGGTGGCATCGCGACGATCATCTGGAGCCGCGCCAGCGAGTACACCCAGACGCCCGGCAACCGGCGCGACCTCGGCGTCGAGCTCAACCTGTCGCTCTACTTCCAGGCCAAAGACGGCTCGTTCAACGACAACCCGGACCGCGTCGGGGGCTTCTACTCGATGCTCCAATACGGCGTCTTCTTCCCGCTCGGAGGCCTCGACTACCTCCCCGGCGAAAAGACGCTTCTCCTGCCTAACTGGGACACGTCGAGCGCTCAGACGGTACGCCTCTTCTTGGGCGTCGCGTTCTGAGTCGGCACGCATGACGCCGAGGGCCCACGCGGCCTGTCCCTTGACGTGGCCCGCGCCAAACGAAACGCTGCCGAGTTGACCATGCGGCGAAGGCGAGCGAGCTACGGCTTTTCCATGATGGCGCTCGCCGCGGTGTCGGCCTGCGTCGACGAGAAGACGACGCCGTCGGGCGGCGGTGACCGCTTCGACGCCGCGGCGCCGCCGAGCGCAGCGCCGGTGGTCCGAGCGACCGACGCCGGTGACGGGGCCGCGGCGCGCCCCACGGGCTCATCGTTTGAGGAGCTCTTCCGCGACTACTTCGGCGCCACGGGACAGGCGACCTGCGCGGGCGACGGCGCTTGTCATGGCGCCGCCGATCAGCCGGGCGCCATCGCAAGCGGCGGCTACATCTGTCCGCCGACCTCACGTGACGAGTGTTACGCGGGCATCACGAACAAGCAGACGCAGCTCGTCATCCCCGGCGACACCACCACGCCCGTCGCGTCCCGGTACCTGCACGTGATCCTCCGAAAGAGCGACGGCACTGGCATCATGCCGAAGAGGCCGCCCTTCGTCTTCGACGAGCTCGACATGGCTCGCATCGACGCGTGGCTGTTGCGGGGCGCTCCGAACGACGATGCGAAGAGCGCCGCGGCGACCGATGCGGGGGGGGACTGATGCCGAAAATTCTCATCGTCGACGACCAGCGCAACATGCGCACGACGCTCGCCATGATGCTGCGAGGCTTGGGCTACGAGGTCTACGAAGCGGCCGACGGCGACGAGGGCTCCGAAAAGGGAGCCACCGGGGCCTTCGACGTCGTGCTCACCGATCTGCGCATGGGCGCGAAAGACGGCATGGCCGTCTTGGCGGCCATCAAGGAGACCCAACCGATGACCGAGGTCATCGTGATGACGGCCTATGGCACCATCGAGAGCGCCGTCGAAGCGATGCGCCGCGGCGCCTTCGACTACATCCAGAAGCCGTTCACCGAAGAAGAGCTGCTCGTCAAAATCGAGAAGGCCCTCGAGCGACGCCGCCTCGCCGGCGAGGTCGCGCTCCTCGCGAGCGAGTTCCGCGATCGCTACAAGTTCGAGAACATCGTGGGCCGTTCGCAGGAGATTCGCGAGCTGCTCGGCCGCATCGTACGAATCGCCCCAACCGACGCGACCGTCCTCATCACGGGAGAGAGCGGCACCGGAAAGGAGCTGGTGGCGAAGGCCATTCACGCCAACTCAAAACGTGCACACCGCATGTTCGTCCCCGTGAACTGCGCCGCCATCAGCGAGACGCTCCTCGAGAGCGAGCTCTTCGGCCACGCGCGCGGCGCCTTCACGGGCGCCGTATCGGCGCGCAAGGGTCTCTTCGAGGAGGCCGACGGCGGGACGTTCTTCTTCGACGAGATCGCCGAGACACCGGTCTCGTTCCAGGCCAAGCTGCTCCGCGTCATTCAGGAGAAAGAGATCCGCCGCGTCGGTGAGAACAAGCCGGTGAAGGTCGATGTCAGGATGATCGCGGCGACGAACCAAGACCTCATGACGGCCGTTGCCGAGAAGCGTTTCCGCCAAGATCTCTACTACCGACTCAACGTCGCGCGATTCCACCTGAAGCCGCTCCGTGAGCGCCGTGAGGACCTGGCCGACCTCACGCAGCTCTTCCTCGACAAGTACAACAAGAAGACCGGCTTCAAAGCGCGCCTCGACGAAGGCGTGCTTGAAGCGTTCCAGCGCTACGACTTCCCGGGAAACATCCGTGAACTCGAGCACATGATCGAGCAGGCCGTCGCGCTAATCCAAAACGGCGTCATCAAAGCGGACGACCTCTTGCCGCCGCAGGCCAATCCGCCCCGCGCGAGTTCGGGCCGCACGCTCGCCGAGGTCGTCGACAGCGCCGAGCGGACAGCCATCGAAGCGGCCCTCCGCGACGCCGACGGCAACCGGGAGAAGGCCGCCGAGTTCCTTGAGATCTCGCCCACGACGCTTTGGCGCAAGATGACCCGTCACGGCGTGACCTTCGACGCCCGCTAAGCGGGCCCGCGCTCCTTTCAACCTTGAAAGGTACTACGCAGACCTGAACGGTGAGCCGCCCCAGAAGTGTATGGTTACCGCTCGGTCGGGCCGGCACTGTCGTTGCTAAGGAGCGGGCATGGCGGCGTTCTTGGTGGTCGACGATGACGAGAGCCAAGCCCACACGCTGGCCTTGAGCCTGCGCCTCGAGGGGCTCGACGCGACGGCCGCCGTCGGCCCGCAGGCGGCGCTCGCCATGTTGCGGGTCGCGCCGGCACGCGTCGTCGTCTGCGATCTGCGCATGAAGGGCAAGAGCGGCCTCGAGCTCGCGCGCGAGCTTGAGGCTGTGCACCCTGGCACGAAGGTGGTCCTCACGAGCGGTTACCCGCTGAGCGACGCGCAAATCGAGCGGAGCGGGTGCCAGGCCATCGTGGGGTTCGTGCCCAAGCCTTGCGACTTGCCCGCGTTGGTCACGCTCCTGCGCCGGCTCTACTCGGAGCCGCCGGCTCCGCCGCCGTCGTCGGCGCGCATGCTGACACGCCCGGCCTCGCGCGAGTAACGCAAGGCGCCGCGCGCCTCTGGCTGGGCCCAAAGTGCACGCGCGCGCAAGCCGCGATTCGCGGTATACGACCCCGTGCGCGTCGACGCGTTCACCTACGAGCTGCCCGAGGAGCTCATCGCGCAGAGGCCCGCCGCGGAGCGCGAGTCCGCGCGCCTCTGCGTGGTACTTCCCCACGCGCTCGAGCATCACGTTGTCCGCGAGCTACCGGAGCTCTTGCCGGATGGCGCGCTCCTCGTGGTCAACGACACGAGGGTCGTACCGGCGCGGCTCTTGGGTCACCGTCGCCCGAGCGGCGGCAAGGTCGAGATCTTCTTGGTACGCCAAGAGGGCTCGACGGGGCGCGGCGAGCGGTGGAGAGCCCTCGGCCGCGCCTCGAAGACGCTCCGGCCCGACACGGAGATCGAAGTCGGCGCGCTCACGGTGCGCGTGCTCACGCGGCACGACGACGGCACGCTCGACGTCGAGCTCGAGAGCGGCGACGGCCGCTCCGTTCGCGAGCTCGTGCACGCCCTCGGCCACGTGCCACTCCCGCCTTACATCGCGCGCGGCGACGACGCCGACGACGCGGCGCGCTACCAAACGGTCTTCGCGCGGGTCGACGGCGCCGTCGCCGCGCCGACGGCCGGCTTGCACCTGACCGACGCGTTGCTCGCGAGGCTCATGGCGCGCGGTGCCGCGCAAACGGCCATCACGCTCCACGTGGGGCTCGGCACGTTTCAGCCGGTGACAGCCGAAGACCTCGACGACCATCCGATGCACGCAGAGTTCTTTGAGGTCAGCGAGGCCACGGCGCACGCCATCGCCGCCGCCCGCAAGCGCGGTGCGCCCGTCGTGGCCGTCGGCACGACGGTGGCTCGCGCCCTCGAGAGCGCCGCGGACCGGGAGCGCCCAGGCCTCGTCGTGCCGCAGGCCGGTGAAACGCGCCTCTTGATTCAGCCTGGGTATCGCTTCCGCGTCGTCGATCGGCTGCTCACCAACTTCCACTTGCCGCGCTCGACGCTGCTGGCGATGGTCTGCGCCTTCGCGGGCACCGAGCGGATCCTCGAGGCCTACGCCGCCTGCGTTCGCGACCGCTATCGCTTCTTCTCCTACGGAGATGCGATGCTTGTGGCTCGGGAGCCCCGGACACCATGAAACCCCGCACGCCAGGCTTCTCTTTTCGCGTCACCCACCAAGACGGCCACGCGCGCCGCTCGGTGCTCACGACGCCGCACGGCGACGTCGACCTGCCGACCTTCATGCCCGTAGGAACCCAGGGCAGCGTCAAGACACTCACCCCCGACGAGGTGGCGGCAACGGGAGCCCGCATCGTCCTCGGCAACACCTACCACCTGTGGCAACGTCCAGGGCCCGACGCGCTCGCGCATTTCGGCGGCCTTCATCGCTTCACCAAGTGGCCCCACGCGATGCTCACCGACTCGGGCGGCTTTCAGGCGTTCTCCCTCGCGAAGCTCCGCAAGACCACCGAAGACGGCTTCTCGTTTCGCTCGCACCTCGACGGCAACCTCTTGCACTTGTCACCGGAAGAGGCCGTGCGCATCCAAGGCGCCATTGGCGCCGACATCCAAATGCAGCTCGACATCTGCCCGCCGGGGCAGGCCCCGCGCCGCGAGGTCGAAGAGGCCGTAGCCCGCACGACGCGCTGGGCAAAGCGCGCCCTCGCCGCGCCGCGGCCCGAGGCCCAGGCCCTCTTCGGAATCGTGCAAGGTGCATGTTTCACCGATCTTCGCCGGGCGCACGCGGCGGAGCTGGCCGCCCTCGACCCGGGCTTCGACGGCTTGGCCCTGGGCGGTTTCTCCGTCGGCGAGCCCATCCCGAAGATGCTGGAAACGCTGTCGGAGGTTGCGCACACGCTCGATGCCGAGCGCCCGCGGTACCTCATGGGCGTGGGCACCCCGAGCGATCTGCTCGAGTGCATCGAGCGGGGCATCGACATGTTCGACTGCGTGCTTCCGACGCGTAACGCCCGCAACGGGCAGGCGCTCACCCAGTTCGGCAAGGTCGTCATCAAGCAGGCGCGCTACCGCCTCGACGCCTCGCCTCTCGACCCAAAGTGTGGCTGCCCCGCGTGCGCCGGCGGCTTCGCGAGGGGCTACCTGAGGCACCTGTTCCTGGCGGGAGAAATCCTGGCGCTGCGGCTCCTTACGGTCCACAACCTCCACTTCTACGGCGAGCTCGTGGCAGGGGCCCGCAAAGCCATCGAGCGGGAGCGTTACGCCGAGTACAAGCGCTCCCTTTTGGCGCGCATGAGCGAAGGGGGCTGACGGGTCGGCGAGGGAGCCTCCTCGACATTTCCGCCCAAGGTAGACGCCCCGATGAGAGTCCGACTCGAGGGGCTCATCACGTTCACCGCCGCGGCAACCGGCGGAACGGGCCCGCTCTGCAAATCGTTGTCGCCCCCATCGGCCCCCGTGGGCTACACTTTCCCGTCGAACCGCCGTGAAGTTCCTCTGCGAACAATGCAAGGCGAAATACCAGATTGCCGACGACAAGGTCGCCGGCAAGACGGTTCGCATGAAATGCCGCAAATGCGGCTTCATGATCGAGGTTAGCGCCGACGTCACCGAGACGAGCGTGGCGCAGGGGCTGCCGCAGGAAGACGGCGCGAAGAAGGCGCCGCCGAAGCCCGCCGCCAAGCTGGCCACGAGCCTCACCGGCCGCCCACCGCCGCCCAAGGGAAAACCTGACGCGCTCGCTGGCGCGTTCCAGCGCAAGGTTCGGCAAGACGCGCCCGAGAGCACGGCCTCGCTCGACATGCTCGACTCGGCGGCGACCAACGGCTGGTACGCGGCCATCAACGGCGTCCCCGTCGGGCCCATCCGCATCTCGGAGCTGCGTCGCAAGGCCGCCAACGGCGCCATCAACGAAGACTCGCTCGTTTGGCGCGAAGGCCTCGAGGAGTGGCGCCCCGTTCGTTCCGTCACTGAGCTCGCGGAGATCGTGCGTGAGGCGATGAGCAGCGGAAGGCCATCGCTCGCGACGCCGCCGCCGGTCGACGTGCGACCGAGCAACCCGCCGCCGGCTCCATCGATCCCGCCGCGCGCGCCGGCGCGGCCGCAAGCGCCTCGCGCGCCGGAGCCGCGTCCCCCGGAGCGAAGCAACTCCCCGGACCGCCACGGTCAGCCGCTCGCCGCGCGAAGCAACGTCGTGCCGTTCACCGGACGCCTCGCCACCGCCGAGAAGCGCGACGAGCTCGAAGACATCGACGTCGACGAAGACTTGGCGCCGTCGGCGTTCCCCGCGCCACCGGCTCCTGCGCCGGCGCACTTCGCCGAGCGTCCGTCGCTCGTCACGGCGGATCCGTTCGCGGTGCCGGGCGCGCCGCTCGCGCCGACGCCCCCGCCAGCCGCTGTCTACGCATCGCAGCCGGTCGCCGGGTCGAGCCCCTTCGCGATGCCGGGCCCAGCGGTGGCCACGGCAGCCGTCGACGCGCAGCTCTCAAGCCTCGCTCAGCCGCCCGCTCGGAAGGCGCCCGTCAATCCGATCGTCATCGGGATGATCCTCGCGTTTATCGCCTTCGGCGTCACCGCGGCCTTCTTGTTCTTCAAGCCGGCTCCGCAGGCGCCCGAAGTGAAGGTCATCACAGTGCCGGTGCCCATGGGCCCCACGGCAACGCCGATGAGCACGGCGCAGACGCCCGAGGTCGCGCCCACGGAGAAGACGCCCGAGAAGACTCCGGCGTCAAAGACCGGCGCCGTGGCACAGGTGGGCAAGACCCCCGCACCAACGACGGCGCCGCAGCCCGGACCGGGAAAGATCGACGTCGGTGGCCTCCTCGGCGGTAGCGGCGGCCCCGACACGCGCCCGGGCCAGTCGACTCAGAAGCCCACCAGCGCGCTCGACGCCGCCGCGATCGAGTCGACGGTTCGCAGCTATGCGCCTGGGGTGAAGCGCACGTGTTGGGAGCGCGCCAACTCGCAGATCTCGTCGGTCAACATCAACGCCGAGGTAACGGTCGCGTCGACCGGTCAGGTGCAGAACGTCCGCGCCGACGGCAACGAGCCGACCGTTGCAAAGTGCATCGAAAACCAGGTGCACAACTGGAAGTTCCCGGCCTCGAGCGGAACGACCACCGTGAACATCCCGTTCAAGTTCGTTCGCCAATAGCGGTGTAAGGTCGGCGCGTCCGCCGCGTTGTCGTGAGGTGAGCCCCGGTTTTCGCGGTTTTCCCGAGACGTTCTTCGGGGTAACGTGTGTCCGCTCGCACCTCGGCAGACCGATGTGTGGGCTCGCGCGTCCATCGGGTGCGTGCATGAGGAGGCATTGATCATCATGGCGATTTCTTCCCGTTTGGTTTCCGCGGTGGCTTTGACGCTGGGCGCGCTCGCCCTCGGCTGTGGAGGCGGCGACAAGAAGCCCGCGGACACCCCGCAAGGCGCTTACCCGGGTTACCCGCAGCCGGGGCAGCCGGGCGCATACCCGCAGCAGGGCCAGCCGGGCGCGTACCCGCAACAAGGCCAGCCGGGGGCCTACCCGCAGCAGCCGATGGCGGGTCAGCCGGGCATGCAGCCCCAGCCGGGCATGCAACCGCAACCCGGCATGCAACCGCAGCCGGGCGCTCAGCCCGGTCAACCGGCGCAGCCGACGAACATCGCGGGCATCCCCATCGATCCGAACATGCTCGGGCAGATCGCGGCGGCCGGTGCGGCCATGATGGCGCCCGGCGGCGTCGGCGGCGCCTTGGGCGGCGATCCCGTTGAGTCCGGGATCCGCGCGGAGGCCGCGAAGTCGGCGCCCAACATGTCGCCGGAAGGCCAGATGGCGAAAGACCAGCTCCCCGCCGACGGGCACAAGGAGATGCTCATCACGCTGGCCGGTGGCAAGTGCTACACGATCATCGGCTTCTCGCCGGCGGGTCAGATCAAGGATCTCGATCTGCGTCTCCTCGCGCCGCCGCTCTACAACCTCGTGGCCGGGCAAGACGGCACCGCGAGCAACACGGCGGTGATTGGCAAGGGCTCCAACCCGACCTGCCCGCTGACGCCCTTCCCGCTCCAGTACAAGCTCGACATCCACGCCAAGAACGGCGGCGGCCAGTTCGGCGTCCAGGTCTTCTCGAAGAACAAATAGGTCTAACGACGCAACTTCGGAGCGACCGCCGCCGATTGGTGTGCGTGTCGCTCCGAGTGCATTTTGTGGGCGCGTCCTTCGCCGATTGGCCCGAGCGCCTGCGTCGCGGGCCGCGCCTCCGTGACGTGTCCGTCGAAGGCTCGCTGGAGGCGGAGCGTGTCGTTGCCATCGTAGGTCCGCGCGATCCGTGCCCCGGGATTCTCGAAGGCACGCGCTTCATCGCGGGCGAATGCGCACGGCGGGGCATCGTCGTCGCGTCGGGCGGAGCGCGCGGCGTCGATCGGGCTGCGCACGAAGGGGCGCTCGATGCGGGCGGCGTTTCGTGGGCCGTCTTGCCGTGCGGCGCCGACCACGTCTCGCCGACGGAGCATCGCGCGCTCTTCGGCCGCATCGCACAAGCGGGCGGCGCCCTCGTGTGGCCTTACGCGCCGAACCAGAAGAGCGGCCTGGGCACCTTCACCAAACGAAACGAAGTGCTCGTTGGGCTCGCCGACGCGGTCATCGTCACGCAGGCGCCCGAGTTCGGCTCCGGCACCCAAAACACGATGGGCCACGCGAAAAAGCGCCAATGCCCGCTATGGGTCGTTCCCCCCGTTCCGTGGGTGCGCGGCGTGGCCGCCGTGGCTGCCCTTGGCGGAGGCGCGCGGCCGCTCTACAGTCTCGAGCCGCTCTTCCGGTCCCTCGGCCTCGACGTTTTCGCAGAAAGCGGCCCGCTCGGCTCCCTGCCGCCCCGCCAGGATCCCACCGAGCAATCGCTCATCCTGGCCCTCGTGAGCGGGCCTCGGCATCCCGATGATCTCGTCTCCGCGTGCGGTGGTAGCGTGGCGGCGGTCCATCGAGCCCTCTTGACGCTCTCCTTGGACTCCGTAGTAGTAGACGGTCCTGACGGGCGTTACCGCCTTTGTCGGTAAACAGACCACTTCATCCCACACATTCGCGACGTCGACCCACTCATGCGTAAGAGCGCAGCCAAAGCCGAAGCGAAAGCCGAAGCGCCCGAACAAGAGTCGACGCCCAAGGCGAAGGCCAAGCGCTCCGCCGATGGAGCCAAGAAGGCGCCGAGCACCAAGACGCTCGTCGTCGTGGAGTCGCCGGCGAAGGCCAAGACCATCAAGAAATACTTGGGGGCCGGCTACGAGGTCCTCGCCTCAAAGGGACACGTCAAAGATCTCCCCAAGAAGATGGGGATCGACATCGAGAAGGGCTTCGAAGAGACCTACGAGGTCATCGAAGGCAAGGCGAAGGTCCTCGCGGAGCTGAAGGGCGCCGCCAAAGAAGCGGACGAAATCCTCCTCGCGACCGACCCCGATCGCGAAGGCGAAGCCATCGCGTGGCACCTCGCCGAAGAGCTCGGCAGCAAGCAGAAGAGGACCCAGCGCGTCGAGTTCCACGAGATCACGAAGTCCGGCGTGCAGCGCGGCATCGATCACCCGCGCGCCCTCGACAAGCACCTCTACGACGCGCAGCGCGCGAGGCGCGTCCTCGATCGCATCGTCGGCTACGACGTCTCGAAGCTCGTTTGGACGAAGGTCGCCTTCGGTCTCTCGGCGGGGCGCGTTCAGAGCGTGGCGCTTCGACTCATCGTCGACCGCGAGCGCGAGATCGATGCCTTCGTGCCGGAAGAGTATTGGAACTGCGGCGTGATGCTCACGCCGGCCGACAAGAAGACCGACGGTCGCAAGGCGGCGTTCTTGGGGCGCCTCGTGTCCGAGGGCGGCAAGAAGCTCGAGGTCGTCAACGCCGCTGGCGCCGCCGACGTCCGCGCAGGCCTCACCTCAGCCACCTTCCGCGTCGCCAAGGTCACCAAGAGCGAGCGCAAGCGGCGCGCGCCAGCGCCCTACACCACGAGCAAGCTGCAACAAGACGCGGTCAATCGGCTCAGCTTCGGCGCCAAGCGCACGATGCAGGTCGCGCAGGGGCTCTACGAAGGCGTCGACCTCGGAAAAGACGGCGGCCCCGTCGGTCTCATCACGTACATGCGTACCGACTCGACTCGCGTCTCACCGGAGGCCATCACCGCCGTCCGCGAGTACATCGCGCAGTCCTTCGGCGCCGATCACGTCCCCGCGAAGCCCAACGAGTTCAAGTCGAAGAAGAACGCGCAGGAGGCCCACGAAGCCATCCGCCCGACGAGCCTCGACCTGTCGCCGACGGCGGTGCGCAAGCACCTCAAGGACGAGCAATTCAAGATCTACAAACTCATTTGGGACCGCTTCGTCGCGAGCCAAATGGCTGACGCCCTCTACGATCAGACGAGCGCCGACATCGAGGCCAAGAGCCAAGTCGATGGCAAGGATCGGGTCTACGGCCTCCGCGCTAGCGGCCGCACGCTCAAGTTCCCCGGTTGGCTCGCAGCCCACGGTGAGACGACGTCGACGCCGCAGGCTGGCGAAGAGGAAACGCAAGAGCCGGCGACGGAAGAAGACAAGCCCCGCGCCGGGCAAGACGAAGAGAACGCGACCTTGCCGGAGCTCTCGGAGAACCAGCCGCTCGCCGTCGTCGATCCGCCGGGCGTCGTCACGGAGCAGAAGTTCACGCAGCCGCCCCCCCGCTACAACGAAGGCTCGCTCGTGCGCGAGCTCGAGAAGCGCGGCATCGGTCGCCCCAGCACCTACGCCGAGATCATCAGCAAGGTGCAGGCGCGCGACTACGTCGAGAAGCTCGACGGCAATCGCTTCCGGCCCACGGACCTCGGCAAGGTCGTTGTTGACGGCCTCGTCGGCAGCCACCTCGACTTCATGGACCCGGCCTTCACGTCGGGCATGGAAGCGGAACTCGACGAGGTCGGCGCCGGCAAGGAAGAGCGCGTCGATCTGCTCTCGCGCTTCTACAAGAAGTTCCGGACGCAGCTCGACGCCGTTCAAAAGGGCAAGCGTTGGGCGCCCGACCCGATCCCGACCGACGAGACGTGCGAGACGTGTGGCACCGGGACCATGATGAGGAAGTGGTCACGCAACGGCTGGTTCTTGAGCTGCTCGAACTACCCGAAATGCGAGAACAAGCGCGACCTCGCCGCCGACGGCACGGTGCTCGTGCCCAAAGAGACCGGCATCCTCTGCGACAAGTGCGGCAAGCCCATGGTCATTCGCATGGGCCGCTACGGCGAGTTCTTGTCGTGCACGGGGTACCCCGTTTGCAAGAACGCGAAGCCCGTTCCCTTGGGCGTCCCCTGCCCCAAGTGCGCCGGCGACCTCATCGAGGTGCGCTCTCGCAAGAAGGGCGGTCGCTCGTTCTTCGGTTGCTCCAACTGGAACAACGAGACCATCAAGTGCGACTTCAAGCTCTGGCAGCGGCCCATCGCCGAGCACTGCCCGCAGTGCGAGAATCCGTACCTCGTCATGGGCGGCAACAAGGCCAAGCCGATGATTGTGTGCGCCAACAAAGAGTGCGACTACAAGCGCGTCGTCGAAGAGCCGCCGGAGCCCGGTGATGCCGCGCCGACGGTGACGACGGCGACCGCCTGACGCCTCAACCCTTGGGACCGTGTCGGAGAGCCGTCAGGAAGCGGTCTTGACGGCGAAGGCGACGCCGTCACCGAACGGCAAGATCGCCGCCGAGAGGCGCGCGTGCGCGACGAGCGCGGCGTTGAACGACCGGAGCGCGGCGGTGCGTTTGCGCTCGCCTTCCGGCACCTCGGCGGCCGCCACATGGCCCTTCCAGAGGACGTTGTCGGCGACGAGCACGCCGCCCAGTGACAGGCGTGGCGCCAGCGCCGCTAGGTAGTCGACGTACTCTTCCTTGACGCAATCGACGTACGCGAAGTCGATGCTCTCGGGGGCGAAGCGTTCGAGCTCGGCCAGTGCGAGCCCTTCGACCACGGTTACGCGCGAGTCGAGCCCCGCTTCGCGGACGTTCGAGCGAGCGAGCGCGCACAACGACGGCGAGTGCTCGACGGTCACGACGCGCGCCGCCGGCGCTGCGCGCGCGAGGACGATGGCGCCATATCCGATGTTGGTGCCGAGCTCCACGACCAGCGCGGGCTGCCTGAGGCGCGCCACCAAGGAGAGGAAGTTCGCGACCTCGGGATCGCTGATGGGCTGCCGATGCTCGGCGGCGTAGGCCTCCATGCGCGTGAGCAGCTCGTCCCGCGGTCGCTCGAGGCTCGCGAGATAGCGAGCCTGCTCGGGCCTAAGGATGGCGTCGGCGGCGTCCTTCACTTCTTCTTGGCAGCGACGATGAGGTCCTTCATGGGAGCCAGCTTGGCTAGGAGCTCACTTTGCTCGTTGTCGGCGACCTTCTGCTCGTTGAGCGCGGCCGTTAGCATCGAGACAAACTTGTCCCACTGGGCTTCCGTGATGCCCATGCCCGTGTGCGCCGCCTTCATCTCCTTGCCCTGGTACTTGCAGCCGCCGTCGGTGGCCTCGCAGAGCTGGTCGGCCAGGTTCTTCTTGAAGGCGTCGAGCTTCGGGCCCGTCGTCTTAGCGAAGACCTTCTTTAGCTGAGGGTCGGTCGCCACGTACTTGACGAGAGACTCGACCACCGCGGCCACCCCCTCCTTCCCGCCGAGGCGGTCGTAGAGCGTCTTCGGCGCGGGCTCGGGCTCGGGCGTCGGCGGCGCGCCGGCATCGGCGACGACCGTGGGCGTGAGCGGCTCTTGAGGCTTCTTCGCCCCGCACGCGCCAAGGGCGCACATCCAAACGACGACACAGCACCGGGAAATCAATCGAGCGTTCATCGACCCGCCTCCGGAGACGCCAGCCCGAGGCGGCCAGGGGCCGTTGGGCGCGCAACAGGGAGCTATATAAGCGGAATCCGCCGCGATTAGCTCAAAAATTGTTGCCGCGGCGCATGCTGTGGCCAAATGGCAGTTCGGTTCTGGCCGGCCCGGGCCGATCGCGCAAGACTACGCCCGCCCATGGCATCCAGGGGAGACACCACAACTAGCCAGCCCGCTGGCTGCGAGCTCGAGATCGCGGGCGTGTCCGTGGTGCGCTCCGACGTGGGCCCCCTTGAGGCCGAATACGCGCTCTTCGACGCCTCCGAGATCGAGCTGCGCGCCACCGACTACGGCGCGATTCACGAGGTCGGCTACCGGACCACCGTGGCCGATGCGCTCGCGCGGCTCGACGCCGCCGGGGCCACGAGCGCGCTGGTCCGAGAGCTCGCGTCAGCGCTCATGGCAGTGGCGCCGAAATACGTCGCGACGTCCGCCGCGCCGGTCCTCGGAGTGCTCAGCGCCGCTGAGCTCTTGGTGGGTGATCGGTACGACGGCGAACGCAAGACCTACTCGAGCCCCGTCGTTGACCTGGCCCGCGTGTCGATCGATGCCGGCAGCGCGGGCGCCAGCGCCGCCCTCCAGGCGGCTGGCCTCGCGGCCTGGCTCCGCGACACGAACCCAGACGCCGAGGTGGTGCTCCGCACGGCCGACTACATGGCCAAGCGCCGGCCCGGCGAGAGGTCCATCAAGCGCGTGTCGCTGTCGGGCCTTCGCGCGCTCGCGGCGGCCGTTCTCAAGCTCGAGAACCACGGACCCGTTCGCACGCCGCCACCCGACGTGAGCCAGAGCGATCTCGTCTTGTGGCTCGCGCGGCGCGGCGCGCCAACGAACCGAATCTCGTGGGCCGAACAAGTCTTCGCGCGGGCGCCGAGCGGCTCGCCCAAGGGCCCGCTCTCGGATCCGCGGGCCCTCGCCATCGACGTCCTCATCGCGAGCGATCGAACCGCTGAGGCGATGCCGCTCATCGAGAAGCTCGAGGTCGACCTCGGCCGCGGCCCGGCGGCACAATACCTGCGACTTCACGCGTCGTTCGCCAGCAGTGCGCCGAAGGAGGTGGCGGAGCGCGCCACGGCGTTGCTCGCCCAGGAGCCATCGTCTGAACTTCGCATGCTGGCGGTCCGTGCGCTGACGGCGTCGGGCCACGCGGCTCGTGCCGCGTCGCTCGCGCGCGAGGTGCTCAGCGATCCCCACGCGAGCGAAGCCCTCAAGGTGGAGGCGCGCAAACACACCGACGTCGAGGCCGACGTCGTGACGGAGCGCACGCGAAGCGTGCCGACGGCGCCGCCGCCGGGACGCATGCGACCGAGCGCACCGAACCTCGTTCTCGACCTCCCGCGGTCACCCTCGCCGTCGGTGGCCGAGGTCGAGACGTTCTCGGCGCTCTCACGGCGTCCAACGCCGCCGCCAAGCCCCACGCCGTCGGGCGCCCCGAAGTCGTCGCCGAAACCCTTCATCATGGGTGTCACGACGCCGCCGCGAACCTCGGCCGCCGCCACGCCGAAGCCGCCGGAGGGTCACGTGGGCACGCCCTCCGAGATGCCGACGAGGCCGCCGGCCGCGGGCCTCGATCCGTACCTCTTCGCCGAAGGTCGGGCCGCCTCCCAAGGCCCCAAGGTGGAGCCCGCGGTCACCTACGAACCACCACCCCCGCAAGGGTCGCCGTCAAGCTGGGCGCGCGGGGCTTCGCGCCCGCCGTTCCAATCGGGACCGCCCGCCCCCGCGCTGCCGCGACCGCCAGCGGTCCCGCACTTCGAGCGCCGCGCCGCCGAGCTCGCCGAGACGCTGTCCTTGCCGCCGGGGCTCCACGGCCTCGCTGTTCCCTTCGACGCCGTGCCAAAGTCCGTTGCCGAAGCACGTGTACTGTTCACGCTTCTCTCGAGGACCCTGGGCCGCGCCTACCGCGAGCAGCGAGCCACCCAACTCAAGACCGACCTCTCGGGCATCGAGCACATGCAGGGGTGCCTGCGCGAACGCTTCACCGTCGCCGCGATTCGCTCCGCCGAGGAGGCCTCTGAGATTCGCAGCCACGGGGCCCTCTTGAGCGAGATCCTCGCTCGCAATTTCGGCGCCGAATGGACCGACATCGCGCCGAGCGAGCTCGGCTATTGGGCCATGACGACGCCGTCGGGCTTGCGCCTCTGGCCCTTCGGACGCGTCTTGCGATTCGTCTTGCAGGCCACCGCGAGCGCGACCTCGTGAGCTACTACCTCGAGCTCGACGCGCGCGTGCGCGGACCGCGCTAGGCTCGGCGCGAGCGCGGTCTAGCCGCCTCCGAACGGGGCGAGCTAAGCCAGCCGACCCCGTCAGGCCCGCTAGCCGGACCACCTCGCCGCGATGGCGCGCGCGCGCTCGATGTACCCAGGAAGCACGTGGCGCTCGAACTCGACGAGCGTCGCGAGCGTCGCCGTGTCGACGACGCGGTCGACGAAGAGCTTCCCGAAGAGGTGGTCGATCTCGTGCTGGAAGATGCCCGCCGCGAAGCCCTTGACCTCGAAATCGAGGTCCTCGCCGCGCCGACTCCAGCCACGAACCCGCACGTGGCCGAAGCGCGGCACTTGACCGCGGAGGTTGGGCACGGAGAGGCAGCCCTCGTAGTTGTCGAAGGTCTCGGTGGTGAGCGGCTCGACGACGGGGTTCACCACGACGGTGAGCGGATAGTTGGGCTTGTAGGGATAGCGAGGGTTGTCCTTCACTTCGACGGCCGCGATCTGAAGCGGCTCGTGGATCTGGTTCGCCGCGAGGCCCGCGCCGGCGGCATCACGCATCGTGTCGACGAGGTCGTCGATGAGCGCCTGCACCGGGCTCGAGAGGAGCTCCTCGCGCGACAGGCGGCGCGCGGGTTCACGAAGGATCGGATGGCCGATGCTCGCGATCTTCCGAATGGCCATACCTCGCTCCTTACAAAAGGCCCTTGCGCTTGAAGTAGAACACGATGGCGATGGCCACCGCTAACATGAGCGAGAGCGCGAACGGATAGCCGTTGGTCCACTTCAGCTCAGGCATGCGCTCGAAGTTCATTCCGTAGACACCCGCGATAAAGCTCAGCGGCAGCATGATCGTCGACATCAGCGTCAACGTCTTCATGACTTCGCCCATGCGGTTCGACTGCATGCTGAAGTAGGCGTCGAGGGCCGACGAGACTAGCTCGCGGTAACCGTCGACGATGTCGGTGACGCGGGCGAAGTGGTCGTAAACGTCGCGGTAGAAGGGCATCGCCGCCTTGGGAATCTCCGGGAACTCCCCCTTCGAGAGCCGCAGGAGGAGCTCGCGCTGGTGAAGGCTGTTGCGCCGCAGAATCTGGAGTGACCGCTTGAACGTCAAAATCCCTGTGAGAATGTCCTCGTTGTTTCCAGCGCCCTCGAGGACCTGCGCCTCGAGCGCCTCGAGTGCGACGTCCATTTCGTCGAGCACCGGCAGGTAGTGGTCGACGAGGTCGTCGACGATGGCGTGCATGAGCCAACCGGGCCCCCTGGCGAGCAGCGCCGGCGAGCGGCTCGCCTGTTCGAAGACCGACGCGATGGCTCGCGACCCGGTGTGGTGAGTCACGAGGAACTTCTTGCCGACGACGAAGTCGATCTCGCTGAGTTCGAGTTCGCGCGCGCTGGACCCGGCGCGGACGCCGTGCATCAGAACGAAGAGATAGTCGTCGTAGCGGTCGATCTTGGGGAGCGCGCGGTCGCCCCAGAGGTCTTCCACCACGAGCGGGTGGAGCTGGAAGACTTGGTCGAGGAGTCGATCGGTGTCCGGCGTTCGCTCCCCGGTGTCGACCCACAGCGCTTGGCCAGCCGCGAGGGCCGCGGCGACCTCCTCGACGTCGCTCGTGCGGCGAACGCGATCGCCATCGTGGATCAGCGCGTCCACAGTCGCTTCAACGCTTTTCGGCGAGGACCAAGACGCGGGGCGACTCGGCGCCAAAGAACACGCCCGGCGTGCTGACGCGGCCGCTCACCTCGGCCACCCGGAATCCGTGGTCGTGGAGCATCTTGCCGAGCTCATGGAGCGAGTAGATGCGGATCGAATATTCGATCTCACGCGAGCGACCGTCGTCCATCATCATCGTGCGCTTCACGCGCATGCGGCTCGTGATCCAGTCGATCTGCATCTCGTCCATGCACATGCAGCCGTCGCCCTCGAACCAGACGAGCGAGGGGGCCTGCAGGGCCGCGAAGTCGCGATTGACCACGTCGAGAACGAACTGACCACCCTTGCGGAGCGCGCGGTGAACGCGAGCGATGACCTGCGCGTTCTTCTCCTCCTCGAAGAAGCCGAAGCTCGTGTTCCAGCAGAAGATGCCGTCGAACATGTCCTCGAAGGTCATCTCGCGCATGTCGCCCTGCACGAAATTGAGCTTCTGGTCCCGCTCTTGCGCCTCTTCCGCCGCCTTCGCCAACATCGCCAGCGACAGGTCGAGTCCCACGACACGGTAGCCGCGGCGCGTCAGTTCGATGGAATGGCGCCCGGTGCCGCAAGCCATGTCGAGGATCATGGCGCCGCGAGCCACGCCAAGACTGTCCTCGATGAAGTCGATCTCGCGCGCGATCTGCGCATCGGTGATCTTCGCCATGGTGCGGATGAAGTCGTCGTTGAAGAGCTCCTCCCACCAGGGCCTGAGCCGCTTCGCGCGGCTCGCCGCGCTCTCGTTCATGGGCTGGGGCGCCAGCGGACTCGCGAGCGGTTCGACAAGAGCGGCCCGCGGCTCGACGACCGGCGAGGCGAGCGGTGCGGTGACTGGCAAGGCGATTCGCGGCTCCGACGCGGCAGCGGCGACCGGGGCCTTGACCTCTGCGGCCTTCGGCGTGTCGCCGACGCGCGTCTTGGGCGGGGGCACCGTCTCCACCGACAACATGTCGTCGGTGAGCACTTCGCTCTCGCTCGACGGTTCTGGCGGCGCGTCCTCGTCAACGGAGATGTCGATGCCGTCGCTGTCGGCGACCGTCATCGACGGGACCGGGGCGGCGGGCGGCGCGACGGGCGGCGGCGGGCCGGCCCGGAACTCGTCCGGAGGCGGGGCCGGCGCTACGTCGGTCGTGCGCGGCCTTGGCTCCGACGGCTCCAGCTCCTCTTCGACGATGGGAATGTTGTCGACAGAATCACGAGCCGGCTCGATGGCCGGCAGGTCGGTGAGGGTCGGCAGATCGTCGGGCGCTTCGAGGCTGCTGTCGGGGGGCGGGGGCGCCGGTGCGACCGACACGATGCGCGTAGGCTGGATCGGCGCGCCATCGATGGGCGTCGCGGAGTCCACGAGCTCCGTGGCGCTCATCACATCGGTGGGCACGGGCGCGTCTTTGGCACGGGGCACGTCGTTCGCGCGCGACACTAGATCGACGACGGGCGACTCGGCGACGGCCGGCACCGGTGCCGGGGGTGGCGGCGGCGCCGGCGGCGGTACGACCGGGAGCGGCGCGACCGGCCCGGGTCGCTCCGAGGCCACTTCGTTGGTAACGCTCGCACGCGGGCGCGGAGCTTGGGGCGGCTTGGGCGCCCCGTCCGGCCGCACCACCTCGGAGGAGACCGACGCCGCGCGGGCCCGCGCCGGCAGCGGCGGCGGCTCGAGCTGTGAGGACGCGCGGGGTCGCATGGGCGGCAGTCCGTCGGCGGCGTCGCGCGGCCGGACCGAAGTCGGCGCCGAGCCGCCCGGTGGGGCGAGCGCTGACCCATCGAGCTGAGACGGTCGCGGTGGCGGCCCCATCATCACCGGCGGCGTCGGCGCCGTGTCGTGCTCGATCTCACGAGGCGGCGGGGAGCTCCGCTGCTTCGTGACCCCCTCCTCGGAGCGCGCCGATGGCGGCGCAGGCCGACGCACCACCTCGTCGTCGGGTACGCGGAGCGAGATGCGGGCGCGCGGCTTCTTCGATTCGCGGACATCGGGCGGCGGAGGCGGCTCCGTCGCGACGCGGAGCGGTGTCGGCGCGGACGCGGCAGGCAACGCCGGCGCGCGCGCGCTGGCCGGGCGTTCGTCCGCCGTGTCGTCGAGATCCACATCGACCTCTTCGGCGAGCGCGTCGCCCGGCACGCGCGCCACACCAAAGCGATGGGACGCTTCGTCGCTCATCGCGCCTCCGTTGCGTCGCCGGGTCGCGCACGCGGCTCCCCTTGCCGGAGCAACGGATCACCGAGGCGCACGGCCCCTTCGCGGGAGAGCCAGGGGCCTTGGACGCCGCGCTCCATGAACATGACGACCGTCGAACCCAAGTGGAAGACCCCGACCTCATCGCCCCGGCTGACGGAGAGCGGGCTCGCCAATCGGTGTGTGCCTTCGGGAACGTCGCGCGCTGCGATGCCGCTGACGGTGACTCGCCCCACCACAATGGCCGCGACCATCACGAGCGTGACCCGCCCGAAGTCGCGACTGTCGATGGCGATGGCGACGCGGCGGTTGATGGCGAAGAGGTTCGGTACGTGCCGAATGCCAATGGCGTTGACGGGGAAATAGTCGCCGGCCATCGACCTCACTTCCGTCACGACGCCGGTCACCGGCGAATGCACGCGGTGATAGTCGCGCGGGGAGAGGTAGATGACGCAGGCCCGGCCCCCTCGATAGCGCTCGGCCTCGTCGTCGCTGCCGAGGAGCTCCGCGGCGCGGTAGGAGCGACCCTTCACCCAATACACGGCCGCCGCATCGACATCGCCGGGCGCATCGAGGCGTCCGTCCGCCGGGCTGATGATCGTGCGGTCGTCGCCGTGAAGCGGCCTCACCCCTTGCCGCAGGGGCCGCGTGAAAAACTCATCGAAGCTGCGCCAGTCGCCGCTGTGATCGCACTCCTCGAGCCTCACGTCGTAGGCCTTCGTGTAGAGGCCAACGACGGCCCGGCCTAGCGGCGCCGACCATTCATGCTCCGCGAGCCGCCCCATGACGCGACTCACCCCGGCCCTAGGCAAGACCCTGAGGATTTGGGCGGTGGCGAACGTCAAGGCGCTCATGGGGTGGTGCCCAGACGGGCGGCGGCGAAGGGGGCTCGGACGGACCACCACGCCAAGACGGCCAGGGCGGGTCCGTCGGAGGCCCCCCTCGAAGCGTGGTTGCGGGCACGAAAGCACGGGCCCGACGGCATCCGAGCAATCGTAACCGCCGGCGTTCGAAGCGGTCAAATGACCTCGGCTCGGCGGCGCCACGGTGGCAGAGCGACGGCGGCGCGATCTGCAAATTCAGCGGAAAAACTGGCAAAATGCGACGTTCAATCGCCCTGCGGTCCTCGACGGCGGGCGGCATCGCACAGTAGGCGCTTTTCAGGCCGAGGCAGCTCGACGCCCCCTTCGCAGGCCGCGTCGATGTCGATCGGATCTTGGGCCACGGCCTCGACAAACGCAGCGTCGGCGTCGCCCAGCACGCCTGAGCCGCGCAGGAGCGTGCCGCGGAGCGCCCACCAGGGACCGTACGAGGCGAGCAGCTCCTTGGGATCGCGGGTGACGGCCTCCGCCTCCTTCGACTGACCGAGGCCCGCGTGGGCCCTTCCCCAGAGCGTGCGCAGCACTGGATCGTCTTGCCCCGCAGCGGCCGGCAGCTTTCGAAGCTCCGCAAGCGCAGCGGCGGGATGCTCGCGACCGAGGAGGAGCTCAGCGAGGCGGGCCCGCTCGCGCAACTCGCTGAGGTTTGGGGGGGCCGCGCCAAGACCGAAGCCCGGCGGAATGGAGTCTTTCGGCTTGGCGGCAAGCCAGGTGCGCCACGTCCCATCCCAGGTCTTGAGATCGCGGCCGCTCGCGGCGACGAGCGCCTCATCGGCCCCCTTCGCGGTACGCAGCTCAGTCAAGAGCTTGGGGAGCACGTTCGGCGGCCCCGATTCGGCGAGGAAGCGGACGAAGCTCGTCACCTCGGCAAAGGCGACGAGGGCAGCGTCGGCGGTGGGCAACATGGCGATCGACGGGCCGAGCTTGTCGAGCGGCAAGTCGAGCTTGAGCTCCATCCCGCGGAGCACCAACGACTCGGGCGAAGGACGGTCGTCGAAGGGCCCCGGCGGACGCCAGCGAACCTCCTCGCGCTTCGCGAGCCCTTCTTGGAGCCACAAGGGTGCGCGGTCGAGCGAGGCCCGCGTGATGGCCATGTGCGTGAGCTCATGAGCCACCGTGTCGCGCCACGCGTAACCGTGAAGGCTCGCGCGGGGTGAGAGCAGCGTCACGCGGCCCCACTTGGCGACGCCGACGGTGCCCGTCGTGCGAGCAGCGTCGTACGGGAGACCGGTCATCGCGCTCAGCGACAAGAGATCACGCACGACGACGAAGCGCGTGGTCTTCGGCCACGTGACTCCGAGGTCGCGCGTGAGCGCCTCTCGGGCCGCAACAATGGTCTCCACGAGGACCGGCGTCAGGGCCCGATCTTCGTCGTCTTGATAGCGGATCTCGATGCCGCGAGCGTCGTCCCTCTCGATGTGCGTAGCCGCCGTCACGCGGGCGCAGCCGCCGCTGATTTCCGCGAGCGCCGCTCCCACTTCAAGCTTCTGCAGCTCCGGTCGCGCCAAGATTGCCAGCGCCGCATCGCAGTCGCCGTCGTAGATGGCGAGCCTCACGCGCTCGAGCGCCACCTCGATGCTCGTGGGCGCTGCCTTCGCCGCCACGTCGAGGAGGCGACGCGCGTCGTCGAGGTCGAGCCCCAACGTGAGGTCCCGGGCCTTGGCGCCCACGTCGAGCGGTCCGTCAGCGGAAGCCGGCAGCACGGCCGTTGCGCAGACGAACAGGCCGAGGGCCCCGAGAGACCGTAGTCGCGAGGAGCGGTTCATCGGAGCAACCCCTCGGCGTAGCGTCGCACGGCGTCTTTCAGGCGCCCCGCCGACGGCTGCCCGAGCCCTTGGATCACGCGCCGACGAAACTCCTCAGGCCCCTTGTGCGCGTCGGCTTTGGGAATATCGGCGTGGCCCATGTCGGTAGGTCCGTCGTCACCCCGCGGCGGATCCGACTGCCCTTCGTCGCCGAGCGCCTCACGGGCCGCCTCGAGCAAGCGCTGAGCCTCCGCCTGCTTTGAGACGCCTTTCTCCGCAGAGAGCTCCCGCAGCGCGCGGGCCGCATCCCGCGCGGCGCGCTCCGCGGACTCCAACGAATCCAGAGCCGGCGCCGGCAGCGCCCCCTTCTCCTTGCCACGCTCGGCGAGCTTGCCCATCCGTTCGGCGAGCTTCTGCTCCCCCTCGCCGCTCTGATGCAGTTGACCTGAAGCCCGCTCGGCGGCCCGCTTCTTCATGGCCTCGAGCTTCTCTTCGGTCCAACGGAGTTCGGGCTCGAGCTTCCTCTTGGCGTCGTCGATGCGCCGCTCCGCTTCCGCCTCGCCACCGAAACCGAAACGCGAGAAGCGATCGGAGCGAACCTGACGCCTCGCCTCTTCAAGGGCGGCGAGGCCGCTCTTGCCACTTTGCACCGCGTCGGCAGGGCTCCCCTGCTCGAGGGAGCGAGCCATTTGCTCGGCATGCTCGCGCGCCGCGGCGCCTTTGCTGGTCCACGAGTCGCTGCCTCCGCCGACGCTCGGAAGGCCCGCTGTCGCCTCGCGCACCGCCTCGGCGTGCTTCTTCGCCTCTTCCGCAAACGAGCGAAGCTCCTCCGGCGAGGCGCCGCTCACGGCCGCCTCGGTCTCGCCCTTCTGCTTGGCGTGATCGCCGATGAGCTGATCGAGATCGCGGGATGCTTCGTTGAAGGCCTGCTCCTCCTCGCTCATCTCGTCGCCTTCTCCCATGACGCCACGGGCGCCGCCCGATTCGCCGCCGGCGCGATGACCCGACCCCTGCGAGCCAAACGACGCATCAGGCTGCCTCAGGCGCGCGACGAGATCGCGCGCCGCGAGCTCGGAGTGCACGAGGTCTACGGCCTTGCGGCTGCGCTCGACGCGCACGAGCGCGGCATCCACCGCTCCGCCGATGTCTCGCCCCAAGGAGCCGAGGCGCTTCATGGCGGTCGCGCTCCCGGTGAGAATCGAGAGCGCCGCGTCGATGTGCTCGACGCGACGCGGGGAGGCCTTGGCCTTGCGAGCCTCCGACTGCGCGAGGAAGCCCAACTCGCTGGCGAGATCCTCCGCGACCTCGACGAGGCGCTTGGCGACGTCACGCGTGTCTTTGGCGCCGAAGCCGCGGAGCGCCGCGTCGACGACCAAGACGAAGCGCTCGTTCTGCTTCGTGAGCGCCGCAAGCGACGCCGCGCTTGGGGCGCGCGCGTGGGCCCGAACGGCGTCGTCGAGCTTCCGCGACTGCGCGCGAAACATCGCCTGGAGGCGCCCCGGGACACGAAGGCCCGCGTAGCTCGCGCCCAACACCGAGTCCATGAGGTCCATGTCGGCCTCGGCGCCCTGCACGAGCTCCGCGACGTAGTGCTTGCGCGGCTCACCGGCGGGGGGCACGGGCTTCTCCAGCCGCCACGCGAGTCGATCGACCAGGGCGTCGCGAAGCTTCTTGAGCGCCTCGACACGCCGCGCCTCCGGCTCGCCGACGCTCGGCGGCACCAGCGTGATCGCCGGGCTCGCTCCCCACTTCGGTCCGGTGACCGCGTCGTTGTCCTTGGCCTCCACCAAGATATCGACAGGGGCGTTGCTCTTCTTGATGAACGTGTCGGTGGCTCGGAGCACATGCCCGCCGCGATCCGACCTCGTCTCTCCGTCGAGCTTGGCGAGGACCCGCCGCTCCTCTCGGGAGCCGCTTCGCAGCACCAGATGAACCTCGCGCAGACCGTGGTCGTCGGTGACTTCGTAGCGAAGAGGAATTTCGGTTACCTCCACCTCGCCCGCGAGCGCGATCCGTTTGGGCGCCCCTTCGAGCTTCACGTCGGGAGCGCGGTCCGCGATGGAGACGACGGCCAGCGTCGACGCTTCTTCGATGATCACGTCACCAAAACGCGCGACCACACCGAGGTTCACGCTGTCGCCAAGAGCCCAGCGCGCGACGACCTTCCCGCTCCCGTCGTCGACGAAGGGAACCTCCGTGTGCCCATCGGTGAGGAGCAGCTGACGGCCACGATGCGTCGGCGCACCGCGCACCGTGAGCAGCGTGCCGCGCGGCAGCTCAACGCGCGCGGCCCTTACGCGTCCCTCGTCGAGATGGAGGTACTCGGGCGGCCGCGCGCGGACGTCCGTATCTTCGACCCACGTGCCCGTCAGCGGCGCCACGCCGCCGCGAGCGAAGAGGACGTTCGCACCTTCGATGATCGCAAAAGGATCGAGCGCCGTAACGACGAGCGCCGCGAGCCCGAGCGTCACGCCCGTGGCGAGCCACCGCGCCGCCGTTCGCTTCGCGCCACGCCTTAGCTGTTCGACGGAGACGTCTGATACGGACCGCTCGACGTGAAGCCTCGCCAGCGGCAACGAGGTCCCCGCCTGCCGCGCGTTTCCGCTTTCGTCAAAGAGCGTGAGCGCTCGCGAGAGGCGCCCCGCCACGTCGGGCTGCTCCACCGCGATGAGCTCGGAGACGACCCACTTCGTCGAACGCAGGCGGCGCTCGCGGCGCCGGCTCCACACGGCAGCGGCGCCGAAGGTGAGGATGACGCCGAGCACAGCGGCGATGCGGGAGCGGTCCGTTCCCTGGCGCCCCACCAGGCTCGCGGTGACGAGCGCGAGCGCGACGAGCGCCACGACGGCGCGGCGCGTCGGTGCGCGCACCACGCGCAGCCAAGCGTCGCGCATCGGCCGAAGCGGCTCGAAGACGTCAGCGCGGGCTTCGGGAGACGGCACGCCTCAAAATGTACCAGTCGCGTCGTCGATCGCCCAGCGACGCTGGCCGCTTCAGCCGCTTCAGCTGCTCTGGCGGTCGAGCGCGGCGCGGCCTTGGCGCGTCACTGCGGCTGCGGTGGCGGCGGAAAGGGCGGCAGCCCAAAGCCGCTCGGGATCGCCGGAAAGCCCGATGGCAAGGGAAACGCCGACGGCATCGGAAAGGGCAACGCCGTGGGAAAGCCCGAGGGAAAGGGTGGAAAAGGTGACGTGGGCGTCGTCGTCGTTGGCACGCTCGCTACAGGGCCCGCGTCGCCCGTGGGCGGCTTCGTCGAAGGCGCCGTCGGGAGCTTCTGCGTAGCGAGCGGCGGCGGAACTTGTCCCGACACGAGCGGCGGAAGAGCGGTGGCCGGCGTCAGCGTTGGCGCGGGTACGGTCTCGACGGGTGGGACCGGCGTGGCCGTCGTCGTTGGCGTGAAGATCGACGGCGCCGGCGGCGCGTCTTCGGCTTGGAGCATGAGAACCACCACGGCCCCCGCCGCGCCAAGGACGAGCGGCACGCCGATGACCCAAGGCAGCGCGCTTCGTTGACGACGCGCTGGCGCCTCCGCGTAGCTCGGCATGGAAGGTTGCGGCGCATGCGCGTAGGGCGTCGCGTACGGCGGCGGCACCGGAGAGTGCGCCGGCGCGACGTCGGGGGGCGCCGTTCTGAGGGCCGTTCCAGGACCCGACACGCCGGACGGTGCGGGACTCGCCAACGGACGCGCGAGCACCGTACCCGTCGCAAAGGCTGGTGAGGTGGCCAGCGACGGCGCGAGGGCGGCGAGGGCAGCGCTCATTTCCGCGACCGACGCGAAGCGCAGCTCGGGGCGCGCCGAGATGGCGCGATGAACGAGCCCCGCGAGTTCACCGGGCACGCCTGGCGCGGCGTGCACGAGCGGCACGATCTCGCCGCGATGCACCTTGGCCGCCACCGTCTGAGCGTCTTCGCCCGTCGCGGGCCTCGTGCCGGCGAGCATCTCGTAGAGCAAGACTCCCACCGCGTAGATGTCGGAGCGCGCGTCGGCGCGATCGGCGGAGAACGCTTGCTCCGGCGCCATGTATTCGGGCGTGCCCATGACGACACCGAAGGCCGTCAGGTTCTTCGCCGCAGGGTCGGCGCTTCGCAGCTTGGCGATGCCGAAGTCGATGAGCTTGACGACGGGGCCGGACGGTCCTGGCGTGAGGAAGATGTTGTCGGGTTTAAGGTCTCGATGCACCACGTTGAGACCGTGAGCGACCTCGAGCGCCTGCAAGATCTGGAGCGTGTAACCGATGGCTACCGCCGGCGTGAGGCGTCGCTCCCGATCGAGCGCGCGTGAGAGCGGCTCGCCGCCGAGCAGCTCCATCACGATGTACGCGGTGCCGTCGGGCGTTCGGTCGACGTCGAAGACCGACACGACGTGTGGGCTCTTGATTTGCGCCGCCACGTGGGCCTCCCGGAGGAAGCGGTCCACGAGGCCGGGGCGGCGAGCCAAGTCGGGATGGAGCACCTTGATCGCGAAGCTCGTGCCGAGGATCTCGTGGCGAGCCTCGTAGACGGTGCCCATGCCTCCGTCGCCCAACTGACGGACGAGGCGGTACTTGCCTGCGAGAAGCGCTCCCACCTCCATGATGGCTCGACTCTAGAGCGTATTTCACACCGACGCGACCGCCGAAATCGTGCTTGCCACGCTGGGCGAGCAAGCCCGATCTCGGCGGGACGGCACCGCTCCGTTCATCCGAGACTGTCCCAGGTCTCGAGCGCATTCACGTTGTGAAGTGCGCTCCCGAGCGTATTTCACACCGACGCGACCGCCGAAATCGTGCTTGCCACGCTGGGCGAGCAAGCCCGATCTCGGCGGGACGGCACCGCTCCGTTCGTTGAGCCGTCAGGCGGCCTGCGGAAGCTCGGGCGTCTCGCGCAAAAGAGTGCCGACGGTATCCGCGTCATCGATGGCTTGGAGCACCGGCTGAAGCGTACCGTCACTTTCGCCACCAAAGGCCCCGCTGGCCGCGAGCGCGCGCGCTTGCGGTCCGTCGAGCACGAGGAAGACGTCCCGCAGGCCACTCCAGCGCGGAACGAGACGGTTCGATGGCGCTGAGATCACGTACGCGATGCGGGAGCGGTCGAGCATGAGCTCTTCCCTGCCCCGCCGAATCAGAACGCGCCGGTCGGTCACGAAGTAGCGCGTCTCACGCGCCAGCTGCCTCGGCCGTAGCCCTGCGGCCCAACCGGTTCCAACTGCAACCACCGCCAAGAGGCCGATGCCGAGCCCGACCCCGGACACCAGGAGGAGCGCTTGCCCCACGGTGAGCGCGTGAAGTTCGAGCAGCCTCTCGAGCGCCGGTAGCGCTCGCCAGGCAGCGTGCGTCGCCGCTGCGCCGAGCACGAGAGCGGACAGCACGCCGGCGCTGCGGCGCACGGTCCATGCGGACTTCCGCGGGACTCCGCTCCAGAGGACGCGCTCGCCCGTGTCGAGCCGCTGCGCGAGCGGCCTCGCACCGGTGCCGAGGGGAGCGCTCGCATCGACACCTCGGATCAAGGACAGCACACGATCGGGCGCCGCCAGCCCTGAGAGTGTCAGGCGTAGCGTTCGTCGCAACGCGCCCGTCGGCACCGCGCGAACGAGCTCGAGATCACCGACTTGGCCCCCCGCATGCCATCGCACGAGGGCGTAGCTGATGGCGTCGCGCGAGATCGTTCGACGGAGTCGACCGCATCGCCAAATGACGTGCTTGTCGGTCACGAAGTATTCGAGCTTCTGCGTCACCAGCACCGGGAGCCGCCACGCCAAGAGCGCGAGTGTCGAACACCACGCCGACAGGATGAGGAGCCCGCCGGTTCGCACGTCGAGGGCCGTGGCCAGTGTGATGGCGAAGCACAGGCAAACGACGGCCACCACGACGGCGACCCCGGCGAGAAGGCGCAGCGACGGCGTGCGAACGATGGTGGCCGGCTTTCCCGACCACAAGATCGTTTCGTCGAAGAGCGAGTCGCGCGCCATGAGTCCTTGCCGTGAGCCGCGCAACGAGCGCGCGTCCTCTACCGTGGGACGCCGAAGCGGTCCTGTAAAGTCACCGTGAGCTCCCCGGACGACGAAGGCAACGACGTTGCCCTACACGCGTTGCTGCGCCAACCGCTGCGCGAGGGCCGCTTTGCGCTCAAACAAGAAACTTTGTGCTCAAACGGGAAAGGCCTTCGGGGCGTTCCGGGGCGTCGCCCCGCGCCGATGGGCGCGCTCCACGAGCTCGCCGCAGAGCCTCTCGAAGCCGATGCCAACGGCCGCTGCCTCCTCGGGAAATAGGCTCGTCGGCGTCAGCCCCGGCAGGGTGTTGACCTCCAGCAGCACGACCCGAGCGTCACCGACCACGAAGTCCGCCCGCGACAGATCGCGACAACCGAGGACACGGTGTGCCAGAAGGGCGACCTCCTCGACGCGAGCACGCTGCCCGTCGAGCTCGGCGGGGCAGACGTGCACGCTGCGACCCCGCGCATAGCGCGCCTCGTAGGAGTAGAACGCATCGCCGGGCGCACGGACCTCCGTAGGGGGCAAGGACCTCGCGGCGTCGCCCTGTTCGAGAACACCGCAGGTCACCTCGCGACCGCTCACGAACTCCTCGACGATGATATCGGCGGAGAGCGCGAAGGCCTGGCTCACGGCGGCGACCGCCGCTTCGCGGTCAGGGCGCTCGGGAAACCGACCGATGCCGATGGCCGAGCCGCTCTCCGCAGGCTTCACCACGAAGCCGGCGGGCAGCTCGTCGAAGATGCGCGCGACCACCGCGTCGTTCGCCTCCCCGCGCGAGGCGCAAAACCCGCGGGCGACCGGGAGGCCGGCGGCGACGAAGAGGCGCTTGGCCACCGCCTTGTTCATGGCGAGGGCGCTCGCGAGCACGCCGGACCCGACATAGGGCACAGCCATCACTTCGAGCAGCCCCTGCAGCGAGCCGTCTTCGCCCACGGCGCCATGCACCACCGGGAAGACCACATCGTAGCGTCCAACGCGCAGCGCCTCGGCGAGCGCCTGATCGAGCTCGAGGCACGTCACGCCGTGACCGCCAGCGCGCAGCGCCTCCGCAACGCCGCGCGCGGAGACACGACTGACCTCCGCCTCCGACGAGGGGCCACCTTGAACGACGGCGACGCGGAGGCTCATGTCGGAGACGCCTCGCCTTGTTTTGCCTTGCCCGAGAGGTCCACGAGCTCGATGCCGAGCGCCTGGGCCATCTCGAAGATCTTCGGATCGCGGTAGAACTCCCCGAAGACCACCCGCTGGATGCCCCCGTTGGCGATGAGGCGGAAGCAGCTCCAACAGGGCGAGGCGGTCACGTAGATCGTGCTCGCGTCGATGCGCGCGCCGTTGCGCGCCGCCTGAACGATGGCGTTCGCCTCTGCGTGCACCGTGCGAACGCAGTGGCCTTCCTCCATGAGGTGCCCCACATCGTCGCAGTGGGGAAGGCCGCGAATGGAGCCGTTGTACCCGGTGGCGAGAATGCACCGATCACGCACGATGACCGCGCCGACGTGCTTGCGATCGCAGGTTGCCCGCGACGACACCTCGCGTGCGATGTTCATGAAGTAGTCGTCCCAGGGAACTCGTCCGGACATGGCCATGGAATCTCACCGCTCCCGCCCAATGACAAGCGCCGCGGCGGGGGCTCGCCGGGACTTCGCGTGAATCGGATTGACGCAAGGGGGGCCGCACGGCATTCGTCGTGGGTGAAAATTCCCCGCGCGGCGGCGTCCGGCCTCCTGGCCCTGTCGATTTTCGGGCTCGTCGTGCACGCCGCCGGCGGAGCAAACGCAGCCCTCCCCGAGCCCGCCGCCGCGACCGACGCGACGAGAACCCTGGCGACGCTCAAGTCGCTAGAAGCTGACACGGAAACGACGGCGGCGACGGCCGACGCGCGCGCCCGCGCGCAGGCGGCGCTCGCCCGGGCCACCGAACTCAGGTCCGCCGGCGACGACTACCGGGCGCGCCTCACCGAGGGCCTCGCCGTGCGGCTCGCCGAGCTCGCAGGCGACGTAGCCCGCGCCGTTCGCTCCGAGCGGGCTGCCGCAACGGCGCTGCGCGGGGCCCAGGACGCCGGCGCGCAGCTCGACCGGGAACGGGCGCTGCTCGAAGAGGCGCTCGCGCAATCGGGCCGGCTCCGCGCGCAGCTCGAGGCCCTCACCGAGAAGCGGCCGCCGGACCGCGTGGGGCGCGAACCGACCGATGGCGGGGCGAAGGCGCCCAAGAAGGCCGCGTCACCAGCACGCGTGGCCGACGGAGGTGCGCCGTGAGGCGCGTCGCGTTGGGCGCTTGCGCCCTGCTCCTCGTCGCTTGCGGCGCAGGGCAACGCCCGGCGACGCCGGCCCTTGAGGCCGCCTCGCGACTTCGGCAGTCACCGGCGATCCGGGACGCGGAACGGGTGGCGCCCCAGCTCGTCGCGCTCGCCGACATCGAGCAGAAGAAGGCCGACGAAGCGGCCGGCGAAGGCGACCTCGCGAGCGCGGAGATCTACGCGGCCCGCGCCGCCGCCCTCCTCGACCGCGCCGTCGCGACTACGCGCCTGCTCCGCGCCGAGGCTCAGGAGCGCGAGGCTCGCGCGAAGGCCGAACACGCGGCGGCGGAGCTCAAGGAGCTCCTGCTGGAGCGCGCGGCGCGCGTTCGAGACAACACGGCCCTCGAAAAGAAGATCGCCATCGCGAAAGAGCTCGAACAACCCAAGGCGACGAGCCCCGCGGACCCAAAGCGCGAAGCGGCTCGCCGCGTGGCCGCCGACTCGCTGCGAACGGAGGCGCAGCTCCTTTGCGGCGCCGCGCGACTCCTCGCAAAGGCGGATGCGACGCCGGCCCTCGAAGCAGCGGAGAAGCTGCTCTCCGAGCCTCTGGCGAAGGAGGGCGGTCCCGCCATCGACCTCGCCACGCGGGCGCGCGCCGCCTGCCTCGACGCGTTGACCAAAGGTCGTCGCGGCACCAGCGCCGCTCCCGCCGAGCAGCCCGACGTGTTCCTCACGGAGCTCGGCGCCGCCGGCAGCGACGTCGTGCGCGACGAGCGCGGTGTTGTGGTGACGTTGCGCGAGGTCTTCGACTCGAAAGAGGCGCGGCTCACGCCGAGCGCCGACAAATCCCTCGCCGACTTGGGCCGCGTTTGGAAGACGCACCCGTCGTTCCGCATTCAAGTCGCCGTCCACGACGCCGCCAAGACGACGGACGCGAGCGGCGCTCGCGGAGCGCTCGTGGCGGCGGCGCTCGCCAAGGCCAGTGACTTTTCTGTGAACCAGGTCAACGTGGTGCACGCGGGCACGAAGCTTCCCGTGGTCGACCCGGCGAGCGCCAAGCTCCGACCGCGCAACGCGCGCGTGGAAGTGGTCTTTGTGGCGGCCGCCCCCTGAGCCGCTCCTCCCCTGCATAACGCCTACATGACGAGCTTGTACCCGTAACCGTAGACCGTGAGGATGTGCGCCGGCTTGTCGGGATAAGGCTCGACCTTGCGGCGCAACTTCACGATGAAGTTGTCGACGGTGCGGTTCGAGGGCGCTGCATCGAGGCCCCATATCTTCGACAAGATCTCGTCGCGGCTGACGGGCTGCCCCGCCCGCTCCACGAGAAGGCGCATGAGCTCGACCTCGTAGAACGAGAGCTGCGACTCCTCGCCGTCGCGCTGGACCGTGTGCGCGGTGAAGTTGAGGACCGCGGCGCCCACGTTCACGAGCTCGGGAGCCGCCGTCGCCGCCCGCGCGGCGCGACGGAAGATGGCCCTTAGCCGCGCGATGAGCTCGTTCACGCTGAACGGCTTGGTCACGTAGTCGTCGGCGCCGGCGTCGAGTCCTCGAATCTTGTCGGGCTCGCTAGAGCGTGCCGTCAGCATGATGATCGGCACGAAGGGCGAGACGCGACGAATCTCCTCACACACGGCGTAGCCGTTCATGTCGGGGAGCATGAGGTCGAGAATGACCGCGTCGGGTGCTTCGGCGCGCGCCGCCTGTGCCCCTTCCTTGCCGCGTTCCGCCGAGACGACGCGAAAGCCCTCGAACTCGAGGGCATCACGCAGTCCCATCACGATGTGGGGCTCGTCGTCGATGACGAGGATCGTCTTCTTCTGCGTCACGGTGCACCAAAAGCAAACGAGCGCGCGAGCTCTTGGCCCGCGCGCCCACTTACACGACCCGGCCGCTGCCTACTTGGCCCCGGCGTCGCTCTCGTTGGACTTGATGCACTGGAGGCTGACGCGAGCGCCAACGGGGTTACCAAGCTCGGAGAACTTGATGGCTTGCGGGCACGTGCCGCCAGCGGCAGCGCCCGTCAGGTAACACCAGCCGACCTCGGGGGTCTTCTCGCAGGAGTTGCCGGAGAACTTCGCCGGAAGGATCTGCGGCGCTTCGCAGACGACGTTTTTGTCGGCTTCGGCGCCGAGCTCCGCGCGCTGCGCTTCGCGGAACTTCTCGAGGATCTTCGGATCCGGCTTCTTGAGGCCCTTGGACTCACACGTCACGCCGGCCTCCTGGAAGGACTCGAGGATGAGGCACGAGACCTTGCCGTCCTGGTCTTGCGAGAGCTTGTCCGGGAGGCACTGCGACGCGAGCGAGTTCTTGAGGCGGTCGACGATGGCGCGAACCGCGGGACGGTAGCCGTAATACGGCGTGCTCTTGTCCTTCGGCTCCGGCGGGCAGATGGAGGCGACGATCGACTGATCGCCAAGGGCCTTCGCGACAGCGAGCTCGCTGATGGTCGGGTACGCCTTACCCTTCGTCTGCGTCTTGCTGCCAGCGGCCTGGCAGAGCGGCGAGTCGGTCGGGTCGGAGCAGTCGCAGAAGTCGCGGAGGTCAGGCTGCGAGCAGTCCTTCGGGCTCGGCAACGTGAAGGTGCAGGCGTACTGCAGGTCCTTGTTGGCCGTGTTCCACTCGCGCGTGTGGGCTTCGTCGGCGCCGGCGCTCGGGCGCGGCGTGATCGACTCCTGCATGAGCGGGTGTTGCCCCGCGAAGTCGTACTTGAAGGGGTCGTTGCCGAGAAGGAGCGTCCAGTCGGCGGCGCCGAGGCGATCCTTGAACTTGCGGCCCTGGTAGTTGGAGCTCAGGTTGGTCTGGTCTTCCGTGAGGAGCTGCCAGGGGACGCCGCCGATGATGGCGAAGTACACGAGGTCGCTCGTGCGGGGACCGGCGGTCAAGGCGCAGAGCTCTTGGCCCGGTTCCGACGGCAGGTTCGCCGAGAAGAGCGGGTTCAGGCAGGTCGCCTTGTCGGCGTCGTTGCCGATGTAGCGGAGGTCAGCGGCGTATTCGTTGTCGCGATTCGGAACGCGGCGCTCCTTGAGGCCGCGGACGTAGCGCTCGATGGGGAAGCGCGGGTCGATGCCGAAGCGCTGCTTCATGTGGAAGAAGCGGACGTTCGGGTGATCGTTGGTCTCGTCGAGCTGCTTGGCGCAGCCCGGGTCGCCGCTGGCGGCCGAGAGGTAGCAGGACTTGCACGCATCGCTGGCGGGATCCGTGTCGCAGGCTTGCGTGCCCGGGCGAACGCGCTTGCCGTCGCTGAAGAACCAGCCGCGGCCGCCGAAGGCCGTGGGCGCCACCGTCGACTCGTTCTCGTCGGTCACCATGATGACGGCCACGAGCGAGTCGGGGCGGAGGAAGTCGCGGCGCTGCTTCAAGAGCTCGAAGTCGTAGCCGTCGTATTTGACGACTTCGCCTTCCTTCACGAGCTTGTCGTAGGGGTCCGGCTGCATGAGGAACCGGTACATGCTCTCGAGCTGGGCTTCGTAGCCGCAGCCGTTTTCCTTCACGCCGATGATGAGGTCCTGGAAGTTCTGGACCATCGCGGCTTGGTCGGTGAAGGGCGTGGCGCCGACCTGGTTCTTGTCACGCGACTTCGACGCGTTCTTGTCGTTCTGCGGGAGCCACGCCAAGAAGTTCGACGGCGTCGCTTGGCCGACGACCGTCTCGGTCTTTGTCGCGCGGTTCAAGAGGTGCGCGCGGTCGTCGTTGTGACGGGTCGCTTCGTTGCCGCACTGGTCGCCACCGCGGCCGCCGAGCGACGACGAGATGATGCCGATGTGCATGTCGTGGACCGGCGGGAACTCGAGCTTGCCGGCGCTGCAGACGGCTTCGCCGCCCTGCACCTTCGACGGTCCGAGGACCTTCGTCGGATCGTTTTCGTCGACGCAGTCAGGGCTGAGGAGCCGGGAGATGAGGTCCGGAACGGCTTCCTTGAGCAGCTCCTGCTTGTCGCCCATGGAGGCCGAGTTATCGATGGCAAAGAGCAAGTCGACCTTGTCGATGGCCGCCTGTCGAACGACCGCCGTGAAGTTGGTCTTCGTGGTCGGCTCGTTCGGTGCGATGGGGCGCGTGATGCAACCGGACGCGACGGGACCGAGCCCCAGCGCTGTCACGGCGACCACCGCCGCCTTGATGGCCACTCCGAATCTTGTCGTCGGCTTCTTCATGCAAACGCTCCACGGCTCTCCCCAAAGTGGGGGGGCTCACCACGTAGTCGCGACCGGACGGGCCGCGGCGGCAGCAGTAAAGCACAAGGTAGGCCAGAGATGGGCTAGATCATGCTCAGGAATTTCAGGGGTCTCGCCTAGCCGGCTCGCCAACTATGTTGGCAATGGACCCCTCGGTTGGCTCGTCGGGGGTGTCGAGGGCGGGCGATCGCTGAGGGAGAGGGAGAGCGCCGAACTTGTTTCGGAGCGCCGTCACGTGGCGGCGCGTCACGCCCTTAACGGCCAGTAGCGTGGGCTCATCGGCGGCGAGGACCGCGTCAACGGTGCCGAGGGCGCGAAGGAGCGCCTTCTTGGTCTTTGGGCCGAGGCCAGGCACGTCGTCGAGTTGCGAACGAAACCTACGCGCCTTGCCGAGCTTCTCTCGCGCGCGGTTGGAGAACCGATGGGCCTCGTCGCGGGCCCGAGCGAGGAAGAACAGCGAGGACGTGTTGGCGCGCAAGGGGATCGGATTCTTCTGCCCCGGCAGGTAGACGCGATCGACCAGCGCGCCCTCCGTCAGGCTCTCGCGCCCTGGCGAGGCCCACGATGGCGAGGCCGTGAAGGCCCAGATCTTTGGCCGCCGTGAGCGCCACGCCGAGCTGACCGCGGCCACCGTCGACGACGAGCAGGTCGGGCAGATCCCACACGCCGTCGACGCCGTCAGCTCCGTCATGGTCGGCCTCACGGTCGAGCTCAAGGTCGCCCTCGCGGTCCTTAGACACCGCGGCCTCCGCGGGGAGCGCGTCCTTGCTAACGGCGGCGAGGCCACGACGAAAGCGGCGAGCAAGGACCTCGTACATCGCCGCGTAGTCGTCTCCCATGGCGGCGAGGCCCTCGGGAACCGTGCGCACATGGAAGGTCCGGTACCGTTTCTTGTCGGGCACCCCGTCCTTCAGCGCGACGATGGCGCCAACGGTGTCGCCGCCACCCAAGTGCGAGATGTCGACGCACTCGATGCGCCGGGGCAGCGTCGCGAGGCGGAGCTTCTCTTTGAGCTGCCCGAGGCGCTCGAGGACGTCGTCGCTCGTTCGACGCTTTTCGAAAAACGAGTGGCGAGCGTTCTCGTTGGCGAGCTTCAAGAGGTCAGCCTTTGAGCCGCGCTTCGGGTGGACGATGGCAACGCGAGCCCGCGCGCCTCGCAGGTCCGACAACCACTCGGCGATGCCTTCGTGCCCCTCCGGCAAACACGGGACCAGGAGCTCTTGGGGGAGCAATGCGCTCGGCAGGGCGTCGGCGCTCTCGTCATCGGAGACGTGGCGAGCACCATAATGTTGCGCCACGAAGGCAGCGACGATCTCTTCGTCGGGAATCGCTGCGCTCTGCACCGAAATGGACACGACGTCCCATAGCCGACCCCCGCGAACATTGAGCACCGCGATCTCTGCTAGCTCCCCCTCCCGGTACAGACCGATGACATCGCGGCTCACGTCGGTGTCGACGTCCACGACGCGCTGGGCTTCGCGCACCTTGTCGATGGCCGCGAGCTGATCACGGTACACGGCGGCGAGCTCGAACCGCATCGCCCTGGCGGCGCTCTGCATGCGGTCGCCGAGCTCTTGCGTGAGCTCGTCGTGCCGCCCTTCGAGGAACATGGCGACGGCCTGCACCTGCTCGCCGTACCAAGCCGCGTCCACGTCGTAGACGCAGGGCGCGGGACACCGCTTGATCTGATGTTGCAGGCACGGCCGGCGCCGCGACGTGAGCTCCGTGTCGCTGCAGGTTCGCAGTTGAAAGTGCTTGTTGATGAGGTGGAGCGTGCGCCGCGCCGCCGTCGCCGAACGGTAGGGCCCGAAGTAGCGTGCATCGTCCGCGCCGGGGCGACGCACGACCGTGAGGCGCGGCCAGGCGTGCTCGAGACCCAAGCGGATCGAGAGAAACTCTTTGTCGTCGCGGAGCTTGACGTTGTAGCGAGGGCGTCGCTCTTTGATGAGCGAGTTCTCGAGGATCGTGGCCTCCTTCTCCGTCGACGTGACGATGGTCTCGAGGTCCCCGATGGCGCGGTGCAGGAGCGGGATGAAGGAGCGCGTGTCGCTGGAGCCGCTCTGAAAGTAGCTCCGCACGCGGCTGCGAAGGCTCTTCGCCTTGCCCACGTAGAGCAGGCCGCCCGCCTTGTCGTGGAAGAGATAGACGCCGGGCTGCGCGGGCAGCGACTCGAGCTTCTCGAGGACGACGTCGGGGACCATCACCGAGGTCGAGTATAGGACTCAGTCCTCGATGTCGACGACCGTCCCGATGGGGGCGCTCTTTGCGATGAGGTCGATCTCGTCGTCGTCGACGGCGATGCAGCCAGCGGTCCAGTCGACGAGCTTGTGCCCAACCTTCCACGGCGCGCCCTTGGGCGGTGCGTGGAGGCCGATGTCACCACCGATGCGGGCGTCCTTGGGTAAAGCGCCGCTGGCGCGGAGCCGCGCGAAGCGCGCCTTGTCGACCTCGTTGGGGTAGTCGATGCCGAGAAACGTCCGGAACCGCGAGGGCCCCTTCGACACGATGCGATAGCGGCCCACGGGCGTCACCATGTCGCCTTCGCGAAGCTTGGGTCCAGCGCCGCCGGGCCCGAGCGCCGCCGTCGTGCGGAGAACGACCTCTTCTTTCGAAAAGAGCGTGACCGTGTGGTCCGCCTTCTTGACGAGGATGCGATCCACCGATGCCGGCTTGGCCGCTCTCTTGCTTTCGCCCGCGCTCGCCGCCAGCCCCGACCCCGCCGAGATCCCGAGCGCCAGCCCAACGGCGACGGCCGGCCAGGCGCGAGCCAACGACAGAACCCGCGCGGCGCGCCCCCCATGCCGTTTGACTCAAGAGCGCGCGATCGACGACGGGGAGGTCTCGGGCTTCGAGGCATTGTCGCATGACACCTTCGACGTTGAGGGCCGCCACGTCGCGTTCGCCGCCGGGCACCGTGAGGCGAATGCGGTAGACCTCGTCCCACAGGTCGTAGACGACGCGGCATGTCCGCACGCTGAGCGCGATGGGTTCGGTCCGCCCCTCCTCGAGGACGAAGGCGCGCATCGCCACGACCGTCGGCAGGCCGCTCGAAAGCTTCCGCAGGAAGGTCGCGTCGGCGATGTCGCGATAGGAGAAGGTGGCGCGGAGGAGCGCCTTGTCCCACGAGAACGACGCCGTCCTTCGCGAGAGCTCGCTGACCGTCAGCGGCTTCTCGGGCTTCTCGGGGCCGTCTGCGCGTGCCGCTCCGCTCACCGCGAGGAGAGCCGCGAGGACGCCGTGCCGCATGGCGCGACGCGTCGTCATGGGCCCACCTCGCGACGGAAGGGAATGAGCCACAAGAGGTTCGACGAGCCGAGCACGAAGCCGCCGGCCGACGTGTCGATGCGGAGGCCGAGGTTGAACGTGAGGTCGACGGGAATGCGCCTGAAGCCCGCGTAGCCGCGCGGCGGCCTCTTCGCGTCTTCCGCGGTCGTGAGGCCGTAGAGGCCGACCGTTCCGAAGAGATCGACGCCGTACACCGAACGGCGGCCGCGGTAGAGCGGGACGCGGTATTCGCCGGCGACCTTCGCCGCGTAGGTGCCGTAGCGAACCTCACCGATGAGGTTGTCGAAGAAGTTCGGCGCCGCCCGGCGGTCAAAGGCGAGGTCGAGCGTTCGGTCCGGGAGGAGATCGGTCAGGTCGCCCACGTAGAACCGTTCGAAGAGCGGTGCGTCGCCGAGGATGGCGCCGGCGAGGCCCTCTACCCGTACGACGTGAGCCCAAGGCAGCTTCATCCAATGAGAGCCTTGGACCTGAAGCCGTGCGTAGGGGTAGTCGCTGCCGAGCGGCGTCAGCGACGCCTCGGCTTGCGTGGTCACGTAGACGCCGCGCGTGGGAAGAAACGGCTCGTCCCGCGTGTCGTGGAGGAGCGTGGCTCTCACCGTCGAGAGCAGCGAGCTGCTCCGTTGAATGCGAAAATCGATGGGCTCGACGTCGAGGCCGCGGCGGTGACTCGCCGCCAGAGGCAGCGTCGCGTCGACGCTCTCGAGACGGTAGTCGAGGAAGAGCCTCGACGAGGCGCCGACGTCGTGGCCAATGCCAGCCTGACCCCCGAAGCGCTGGTACGAGACGATGGCGAAGTCCTGCGGGCGACCCGTCGGCGACGTGTCTTCGACCAAGACCTCACGGTTGCCGAAGAAGTCCCGCGCGCGATTGAAGAGCACCTGCGCCTCGACGCTGAAGGCCGAGCCAAAGACCTGCGGATCGGCGAAGCGCGACCGAAGGCCGAGTTGGCGATCGGCGACGGCGAGGGCCGCGCCGAGCTTGATGCCCGTGCCCGCGAGGTTGTTCTCCGAGACGTCGACGCCGCCGTAGGCCGTGAGCGGGCGCGCCGCCCCGTTAGGCTCGGCGTCGGCCGAGAGGCCGAGCCTCACGTCGTTGACGACGATGGTGTTGCGCTCGACGACGCGCACGACGAGCACGACGTGCTGACGTCGAGAGCCGCGACGCAAGGAGAGCTGCACGTCGCTGAAGAAGCCGGTCCCGAGGAGACGAAAGCGCGTGAGCTCGAGCTCCCGGTCGTCGACGTCGAGCATGTCGCCGGCGCGAAAGCGGACGAAGCGGAGGATGACGCGGGAGAGCGTCGTGGTGTTGCCACGAACCTCGACGCCCTCGAGCACGTAGCGGAGGCCCACGCGGCCCGGCGCACGCACGAGGACCGGTTCGCCATCCTCGGGCGGAGCTGGCGCTGGTGGCGCCGGGGCCACGACAGGCGCCGCAGGAACCACCGGCGGCTCGTCGGGCGGGTCGACCCCCCACGTGCGGAGCGGCGTGCGCACCGGCTCGGCGGCCGCTGACGCGGCGCGAAGCGTGAGGAGCGCCACGGCGGTCGCTCGAAGGAAGGTGGACAACGCGGCTCTCAAAGGCGGGCGAGGCCCATTGTAGGCCACTTTTGCCTGCCGGCGGGCCCGCCCCGCTGCCCCTTTCGTGATACGAAGGGCCCTTCCGATTCCCGAGGAGAACGCCATGAGCATGTCGGCCGCTGAGATCGTCGAGCTCTCTCGAAAACACTCCATGTACGAGTGGTCGGCCCAGTCGGCCGTCGACCCCATCCCCGTCAGCCACGCGAAGGGGCTCGTGTTTCTTCACGCCCGACGGCAAGCGCTACCTCGACTTCAACAGCCAGCTCATGAGCGTCAACATCGGCCACGGCGATGCGCGCGTCATCAAGGCCATTCAGAAGCAGGCCGAGACGCTCGCTTATGCCAACCCCTTCATGGCTCACGAGCCGCGGGCGCAGCTCGGCAAGCGCCTCGCCGCCATCTGCCCCGGCGACATCGACAAGTTCTTCTTCACCAACGGCGGCGCCGAGGCCAACGAGAACGCCATCAAGATCGCGCGGCTCGTCACCGGCAAGCACAAGATCGGCGCGCGCTACCGCTCGTACCATGGCGGCACCGCCGGAGCGATGACGCTCACCGGCGATCCGCGGCGCTGGCCCGCAGAGCCCGGCATCCCCGGCGTGTTCCGCATCCCCGAGTTCCACAAGTTTGGAAAGAAGGATCCCGAGCCCGTCGACGCCGTGCTTCGTGACACGCGCGACGCGATCATGTTCGAAGGCGGCAAGAACATCGCCGCGCTCCTCGTCGAGACGGTCGCCGGCACCAACGGCATCTTGATCCCGCCCGACGGCTACATGCAGGGCCTGCGGCAGATCTGCGACGAAAACGGCATCATGCTCATCTGCGACGAGGTCATGGCGGGCTTCGGGCGCACCGGCAAGTGGTTCGCCGTGGAGCACTGGGGCGTCGTGCCCGACATGATCACGATGGCCAAAGGGCTCACCTCGAGCTACCTGCCGCTCGGCGCCGTGGGCATGCGAAACGTCCACGCCAAACACTTCGATCAAAACGTCTTCTGGGGCGGCCTTACCTACAACAGCCATCCCATGGGTTGCGCCGCCGCGCTGGCCAACCTCGACGTCTACGAAGAAGACAAGCTCCTCGAGCGCTCCACCAAGATGGGCGCGCTCATGAAGCAGCATCACCAAACGCTGATGGAGAAGCACCCCTCCGTCGGCGCCGTGCGCAACCTCGGCCTCTTCGGCATCATCGAGGTGGTTCGCGATCGAAAGACCTTCGAGCCGATGGCGCCGTTCAACGGCCACAGCGACGAGATGAAGGCGGTGGCCAAGCACCTCAAAGACAACGGCCTCTACACCTTCGTGCGCTGGAACACGATCATGACGAACCCGCCGCTCTGCATCACCGAGGCGGAGCTCGCCGAGGGGTTCAAGATCATCGACGACGCGCTGGCACACGCCGACAAAGGCGTGCGCTGAAGATCGCCGCTGCTCGCGCGAGCGGTTGCCAACGTGTCTCTTGCCGCCGGGCGTAAGCCGCGGCGCGTGACGAACTGTCGCGGCCCTGCCTCGGGGCCGCGTGGCTGGGCCTGTTTTTGCGGGCCTTCGCGACGCGGGCCGACGGCACGGCTCGCGCAAGGACGGCGTCATGGCCCATCGACTCTTCGGCACGAGCTCGCTTCTGGCTCTAATCACGCTCGGCACGTGGAGCCGCGCCGACGACGTTCCGCCGCAGGCGCTTTCCGAGGCCCCGCCGTGCAACGGCGTCGCGGTGCGGGGGCTCGTCCGCGCGGAGAAAGCGCACCATTCGCTGTCGCTCGTTGGAGAGGAGGGCCGCGCCGACTGGCTTCGGCCCGGCGCACGCGTAGGCCCTTACCGGCTGCTCTTGGTGGGCTCCGAGCGCGCGTTCTTCGTGCGGCCGTCGTCGGCAACGTCGTACGCCGTGTGCCACGCCGAGCTCGGCGCCAAGCCTGCACTTGCCCCCGAGCCGGCGACCCGTGTGGTGGCGCAACCGGCCACGGGGCGCGCCTTGCCGCTCGATCACCTGCTGCCGCGCGTGGTACGCACCAGCGAGACCTCGACGACGCTCGACCGCAGCGTGCTCGACGGACTCTTCGAGGATCAAGCCGGCCTTATGTCCCTCGTGCGCGCCACGCCGGACATGGAGCGCGGCGCCGTCGCAGGTCTGAAGCTGACGCACGTGCGGCCCGGCAGCGTCGTCGAGAAGCTGGGCCTTAGGAGCGGCGATCGGCTGCGAAGCGTCGCCGGCGTCGACCTCACGACAACGGAGGCGGCGCTCATCGCGGTGGCAAAGCTCCGCTCCATGCCGCGCTTCTCCCTCGGCATCGTGCGCGGCGAGCGACCGATGCAGCTCGACTTCGAAGTGCGCTAGCGCAGGCAAGAGCGGAGAGCGCCTGGATCGCCAGCGCACCATGCGGATCATCGTCCTCAAGGGCGGCGTTCGCCCGAGTTCGAGCGCGAGCGGACAACGACGCGCCACGAGGAATCGGGGCGCACCCTCGCGGTCCGATTGCTGGCGCACCGGACATTGGTGCGCCGCTGTAGGAGCGCTTGCTGCCGGCGCGGGTGTTGCTCGTGGGGACGCTCATGTGGCGAAGACTTGTCCCCCTCGTGCTTGGCGGCCTCGTGGCCTGCGAGCTCGAACCGATGGACGAGCCGGCGGGCTACCTGGCCGGGCCACCTCGCGATCCGGCAACGGCGTCGGGCGCCGCGGCGGCGGGTGCCGATCCGCCCGGCGCCTCGCAAGCGACCGATGGCGCCAACACCTCCTCGGGTCCAACGCCAAGCCCCACACCACCGCCAAGCGCGAAGCTCGCCACCGGGCTTGCCATCGCGGAGATCGCCCTCTTTCAAGGCGTAAAGGTCACCGTCGCCAAGGCGGGCGCGAAAGCCACGCGCACGGTGCCCATCGTCGCGGGTCGCGACGGCCTCGTGCGCGTCTACGTGACACCGGAGAACGGCTACGTGGCCAAGGCGGTACGCGCCGAACTTCACCTCGTGTCCGATGGGAAGGGACTTCCCATCGCCGTTGACACGAAGACCATCGCCGCCGCCTCGAGCGACAACGCGATGGCCTCGACGTTCAACTTTGAGGTACCCGGCGCGAACCTTCCCGCTGGGGTCACCTTCTTCGTGCAGCTCATCGACGAGGGCGCCGCGCCCGTACCGACGGCCACCGCTAACGCGGCGCAATACCCGGTCAACGGCGTCGCGGAATCGCTCGACGTTGCCGCCGGCCCGGGCGCGCTCAAGATCATGCTCGTGCCGATGCGCTACGGCGCCGACGGCTCCAACCGAGTGCCCGACACAAGCCCCGCCATCCTCGAAGAGCTTCGAAAGAAGACGCTGGAGCTCTACCCGGTCCCGGCCGTCAACATCACGGTTCATGATCCGGTCCAGTTCGGTGGCGTCATCTCGGGCACCGGCGCCGGATGGGACGCGGCGTTGGCGAGCGTCACGCAGCTTCGGATGCAGGAGAAGCCGGCCGCCGACGTCTACTACTACGGCGTCTTCGCGCCCGGGACGACCCTCACCAACTATTGCACCGGGTCCTGCGTGCTCGGCCTCTCGAACCTCGCATCGAGCGTCACCGACGCCTCGCAGCGGGCCAGCATCGGTGTACTTTACAACAACGCGGCGACGTTCGGAACGTTGCCCCACGAGCTGGGGCACGCGCATGGGCGGCGTCATGCGCCTTGCGGCGGCGTCGCCGGCGCCGATCCGAGCTACCCGTACCAAGACGGGACCATCGGCGTCTTCGGCTACAGCATCGTCACCAAGCAGCTCAAAAACCCCGGCGCGACCACGACGCCCCACGATTTCATGAGCTATTGCGGGCCCGAGTGGACTAGCGACTACACCTTCAAGGCGCTCTTTGATCGGGGGCGCGCGCTCGGGGGCGCGCAGGTGCGCTCGCTCGCCGCGCCGCCCGTGTCCCGCTCGCTGCGGTTCCTCTTTGATCGGCAGGGCGTTCTCACCTGGCGCGACGCGCCGCCCTTCGAGACCACGGAGGCGCTCGGTGGCGACCCGCGCGTGGTGACGTTCAAGGATGCCGCGGGCACCGTCGTAGGCGAGGCGACGGCGCACCGATACGACTACGGTCACGTCGACGGCGGGTATTTTCTTGTGCCGTCGGCGCCCGCCGGAACGGCCACTGTGCTCATCGAAGGCGCCGGCACCGTTGCGGCACCGTAGGGCGCGAGCGACGACGAGTCGTCAGCGGCGGCGGCGAAAGGCGACGACGTTGCCCTGACCTTCGGGCCCCAAGGGGCTCGGATCACGGGGCGGCAACGCGAGCACGAGGCGCTCGATGCGCGGCATCGCGTCGGACAGGGCGCGCTCTGCGCGAAGCTCGTCGAAGGCTTCGTCGAAGACGAGCACGAGCAAGTAGATCCCCGCGAAGGACTTCGCGACGTAGCCGAAGTCGCGGCCGCGGTGGATGTGATGAAGCGCCTTTCCGCGACGGAGGCCCGCCATCTCGGGGAGGTTCCGCACGTCTTGCATGGCGCGGAGCGACGCCTCTGGTGTGCCGTCGACGTCGCGAAGGACGAGCGACGACTCGAGCGGCGCCGGAAGCTCGGGCGACGAGCCCTCGGCGGCTTGCGGCGCGTCGCTGTTGGCGGCATCAGCCTCGGGCCGCGCGTCGCGGATGAAGTCGAGGCGGCAGAGTTCGATGAGGCGAAGGGCTTCGTCGAGCTCTTCGGCGGTTCCCGTGGCGGAGCTCCATACGACGGGCGATTGACCGTCCAGGACCAACGCGTCGCAGGCCTGCGCGCGCGTCGCGAGGGCGCGAAGCTCCTCGTGGAGCGCCTTGGCCACCGGGCCCCGCTCCTTGTGCGGCGGCTCCGAAAGGCCGAGCGAAAAGGTCGACGCGAGCATGTCGAGTCGCCGGACGAGCACGTCGCGCTCTTCCGGCGTGTCGAAGAACGTGGCCACTACGACACGGCCATCGCCGAGCTTGGCTTGCATCGTGTTCTGCGACTCGGCCGGGGCGTCAGCGGCGGCGACCACGCGGACGTCGCCGGCGCCGAGCTCCCGACGAATCAAGGCGCATAGACGCGCGTCTGGGGACGGGGGCGGCTCGGTCGACATGGGGGCACCGTTTTAGCCTGGATGGGCTCCTAGCGGTAGCGCCGCTTGACGTCGCCGCCGGCAAGGCGGGCAACTTGTGCTATGCAGAACCTTCGGCGCGGCGGCCGAAATGCGGTCGCTCCGCTCCGCGCTCGTAGCTCAGCTGGATAGAGCAACGGTTTCCTAAACCGTAGGTCGCGCGTTCGAATCGCGCCGAGCGCGCTACCCGGGAAGCAGTGTCAGCCACTTGGGCGCTCGCGAATGCTGTGGCTCGCCTCGGAAGCGTCCAACGATGTCCGCATAGAGGAAGGCGTCGCGGGACGAGCCCCGGAACCTCTTGTCCTCGTCGCGCCAAGAGACCCGCTAATGCACCTGCGCCGGTCCCCGCCGGACCTTGCCGGAGCGCTCCAGCGTCCCTTTGTGGCCATGGTTGGCCATCGCCAGCAACACGAAGCTGGGCGGCCGGGAGACCCTCACCAACGAGCCGAAAGGTTACGCTGAAGCTCACGAAGATTTCGTCCGGGCTCTCTGTCAGAAAGACATCGCTGTCGCTGCGCTCGACGTCACCTAGGACGTACCCGCGCTGGCGCAAACGCTCGTCGTCGCCGGCCGTTGCCCTCGCCTCGCGGGATCGCCTCCACGAGCTTGTCGTGTTGGCGCGCTCACCGTGCTCGGATCTCGCCCAGCACGAGTCTTGACGGTCCCCAAGAGGGCAGACGGGCGGGGGAGTCTATGCGACCGTCGCGGTTGTCTCTTCAACCAGGACCGGGGCAACCCCCGTTGCCAGCCTGCGGCGATCCCTGTAGAACGCCGTGTGCGAGGTGACGGGAACAACCTCATCGCGGTCGGCAGTTGGCAGCCACTCCGCCCACAAGAACCGGTCCGCGGAACTCGAGGCTGGTCCTTCGGTGCAGCGGCGGGCGGCCTTCAATCGTCTTGAAACGCTGAAGCGCAGGCGCGTCGACGCTCGCGTTGAGGGTGCAGGCCGCCAGGCCATCCTCCACCGTGACGACGGTCGCCCACCACCTGGCCCGGATCGTGCCTGCGCACGCCTGTCTCCCGTCCAATCTCTTTCTTCGTGGGAAGCGTCGCCGACTTGGCAGCGTCCCCGAACACGCTTAGAAGTTGCCGATGACTTGCCTCGGCTTGTCATCCCGTCAGCTTTCAAGGCTCTTGCGCAAGTGGCCTTCGACCTCCAGGCGGACAACCTCAGGGACCACGAGGACCGCGTTGTTCTTCCTCAAGAAGAAGCGGACCGAAACGCCGCCAGCGGACGTCAACCATAGTTCTTTCATCCAGACCTTTGTGGTCGACCTCACGGGCAGCATTGCGGGCCGTCGGACCGTACGCACCCCACCTCGCGCCACGTCCGCCCACGGGGCGATGGCCCTCGCTCACTCCGACATGGGCCATCGCGCACCGTGGCCCAAGGTGGCGCGATCGTTCGTGCTTCGACTCGCGGCCGCGGAACGGGAGCAGCGTTCGCATGCACCGAACAGAGCAGGCCGCGTGCCAGCGAGGGAGAGGCGCGATCAGCGAGGGCGCCGCTCAAGGTGGCCGGGTAGCGCCTACCACAGCTTTGGTTGGGCCCGAAGCGGCGACCAGCCTCGCGCCCTTCACCTCCGCGAGCGTCGCGGTTTCGCTGCTGCGTAGACCGGCTCCGGTGGTGCCTTTGGCGGCGGCACCAACTCGATGGGAAGGCGAACCACGACGCGCCCCTGGCGCGGCGTCGAAAACGAGAGCGTCGAAAGCCCTGCCCGCAAACACGCCAAGGGCTTCTCGGGCAACGGGGCGCTCGCGAGCACCACGCCCTCGACTTTACCCGACTGGGCGAAGGCGAGATCGAAGGCCACTCGCTCTGCCAGCACTGGACCGGTCGCGAGCCACGGCTCAAAACACCGCGCGACGTGCCTCGGCACGAGGCGCGCCAGCTCCGCCGCCTCGTCCTTCGTAGGCCCACGCGTGACGGCGCGAACGGGCACACGCTCGCCGCGAGCGACCGGCGGCGGGGCCACCGCGGAGGTGAGCTGCGGAGGCGCCGTGGTGGGCCCCAGACTGCTACCGCAGCCGGCGGCGAAAAAGAGCGTGAACGCGACCAGAACCGACGAAGCGTACGTGCTCATGGGCTTGTACGAGAGATCGGCCGCTCGCCGGGAATCTTAAGGGCGTTCTGACGATTGCGAGAGAAAGGTCGCATGATCGCGCAGCGCGCGGGCCGCCTTGCCTACCGCGGCTTCGGAACGCTCACCTCGACGCCCGTGGCCACCACATATCCCGCGGAGGCGCCGAAGCGCGCGGGCTCGAAGCGAAAGAGCACGGCATCGGAGCTCGCGAGCTCACGGGAGAGAGACCAACTCCGCAGGACGGTGCCTCGGAGCGACGCCCACGCTCGAAACGGAAAGGCGCGCGCGACGACGAACTCTTCCGAGTAAGTCGGCATCTTGAAGTATTGCGCACCGTCGAAGCGCACGCGCGCCAAGGGCGGAGTGACCGGCGGCGGCCAGTCGACGTCGTGGACCTCGAGCGACAAGACGTCTTCGACGGCTCCCGCCAACTGAACGCGGGCGTGCGGCCCAAGCACGCTCGACAGCTCGCTCATCGACGCGCGGAAGCGCTCGTCTGCGTCAGGCAGCGTCAACGCGTTTTCGCGCCACGCAACGGGAGCGACATCCCGCGCCACAAGGACTCCGCTTTCCTCCTCAAGAACGGCCTCGACCTCTTCGTCAGGGAAAAAGTCCTCGACGAGCGCTTGGGCCCGCGAGAGCGGCAGCACGCCAAGCTCGCCCACGAGCTCCCCCTTCCCTTCGTCCGAAGACCAACCGCGCACACGCCACATGACGCGGTCATGGTCCAACGGCCGATGGCGCGCAAGTCAGGGCGGCGCGATCCCGGCGTCGCCTGACTCCGGTGCCGAAGGCGCGGGGTCCGACGGAGGCGACGCAGGTGCGCTTCGCGCGACGCGCCCCGGCGGCGACGCAGCCGCGGGTTGGGGCGCTCGCTCGGGTCCTCGCGTGAGCCAGGCGGCGCCGACCGCACCGATGAGGGCCCCGCCGACGACGAGGGCGCCGAGCGTCCTTGGCCGACGGAGGCCGGAAGGCGCATCGCCCACCTCGTAGGGCCTCAGCGAGGCCCCCGACGGACCTCCGTCAAGCCACGTGTCGAGGGCCGCCGACATCTCTTGCGCCGTCGCGTAGCGCGCCGAACGATCACGGGCCATGCCGCGGTGAACGATGGCGGCGAACTCTGGGTCGATGTTGGGGCAGGCCTTCGTGAGCGGCGCACATCGACCTGCGACGATGGCCTTCAGCGTGACGTCAGGCGATTCGCTGACAAACGGATTCTTTCCAACACATGCAGCATACATACACAGCGCGATGGCGTAGACGTCGGCGCGCCCGTCGAGGTCGAGCACGAGCGCTTGCTCCGGCGACATGTACGAGAGCGTGCCGATGAGCGAGCCCGTCGACGTGATGGCGGCCTGGCTCCCGAAGAGCACCTTGGCAGCGCCGAAGTCGACGAGCTTCGCGTGGTCATCGCCGTTGCCGCTCTTCTGCACCATGATGTTGCCCGGCTTCAGGTCGCGGTGAATCACCCCGGCGCGATGCGCCGCCGCGAGGGCGTCGAGGATCTGACTTCCGATGCGCGCGACGCGCTCCGGCGAGAGCGGGGCCTCGCGCATCAGCTCGCGTAAGGGTCGCCCCGGCAAGAGCTCCATGACCATGTAGGGCAGCTCGCCGTCGCCGATATGGAAGTCGTAGACCTGCACGATGTGCGGATGCTGGAGCGCGGCGGCGGCGCGCGCCTCGAGACGAAAGCGCCGCAGCGCTTCGTCGGTGATGGGTTGGGCGATGACCTTCACGGCGACGAGGCGCCTTAGGTCTTCCTGGAACGCTTCGTAGACGGCGCCCATGCCGCCCTCGCCAATGCGCCGACGCAGCCGGTAGCGTCCGCCAAGGCAAACGCCAACGAGATCTCGGGGCGCGGGCTGCGAGGGCGGCGGCTCCGGTCGCGCCGCAGGTCCTCTTGTGTTTTCCAGAACCACCGAGGCCACGAAGTAGCACGACGCAGTGCGGCGTAGGTCGAAGGGCCCGGTATAGTCCGCTTCAAATCGCGTCCCAATCGTTGGCGCTGCAAGAATCCGAGGAGGGCGCCCAGGATGCGCACCTCGGACTCCAGATTCAACGGGCCGAGGCGCCGCGGCCCGATCCAGCGCGTCACAGGGGGGAGACGCTCTCGGCGCCCCACAACGGCCACAAAGTCCCGCGAATCGTGCCCACGCGCTTGGCAGGGCGCGTGCACATCCCCGAGCCAATGCGAGCCCTCGAGCGCCCCCTCCCCATCGTCGGTCGCATCCTCGCAGCAGCCGCCCTTTGCGCCTGCAGCGGCCCCGCTCCCGGACAGGACGGCCCCGTGGGCCCCGGCACCGCTGCTGGCGCGCTCTTCGTCGACGGCGGAGCCATCGGCCCCGGAGCGTGCACACCCTCCCCAGGCAACTTCGAGATCCCCGGAAACCAATGCGACGACGACGCCGATGGCAAGGTCGACAACGCGCCGGCCTGCGACGCGAGCCTGCCGGTCGAAGGCACGGCGGCGCACTTCGCCCAGGCGCTCGGCGTGTGCCAAATGGCGGACGCGCAACGCTGGGGCCTTATCGCTGCAGAGTACACGGGAAGCTACGGGAGCTCGCTCCCGCCCAATCCGCAACAACACGGCATCCTCTCGAAGTTCGGGTCGACGCTGAAGCCGCGGCAAGGCGGCGCGCTCGGTGTCCTCAGCTCGGGCTTCGCCCGCGAGTTCAACGGCTCGGCCACCGGCGCGTTTCAGGAAGGCGCCACGATGGCGGGCCCCGGAAAGGCGCCGCCCGGTTACCCGAAGCCCGCCGCCGGCTGCCAGATCGACACGGCCGTCAACGACGTCGTTTCCCTGAAGTTGCGCATCAAGGCTCCCGCCAACGCACGCGGCGTCGCCTTCGACTTCAACTTCATGTCCGGCGAATGGCCTCAGTGGGTCTGCAGCCGCTACAACGACGCCTTCGTCGCGATGCTCACCTCGTCGGCGAGCGGCAGCGTCGCCACGAACATCTCCTTCGACGCGCAGAAGAACCCCGTGAGCGTCAACAACGGGTTCTTCGATCGCTGCACGCCGGGCACCATGACCGGCTGCAACGGCGACCCGCCGGTGATTCGCACCTCGGCCTGCGCCGGCGGCGAGACGGAGCTCTTGGGCACCGGCTTCGCTCAACGCCAGCTCTACTGCGGCAACAAGCCGAGCACCGGTGGCGGCGCGACCGGTTGGCTCACGTCGCAAGCGGCGGTGAAGCCGAACGAGGAGCTCACGCTCGAGTTTTTGATCTGGGACACGGGCGACGACAACTACGACTCGCTCGTGCTCTTGGACAACCTGCGCTGGGAGTTCGGGGAGACTGTGACCGTCACGCAACGCCCCAAGTGAGGCCGTAAAGCACATGCCGTTTCAAGCCATCGACGCTGACGCGCTCGCGTTCGTTTCTGGGGGCGACGACGAGACGCCCGCTGCTGAGGCGCCGGAGCCGGTCGCCGCGCCCGTCGACGAGCTGCGGACTCCCGAGCCGGTGCTCGACGTGCCGCAGGCGCCGCAGGCGGAGGCGCCGCGGGACACGAGCCAGGATGGCCTCTATGGATACGGCGATGAGGGCGGCGTGCTCGCCGCCGCCAACGAGCAGCCGGCGGCGCCGGAGGCGCCCCGGGATACGAGCCAAGATGGCCTCTATGGCTATGGCGACGAAGGCGGCGTGCTCGCGGCGGCGCAGCAGGAGCCATCCGCTCCGGCGGCGCCGGTCGATCCGGAGGCGGCGCTCCGAACCATGGTGCCGACACCGGCTCTGCCCGAAGCGCCGAACTTGGACGCTACGACGCTGGGCCCGGTGGCGCCGAGCACGTTCTCCGAGCTCGATCGCTTCAACTACCAAGTCGACATCGCGCAAAACTATCGAGACCTCGCGAGCCCTCCCGAGCTTCGCCAAGCGAACCGCTCCGACTGCTTCAACGTCGCCGCCATCAACGCCTTGACGGCGCGCGACCCGGAGGCGGTCTCGTCGCTCGCGACGGAGACGCGACGGCCCGGCGTTTGGGACGTGGCCACGTTGAACCGAGAGGGCAACCAGCAAAACGTCTACGTCAACGACACACCGCTTCGGCGTGGCGGCGCGACAACCGACGACCCGGCGCTGCAAGCCGTCTACAACGCCACGACCCAGCTCTACCACCCCGGTCGTCCCGGCGGCTCGCCGGCCGACGCCATGGAGCGCCTCGGCGCCACCACCGACATTCTCCAGCCGGCGGACGCGGTGCAACGCTACCAAGCTGGCGACGCGGCCGTCTTGGCGACGCTCGATCCGAAGAGCCTCGGCCGCGCCGACCCGGCGACGCAGCAAGCTTTCCGCGACGCGGGCCTCGTCGACAATCACGCCTACCAAGTCTCCGCCGTCATCCGCCACCCCGACGGTCGCGACTACGCCGTGCTGACGAACCCGTGGATCAGCGGCACGCCCGACAACCCCGGCAACGTTCACCCGAGGCCGATTCCCGTCTCCGATCTGTCACGCTTCTTTGGGAGCGGCTTCACGGGTCGCCTGCGTTAGAGCGGCGGAGGCGTGCCGAGCGACGCGCATTCGGTGTAGAGTCCGCGGCCATGCAGAAGGTCACGCTCGCCCTCGTCGGTCTCGTCGTCGTCGCCTCGTCGTTCGGATGTGGCGGTGCACCGCCTCCCGCCGCCGCTCCGCCGTTGGCAAAGCCGGCGGAAGCGCCGAAGCTCGAGGCGCAAGCGACCAAGACCGAGAAGCCGAAAGACGAAGCTCCGAAGGACGCGCTCGAGGTCGCCCCGACGGTCCACAAGAAGGTCTTCGAAAACGGCGCCGTCCGAATCTTCGAGGTCACGTTCAAGCCAGGCGAGAAGGTGCCGCTTCACGGCCACCCGAACTCCGTCGTCTACGTGATCAGCGGCGGCAAGCTCAACGTCACGGTGCCCGACAAGGGCACACGGGAGCAGGAGCTCAAGGCGGGCGCTGCGGTCTACTTGAAGGCCGAAGCCCACTCGACCGAGAACATTGGCGGCACCGAGGTGAAGTTTGCGATGTTCGAGCTCAAGCAGCGGGGCGCAGCCGCCGCGCCCAAGGGCGCCGATCCAACGACGCGCAAAGGCTTCCGCAGCGTCTTCGAGAACGACGAGGTTCGCGTCTTGGAGGCCACCTTTGCCAAAGGCGCGAAGGTCCCCGCCGCCGTGCACCCGGAGCACGCGGTCTACGTCCTTGCCGGCGGCAAACTAAAGTTCACCGACCCGTCGAAGGGCAAAGACGGTGTGCAAGAGGTCGACCTCACGACGGGCTTCGGCGGTTACCTTCCCGCGCAGCCCCGTGCCATCGACAACGTCGGCGCCGGCGAGGTGAAGCTCGTCATGGTGGAGATGAAGCCCGACCCGGCGGCCGAAGCGGACAAGCCGAAGAAGTAGGTCACCGTCGGCGGCGCTTCGCCCCCCGCAGAATGCCAAGAACCCCCAGAACGCCCAAGAGGGCTGGCACCGCCCCCGTCGACTGACTCGTCGACCGACACGCGCAACCTCCCCCCGAGTCGTTGGCCGCGATCCCCGCGCACGGGTCGACGTTGGGATCGGTGAACTTGTCGGTCTTCAACACAGCAGGCAACGGCGTCTGCTCCGGGGACGGCTCGAGCTCGAGGTCGGCGGCGGCGCAGGCCTCGCCGGAGAGCTCGGCGCGCATGCGCGTGACCCAAACGTCGGAGCGGTGGAGTCCGAGGAGAGCGACCTCCGCGTCATCGAACTCCTCGCAAGGGGACACACACTCCGCGGGGGAGGACGCGCCGCCTTTGACGTTCGCGTCACCGCGGGCGTCGGTGTTCGCGTCGACGACGGTGCTCGCGTCAGCGGCGTGTCCGCCATCCACAGGGCTCGCGGCCGCGTCGTCGCTTGCGTCTGCGCTCGCGTCGCCGGCTTGCGCTACGCCCGCATCATCGGGCGTCGCGGCATCCACCGGGTTCACCGTCACGAAGGGACGCGGCGCGCATGCGGGCGATTCGGGCACGCGCCGGCAGGCGGCCGTGTAGACGTCGTCGAGCGGCCCAGAGAGCGCCGCGCCTCCGACCGTGGGTTGGTACGTGGGCCCCAGCGTGGGTCTCGTCGCGCGGTCGAAGGGCTTGCCCGCGTACTCCGTGAGCCAGCCGCGGTCTCCTCCGCGCGCGAGCGCGGCCTCGGCGAGTTCGCGGTAATTGGAACGCTTCTCGTTGAAGTTCCACGCGAGAGAATCGCGGTCGACGAAGACCTCGGGGAAGTTCTTCGGGCGATAGCGACCTTCTGTGATCACGAACAACGTCAGACCGACCTTCGCGCCAATGCCGGCGGCGACCATGCGAAGGGGCAGCGTGGCGGAGGCTCCGGGGAAAACCACACGCACCGGTCGCATGGCGCGAGTGCCCGCGTTCGGTCGCAGCTTGAGCGCGAGGAAGTCGAAGCCCTCGGTCGTGTACCGACCGAGGATGGGCTGGATCGAATCGGGAACGGCGAAGCCGTTGATTCGCAACCAAAGGTGAATGGCGTCACCACGAGACGAGCGGATGACGACCGATTCGTAGGGACCGATGACCTTCTGACTGACGACCTCCACGCCGGCGCCGCTCGTGAAGTTGCCGTCGCCGTTCGGGGCCGCCGCGCCACTGGCGGCCGTATCCATACTGCTCATGGAGAGGCCACACCCGCCGCCACCACCACCGCCTCCACAGGAGACGTCCGGCCCCTTCACCGACGGGCGCGTGGCGACATCGAGCGTCTCGATCCACGCGTCTTGCGCGAGCTCGACTTGCGCGCCCTCCCGAACGGGAAGGACCCAAGCGAACTCCGAGGGGTCGCCGGTATACTTCACCTGGTCCCAGAGGACCGATTGCGTCGTCGAGACGGAGAGCACCATGCGGTGGTCCGTCACGAAGCTCGTGCTCGTATCGGTCGCGGCGTGAAAGCAGCCACCGCACGCTCGCGCGTCGTGGAGGTTGAATCCCGTGACGCCCGCGAGCGTCAGTCCCAAAGCGAAGATCGTCGTCCGAAGCCGCATCGCGCTCTCTCCCCTTTGCACAGTCCCCACGACAGCAATGTCAGGGGACAACCGTGTGAAGCCGTGCGGGTCCAGGGGAAATTGCCGTGTCCCCAGCCGCTCGCGGGCACCAGTGCAGGTTGCATGCCGCGCGGGACGAAGTCGCGTCGACGCGATACGCTCAGCCCGTGCGCTTCGTCACCAACCCCGGGTCGAACCTCAGCGACGAAGAAGTCCGCGAGTTCGACCTCTTCCTTACGCCGCAGCAGATCGTGGTCGATGGCGTGTACCACGACATGCGCACCAAGGCGCCGCACGCGACCGTCGACGCGTGGGTCAAGACGGCGAAGGAGCACCCGTTCGTCCTTGGTAGCTCGGCCGCCGAGTGCAGCGACTACTTTCGTCAGATCGCCGGCCGCGACAAAGGCATCGTGATGCTCACCACTTCGCGCCAGTTGATCGGCACGTACACGGCGGCCGTCGCAGCGGCGCGCTCCTTCGCCGCCCTTCACCCCGACGTGAACATCGACGTCGTCGACACACGCTCCACAGACCTCGGCGCCGGCATGACCGTGCTCTTCGCGGCGGAGGCCGCTCGCGCGGGTAAGCCGCAGCGCGAAGTGGTGGCGCTAGCGGATCGCTTCGCCGCCGCCGGCAAGGTGATGTTTCACATTCCGAGCCTCGACTACATCGTCAAGGGAGGCCGCGCGAGCTTCCTGCGCGCCTGGGTCGCCGACCTTCTTCGCGTGACGCCGCTCCTGTCTTTCGTGAACGGAGAGCTCAAAGCCGTCGGCCGCGTTGCCCGCTCTGCCGACCCTGTAGTCGCGATACGCGACGCCATCGTCCAGGACGTCCCAGCGGGTCGCGCTGTGTGGCTGGCCGTCTTGAACGGCGGGACTCCTGATGCCGCACGGCTGGCCGACCTGCTTCGACGGACGTACGTCGTCGAGCGGGAGTTTGTGCGCCCTTTGTCAGCGAGCATCTATTTGCACGGAGGCCCGCGCTGCATGGGTGCCGCCGTCTACCCCACCGACGCTTTGCCTTGGCGCCCCGAGCCTAAGCCCGCGTAGGTCGTCACAGGAGCTCGAGGAACGCTCGCAGCGCGTCGCGCTCATCAGGGCGCAGGGTTCCCTTCGCGCCCGCCTCCTGCCGCGCGTCGTGGCGAAAGCCCGCTTCGTCGATGCGGACTTGCTCAAGAACGCTGCCAAGGCTCTGCGCGCTCCCGTTGGTGAAGTAGGGCCACTTGGCGTAGACGCGGCGGAGCGACGGCACCCTCGCGCCACGCTCGTGCACGTAAGGGACGATGCCCGTCTTTTCGTAGCGCGCGTCGGCCCAAACGAGCGGCCCGTCGGCCGACAGCACGTAGCGCTCCCACTGCTCGAAGGGCACGCGCTCGCTTCCGTCGGAGGAGAGCTTCGCTTGATGGCATCCTTCGCAACGCTGCTTGAAGAGCTCCGCCCCGCGGCGCTCACTCTCGGAGAAGCGGCCACCCTGCTGGCTGCGACGCAAGGCTCGTCCGTTGGGCCGAAAGGGCGTCTCGGCGAGGTAGGTCATGAAGGCGATGCGGAGGTCTTCCGCTGAGCGCGCGCCGGCCACGCCGAGGTGGCTGAGCCACGGCGCGTCGGCGCCGGAGACGGCGAAATAGGGGTCGTGCTCGCTCTTGGCGTTGGCCGCGCGAAACTCATTCATCGCGAGCTCGGCGAGATCACCGTCGAGCGCCCGCGAGAAGTGCGGGCGGTTGTTCACGAGGCCCAAGATTGGCTTCGTCGTCGCGTGCACGTTCTCGCGCCCCGTGTGGTGGACGCGGCCATCGGTGCCGCCCTCGAAGTGGCACGTCTCGCAGGTGAAGCGACTCAAGCGCCCTTCAGCCTTGTTCCACGGCGCCATCAGCGTGGTGTAGATAAGCGCTTCGCCGACGCGGTGCGCGTCGCTCCGCGGAGGCAAGACGTCGGCGCCGGCCACCGGCACGACGCGCGTCCGCCCGCCTTTGACGGACACCCACGCGTCAAGGAGCGGGTTCGCGAAGACCCGCCGGTCTCCCGTCTGTGCGACAGCGCGCGCCCCCGGCGCGGAAGGCTCACGTGAGAGCTGGCGGCCGTCCGACAGCGCCAACGTCACGATGTCGGGCGTCCCGTAGCCAGCGACCTGGAGCTCGTCCTTCGACGGCGAGAGGTGGAGCACCTTCGGCGTCACGATGCCGAGCTCCGAAACGTTGATCGAGAGGCGGCGCGTCACCCCCCCCGTCGCAAGATCGACGCGTGCAACATACACAAATGAGTCAACGAACCCGAAGCTCCCTTGCGTGCGGTCAAGGGGATGGTCTTCTACAGCACCGGCGGCCACTGTGAGAACCGACGGAGAGAGCGCGGCCGCCGTGACGCCAAAGAAGGGGCCATCGAGGTTGATTCGCACGGGCGCGCTGTCGGACCGACCGGTGCGCACGACGTCGACGGCGTGGCCCGACGAGCACGCGACCGCGAAGGCTCCCGGGGCGGCGACGACCTCGAAGGCGCCCCTGCAGATCGGCGTTGCCGCAGCGACGACGTCTTGGGTGCCGACGGCACGACGCCATTGGCTCGCCGCCAACGACCGAAGCCGCTCGGCGCGCGGGTCGACGGCCCCGAGGGTGCCGTCGGGCTGAATCGCGACGGCACGGAAGCCGTCGGCATCGGGCACACGCAGCGTGGACTTCAGGGCGAGTTGTTCACCTCGCTCGACGGCGAAGACGCGCACCTCGGGCGACAGCTCGCCGGCAACGACGATGGCGTCCTCGCTTACGGCCAGGCCCATCGCTCCCGCCGGTGCAGGCGCGCGCGCCACCTCCGCAAGCTCGTCGTCCAAGAGGACGACCGCCGACAGACCGCGCAGGAGGCCGACGAACCGCGCTCGACCGGTCCCCAAGAGCGGCTGAATCGCCCAGGGGTCGGCGCCGCTCCCGGGCCCTCTAGCGTTGGCGGCGCGTTCGCGCAGCTCACGGTCGACGGGTCGGAGACGGACCACGCGCGCCTCGTTGAGGCGGCTCTCCGCGTCAGCCGGTGAGACCTCTACGGCGGTAGGGCGGGCGCTGCACGAGAAGAAGAGCGGCGCGAGGAGCCCCGCGCCTAGCTTCAGGGACATGGCGAACCGCGCGCGTTCTTACCAGCCGCCACCCGCGGCGGGCTTCGGAGCGGCCGATGCCGGTGCCGCAGGCGCGCGGGCAGACGCGGCGGGCGCAGCGGGTGCGTTCGCGGGAGCGGCCGATGGGGCAGCCTTGGGCGCGTCGGGTACAGCCTTGTCCGGGCAGCCAACCAACATGGCCGCAAAAACCACGGCAACCGACGCGACGATGAGTCTGTTCATCCTCCACCTTCCTCGAGCGCGCTCGTTCGTTCGAGCCCGCGGAGTATAGCGTGCCGATCGGGCCCCAGCGCCCTTTCAGCGCGCCACCTCAGAGTGCGGCGCCGAGAGCCGGCGGCGCCACCGACGCGATGGCCTCCCGCGGCACCCATCGCGTCACGAGCCGCGCGACGTCCGCGGACTCGCCCTCTCGTGCGATGGCGTGACGAAAGACGCGCTCGCCCTTGTCGGCGGCCGGCGCTGCACGAGACACGACGCGGCACGGATGAATGCATTCCGCCAGGTAGTGGATCTCAAGCCAGTCGAGGCGCGAGCTCTGCCACGTCGCAAGCGGGATCGCCTCAAGCGCCCACCCGACGTAGCTCGTGCTCGTCACGTGCAGGTTCCGGTCGATGTCCGCGAAGCGAGAGTCCATGGTGCGACCTGAGACCTCCTCCGTCTGCGCCGCGTCGAGGGGCCCTAGCTTGATGAACGGCTCCTCGAAAGCTCGCGCGACGTCCAGGGCGACGAGCTTCGCCAACGTCTCGTCAGGCCAAACGGCCCGCCTCTTCTCGACGTCGAAGAGCATCCACTGGGTCGCGGCCCGGCCTACGACGGTGTCGCCCACGAGGAGGCGAAAGTCGCGAAGGGCAAAGAGCCGCTCGACGCCTTGAGGAAACGTCTCGACGCGGAGCGTCGCCCCTTGAAGGACAGGCTCGTCGAGCTCCACGCGGAGTCGCGAGAGCACCCATGTGAGGCCGCGCGCCGACATGGCTCCAAAGCCGAGGCCGAGCTCCTCCGCGTGCAAGATGGCGAGCTCCACCAAGTAGCCCACGAGCGCCGGCGGCGACAGCTCGCCCATGGCGTCCACCTCGTAACTTCGAACGAGAAACGACTCGGTCCGCACCGCGCTCATCAGAAGGCCCCCTTCAAGGCCGCCATCTCCACGATCTGGAGCCGGTCGACGAGCGCGCCAACTTTGACCTTCTCGTCGGGCGCTTGGAGAGCGCCCAGCGCGCGAACAAAATAGGGCGGCACGTTCCGGAAGAGGAGCCGCACAGACAAGGTCCCCGTCCCCTTCGCGACGCCGCGTGGGAGCGCGACGGCGTAGCCAAAGGTTCGCTTCTCGAGCGGGCGCAGCGGAACGACGGCCTCTTTGGTCGCAGGCCGTTTGCGGGCGATGGCGCCACCCTCGGGATGCTGCAACACCGTCTCGTGGGCATCGCGACCGCCCACGACGACGAACTCACCGCGGTCATCCTTCGACGGCGCGCCCTTGGCGTCGGGCAAGACAGCGATGCGATCGATGAGCTTGAGCTGCACGTTGACGAGCTGCGGGTCGGCGGCGTCGCACCCCACAACGTGCTTCTTGAGGTCGTCGTCGAGGGTGCTCGCGTCGCAGAGATCGCTCGATGGCTTTGCCACCTTGCCCGATGAGAAGAGGACCTCTCCCGCGGGGCCGGTGGCCACGACCTCGAGCCACATCTGCCGTGCGAAGGCGAAGCCCGTCGGAAGGTTGTGGCCCGTCTGGTTCGTGAGGGCGATCTGGAACTTCAGCTTGCCCGCCTCGACGGTCGGTGGCGCTTCAAAGGCCACGGACGCAGCTCCGCGAAGGAGGGCCGCCCGCTTGGGTGCCTGGGGATCGCGCTCTTGGACCGTATCGAGCGGATAGTCCACGCCGACGAACGAGTGATCGTGGACGACGCGCGGCGGCGCGTCCTTGTCTTGCTCGAAGGGAACGAGAGCCGTGTCCGCGGCCCGCGTGAGCCCCGGGACAACGGGCATGTGGCACGTGGGACAGCTCGCGCCGCCGCCGGCCGCTTGATACTCGCGGAACTCGTCGTAGGTCGTCTGAAGCACGAGGTCGACCCCCTTGACGATCTTGCCGTCAGCGTCGCGATCCAAGTGGACGTTGTGGCACGACGCGCAGATCTGCTCCGGCTTCTGGAACATCGGCGACGCCTCGCTCCGATGGTTCGCGTTGCCGACGGGCGCCGTGAGGGGACCGTAATACTTTCGCCCGGGCTCCAGCTTCGCGAGAAGCTGCGACCGAAAACCTCCGCCGCCAGGCACCGACGGTTCGGCGTGGGCGTGGCACGCCACGCATGAGATGCCCTCGTTCATGGCCGCGCCGCCGGGCAGCGGCAGCGTAGTCTCCGTGGTCGCCATGGCCCCCGTTGGCGCGTGGCAATGAATGCAGACGCGCTTCGGATCGGGGTAGGCCGCTCCCTTCAGACTGATGGCCACGTCGAGGTTGTTCTGCGCGATCGTGAGCGGGCTCCGGAGCGCATGGGCGTGCATCGAGTCGGCCCACTGAGCGTAGATCGCCCCGTGGCACCCTTTGCACGACTCCGAGGGCGCGAAGGCGGCAAAGGGACCGTCCTTCGTCGTCTCGGGCGAGAGGGTCTTGGGCAAGACATCGAACGCGCCCAAGACGTGAACCACCAGGAGCCCGCCGAAAAAGAGCGTGAGGGGCACGTGAAGGACCCGCAAGCCCTGAAGGCGCTTGGTGTACTTGTCTTGGAGCTTCACGCGGCGAAGGGCGCGGTGACGGCTCAAGGCGATGCGCGCCATCTCGCCAAACGCGCCTTGCTCGGCGGTCGGCACACGGGCGGCGATGGCGGCGAGCTCGGCTCCCTCCCGAGCGGCCGCGAGCAACAGGGCCTTCGCCTCGTGCAGCTCGCGCGACTTGCCGGCCGCGAGCTTCTCGATCTCCGTCTCCTGCTCGGCGGCGCGACGCGCGCTGCCGGCCTTGGAGTAGTTGACGACCTGAGGGCCTGCCACCGGCGGCACCCACGCGTAGACGAGACGCCACACGACGCCCGTCATGACGACCGCGAGGAGGAGGAACCAAAGGACCTTGCCGCTCGAGAACTCGAAGCTCACGATGCCCGGGCCCGCGTGCAAGGTCGCGAGCACGAAGGCCACGAGCCCGCCATACACGTGGACCCAGAGCCAGGTCATCATCGTGGCCTGCGAGCCGACGGGCCGACGACGCTTGCGGACCGAGTACCAGCCGGTCACGAGCATCGACAAGACGCTCACGACGCCGAGGGCAATGCCCGGCGCCGTGTACCCGCGAAGGATCGCGGCAAACCAGTGGGCGTCGACATTGGCCAGCGCACCGGCCGACGAGGCCAGGGCCCAGCCCCCGAAGATCCCGCACGAGATGATGGAAAGGAGCAGCCACGGCCCCTGCCGCTCGGCGAGCTTCGTGGTGCGAAGAAGCTCCGCCTTCTTCATCGACCTTCCTTCTTCATGGCGAGGCCGAGCTGCGCGGCGTCGGCCGGCAAGATCGAGCGCGGGTCGATGCGGAAGGCGGCGCCCACGGGGCAGGCGCTCACGCACGCGTAGTCGTCATAGCCGGCGCACAGATCACACTTCACGGCCTTGCGGGGACGTTCGGGTTGAGCGACTCGAGGGCTCGCTCCCGCTCGCGGCCGCCGCGCAAGAAGTCCATCAGCTTCACCGTGAAGGTAAGCTTCGGCGGCTCGACGGGGTGCATGTTGATGTTGCCGTAGGGGCATCGCTCGGCGCACGCACCGCAGCCGATGCAGTTGTCCTCCACGATGGTGATCTCGCCGCTCGGCAAGCGAACGATGCCGTTGACGCTGCACAGGAGGCACACCGGGTCTTTCGCAGTGGCGGCACGCCGTGGGGAAGAGGAAGTGGTCCACCTGAAGGCCGCGCAGCTGGAGGCGGCCATACTTGTGCCGGCGCGCACACGCGTCGACGCAGTTCTGACAGTTCACGCAGACGTTCGTGTCCACGACGAGGACCTCGCTGCCGGTGGCGAGCCCCTTCTCCACGAGGACGTCCATCGACATGACGGCCCGCGTCGCGTCTTTGGGCCCGAGCGCCGGGGATGGGGGCGAGAAGAGCGCGCTCCGAGCGACGCGCTCGACCTCGAGCCCCTGCCCCGCCTCAAGCGCCGCGCGAGCGTTGGGGTAGCGGCTCATGACGGCGAAGAAGTGGCTCCCGGGAATGACGACGACCTCCGCGCGCGTCGTAGCGAGGACCGTATACGCGTGCCCCCGCTCACCGTGGAGCAACGGGAGGAGGCCGAAGAGGTCGCCCTCGCGGAAGTAGACGAGCACGGCCTCGCGCTCCGCATCGACGCGGCGACTCACCTTGAGAAAGCCGGTACGCACGAGGTAAACGTCGCCCGGTGGTGCGTCCTCCTTGAGGACGACCTCGCCGGCGCGGAGCATCCGAAGCTGCGCTCGCGAGAAGATCTCCTCGACCGCTTGCTCAGGGAAGCCGCCCAAGACGTCGGGGCGGCGAGCGTAGGTGAAGAGCGCGCGGCGACGGTACAGCTCGTCCATCGTCGTCTTGAACGACGGCGACGTGTCCATCAGCCGTTGGAGCGCGGTCTTGGGAATCTCCAGCACCACCGACAGCTCACGGGCCACGACCGCGTAGGGCTCCGGCTGATCGGCGATGACGGCGAGCTCGCCGAAGAACGAACCGGGGCCGAGATCCAGGACGTGAACGCGAACGCCGCCGTGCCCCTCGGCCCATTGCTCGAGGCCGCCCGACAGGATGACGCACATCCGATCAAAGAACTCGCCCTCGCGGACGAGGAGCTCGCCGGCGGCGAGCTGGCGCAACGTGACCTTCTGCAAGAGAGCGCGGACGTCGGTGGCTGGAACACCAGCGAACAGCGCCACGTGGGCCATTCTCGCCGTGAGATCATCGAGGGCCCACGGCGATGGCGACACCTGCTGGCCCACCTGCAGGAGCAGCGTGTAGTTGGGGACCGTGTCCTCGACCTTCATCTTGTTGAACAGCACCATGTCGGCGCGGCTCAGATCGGCGGGGCACGCCGGTACGCACTGCCGGCACTGGGTGCACGCGGTGACGAAGTCGACGACCGCCGGATTGGTCACGACGGTTTGCTCAACGGCGTGATTGAGCTCGGCGATGGTGACGAGCGACGCCTGAGGCAACGGGCACGCGATCAGGCAGTCGTTGCAGCCGATGCACGCCATCACATCGCGCGTCGCGCTCTGCGCAACGGTGTTCCGGGCGTCCATCAGGCCCCCCCTGCGCCAGGCGACACCATCGACATCTCTTCCCAGGCGCGAAGTCGCGTGGGCCGCGCGGTGAAGACGAGCGCCACCTGCCCGATGGTGATCGCGTCGCCCTCTTTCAAGGTCGCCCAATGGCCTGGCATCAGCCGCTGGCCACCGCAGCTTGTGCCATAGACGCTCTGCGCGTCGGCGAGGTGAAATGCGCCGCCTTGCTCCCGCAGCTCGGCGTGAACCGGCGACACCGATGGATCATCGAGGCGGACGGCGCACGACGGATCGCGCCCGATGCGGACGACGGGCGCCGTGAGCGCGAAGGCGAGGCCGAGCGCATTGCCCGAGCGGACCTCGAGGTGCGGCCGCGCATCGGCCGGTCCGCCAGTCGGCGCATGGGCGTCGGCGCGCGTGGATTGACCGTCGATGCTGACGAGGAGCTCGACGCCGCCGACGCGCACGCGGTCGCCGCCCGACAGGCGCAGCGGCACCGTCACCGGCGCGCCGTTGACCCATGTCCCGTTGGAAGAGCCGAGGTCGCGCACGTACACGCCGCCGTCGTGACGCGCAACCTGCGCGTGCGTCGCCGACACCATGCCATCGGCCAAGACAACCTGCGCGGCGCTCGGATCGCGGCCGATCACGGCGCTCGGACCTCGCAGCGGAAACTGCGTCGCGCCCGCCAACAGAATCACGCCGGCGAGATCGGGTGGCGCGCCCATCGCCGCCACCGCCATGGTCGCCGCCTTCTTCGGTGGCGGCGGAGCGCCACGGCTGTCGGGCATGATGGCCACGAACTGTGTTCCCTTGACCTTCGCCCCGGCCGCCACGTTGGCCCCCGCCAGCGAAACCGGCGGCTTCTCGATGAGCCGGTTCTGGCGAAGGTACCCCGCGAGATCGAAGGTCGGGTCGAGCAATTCCTTCTGAATGGCTCGAACGTCGGCGCCCTGATCGATGAGCGTCTTGAAGGCGCGCCCCCGCTGGCGCACGCGCTCTTCGCGCTCGCCGAAGAGGAGCGCCCCGACGAGGCGCCCGCCGCGGAAGACGAGCTTGCGGTACGAGATACGACCAGTCCGCTGCGGAAAGTCGACCACGTCTTCGGTGCCCGCCGCGCCGCCAGCCGATTCACCGACGGCGGCGCAATCGAGATCGTAGAGGCGCGTCGCCATGTAGTGGGCCCCGGGCGTGTACGCCTCCTCGCCGCCGCCGACCATGTTGCGCGCCGCTACCCGCCCCTGCACGCGCGCCGGCTCCCAGAGTTGCAGGACCTTTCCGCCGGGCGCGGCCACATCGCCCGCGGCGAAAAGGCCCGGGGCCCCCGCGCGGAGCCGGTCGTCGGTGACGACGGCACGCTGTGGCGACAGCGTCACGCCTGAGTTCTGCAAGAACTCCGTGTTGCACGCGACGCCGATGGCGGCCGCCACGAGCTGCGCCGGCACCATCACGCCGGAGGTCAAGCGGACGGCGCCGACGCGCCCCGACGGCCCCGGCACGGCGGCCGCGATCGTCTCTCCCATGCGGACGTCGACGCCGCGTTGCCGAAGCCGCGCGAGCAGGAGATCGGACGCCACGGCGTCGAGGACGCCGGGCAGAAAGCGAGTCTCACGGACCACCATGGTGACCTTCGCGGACCGCGTGGCCATGCCGTGGGCCCACTCGAGGGCCAAAGGGCCACCGCCAAGGACAACGGCCTGCGAGAGCCCGACGCGACAAAGGTCGACGACGACCCGTGCATCCTGCAAGGTTCTCATGGTCATCACGCCCGGGAGCGCTGCGCCCTCGAACGATGGCGCGTTGGCGCGAGCGCCCGATGCCACGAGGAGCGCGTCGTAGGCGAGCGGCTGTCCGCCCTGGCTGAGCCAGACCTGGGCGCGCGCTGCGTCAACGGCGAGGACGCGGGTCAGGACCCGGTGAACGTGGTGCTCCGCGTAGAAGCTAGGCGGCACCGCGAAGATTTGCTCTTCGCGCAGCTCACCGAGGAGGTAGTTGGTGAGCGCCGCACGGAAGTAGGCCGGCTGCGGATCGTCGGAGAGGATCGTGATGTACGCCTGCCCGTCGAGCTCACGCAGCCGCTGCGCCGCGGCGGTACCGGCAGCGCCGTCTCCGATGATGAGGTAACGTTTGCGGGACATGGTCGGCGTGGAGAGCGAGCAAAGGCCGGGCGAGTATAGCTGCAAGTCGAAGGCTTCCTGGGGCCGATCCAGCCTTCCTTCCGCCGGGCGAGCGTTCACCTTCCTAGCGGTCGCCCTCCTGTCGCTGGCGGGCTGCACCGAGAACCGACTGAAGGAGCCCGACGGCAAGAGCCCCGAACCGCGCCGCCCCACGCTGGGAGCGACGCGCACCAATGACGTGACGCCTCGAATCCGCTTTGTTCCTGCGGCCGCCGGCGACGTCGTCGGCGTCGTGAACGCGGAGCGCGCGAAGGCGATGGCGGGGCAGCGGGCGCTCCTCGTCTATGTCGGCGCCGGCTGGTGCGAACCGTGTCAGCAGTTCCACCGCGCCGCCGTCCGCGGCGATCTGGACGGCGACCTGCCAGCGCTCACGCTGCTCGAGTTCGACGCCGATCGCGACGGCGAGCGGCTGCGTGCGGCAGGCTACGCGTCGACCTACATCCCGCTGTTCGCGCTGCCCGGCGATGGCGGTCGCGCCAGCGGGAAATTCATCGAGGGCGGGATCAAGGGAGACGCGGCAGCCAAGGAGATCGTGCCGCGACTCCTGAAGCTGCTCGCGTCCGGCTGAGCCGCACCACGCGTTCTAGCGTCGACGGCGGCGCGCGAGGAAGACCGCCGCCGCGATGCCCGCGAAGGTGACGCCAAGGCTCTCGCCCAGCGACACGCGCCGCCCGACAAGGCGACAGCCGCACCCGCTATCTTCCTCGCCGGCGGCAGCTCCGGCTCCGGCCCCCGCTTGGTCGTTGGGACCTTGCCCCGGCACGCCGTTGGCGGGGGGGATGTTTCCGCCAGGAGGGCCGATGGGCGCCGCGCCAGGTGGCGCAACCTTGTCCTCGCTCACGGCGCACGGGTTTCCCGCCGCGCCAATGGTGAACATCAGCGGGCGACCGACGAAAGCTCCTGCGCCGGCGCCTGGCGTCACCGTGATGCGGCAACCGGCACCTTCGACGACCGCGGTCACCGCAGAGGTTCCGTCGGCAGCCTCGGGGGCGTCGAATACCACGTGCCTCGCGCCACCAGGGACGACGTACGAAAGCGACGCGCCCGCGGCGCCGTCTTTCGCGCTCGACCCCACCACCACGGTGCGCAACGCGCCACGCGTGACGACGGCGCCAAGCACCGCGGGATTCTTCGCCGCGTCGATGAGCGGATCGTTGACCGATAGCGTCTGCGGCGCCGCCTCGCCCTTGCCCGTGCCGCTGAGGACGTGGACAGCGCGGGCGTCGGGACCGGGAACGCGAAGGTTGTACTCGCCGGCCGTAAAGCGCGCGTTCTCGCAGGCGCCACGCGTCGCGCTGCTGAAGCAATCACCCTCCGGTGACATGCGCTCGGTCGCCGTTTGGCCGCCCACCTCAACGCCGTGGATGCGCAAGGTCGAAGCGCCGACATCGGTGGTCGCGACCCCCGCCGCCAGCGTCAACTTCTTCGACGCGTGGAAGCGCACGCGGAGGCCGCGGGCCGGCGCGTCGGTTCGCGCGCGATCGATGAGGACGACATCGCCTTCGGGAAGATAGGCGAACTCGCGATGCGCGTAGGGAACGTCGCTGGCGGCGCCCTTCGTCCCCAGGAACGCCTTCGACAGCTCCGACCGCGCCGCGACGATGCCCGATTCGCCGGCGCGCGCCCAGGGCAACTCCGCCTTGTTGGGCCACACCGCCTGGCTAGGCTTGTATTCTGCACCGACCGATTCACTCTCGACGGTGAGCGCGTTGCTCGGCAACGTGGAGAACGCCCCGTAGGGCGTCGCGTCCACGATGAGCGCATCGGCACCGCGGTAGAAGTTGAAGCTCGAAGCGTCGGCGTGCTCGTGATCCGGCACTTGGTGCGGTGACGAGACGAACGCTGCCCAAGACGCCGCCGCGTCCCAACCGCTCCGCATGTAGAGGCGCCGCGCGCCCTCCGCCACGTACCACTTCGAGGCCGTGGGGCTGCCGAGATCGGCGGCGGTCACGGTTCGCGCCTCGGCTAGCGCGTCGATGAAGGCGATCTGCTCGTCGCCCTTGGTGATGTTCTTGCGGGCGAAGAGCGCCCAGCCGGCGGCTTCATCGCTGCTGGGGCCGACGAGCGTGGCCAGGGGCACGCGCATGTGAGGCGCGGCGTTGAAGGCCGCGTCGTCGAAGTCGCCGCCCACGTAGAGCTGCGCGCGGTTGGGCGTGAGCGCATGGTAGAAGCGCAAGGCCAGCTCGTTCGACCATGTGGCCACGGCGGGGAACGTGGCGCCTTGTTCCGCGAGGGCGCGCGCGCTCAGCGAATACGAGAGCACGCTGAGGGGACCGTATTGCCAACCCTCGGACCAGTCGCCACCGCGTAAGACGCCGCCCTTGGCGAGCCCCTTGCCGACGATCTGCCCCGTGAAGAGGTTGTCCACGACGTCGGTGAAATAGGTGGCACCGGCCGGGTCGTCGCCGGACATGGCGATGGCGATGACGGTCTTCGCGAAGACGTAGCCCGCGTGATAGTTAGCCCCTGGCTCGTCGGGAAGGTAACCGCCGTTGGGCGGCGGCTGTTTGCTGCCATATTAATTTATCCACGCCTTGAAGCGCCCGATGGCCTTCGCCTTTAGCGGAGCGTCGAACTCGGGCGTGCCGTAGAGCCAGTCGTACGCTAACCCCGCGTAGGGACCGAAGAGGCGAATGTAGTAGCCCGTGTCCTTTCGAACGACCTCGTTGCCGCCGGCGCCGTCCCCCACCGTAGTGAGGTCATCGAGGAGCGCGTTGAAGAGCTTGAAGGCAGGCGCCTGGTACTTCGCGTCCTGCGTCACCTGCCACGCAAACGCACAAGCCGTCGCGCCCACGCCCCACTGGAAGTCGAAGGACGGTTGGCTGTTCCACTTGGTGGGGTTCGCGATGACGTCATCGCATTTCTTGATGACACGCGATGTCTGCGACGTCGGGTCTGTCTTCTTCGCCTTGAGCGCGGCCAAAACGGTCGGCGTGAGGAAGATGCGCGGGTGCGCCCCAGCGGGCGCAGGCGGTGCCGCGATCGCAGTCGTTGACTGGGCCGACGCGGCGAGGAAGACGCCAAACGCGGAGAGGGCACCGGTAAGCCTGCGGGCGGAAAAAGTTCGCATGGATCCCGGACCCTAGCAAAGCGCGCCTCCGGCGCCACCTCCCGTTCGGTGACCCCTGCACGAATGGCAACGTGGCTGAAATGTTTGAGTGAAACTATGCCAACTCAGCCGCCGCTCATTCGTCTTCGTCGGCCTTCTTGCGCGGCCGCGGCAGGCCAAAGGCATCGAGCCGATTGAGCAACGTGCGACGAGAAATTCCCAGGAGCTTGGCCGCACGGGTCTGGTTGCCGGCGCTCTTCTCGAGGGCCTCGGCGACGCGCTGCCGCTCTCTGCTCTCGGCCGAGTCTCGGCCACGCTCCGCCGACGTCCACGCGAGGTGCTCCGCACGAATCGAAGCGCTCGGTTCAAAGAGCACGGTCCTCACGATGACCGTCTTCAACTCCCGAACGTTGCCCGGCCACGCATGAGCCACGAGCCGCGCCACCGCGTCGGCCTCTAGCGTCGGCTCTTGGCGACCCTCGTCGCGAGCGGCCTCGCGCGCGAAGGCCCGCGCGAGAGCCGGAATGTCCTCCAGGCGATCCCGGAGCGCGGGGACACGAAGCGAAAAGCCGTCGAGGCGAAAATAGAGATCCTGCCGAAAGCGGCCAGCGGCAACGAGGCTCTCGAGCCCACGGCTTGTGCACGCCACGAGGCGGACATCAACGGGGCGCGCCACGTGACCGCCCACACGCGTCACGGCGCCGGCTTCGATGACGCGAAGCAGTTTGCCTTGGGTCCCAAGGGGCAAGTCGCCGAGGTCGTCCAGCACGAGCGTGCCACCATTCGCTTGCTCCAAGAGGCCGGCTTGACCTGCTGAGGGCCCGTCCTTGTCGAGGCCGAAGAGCTCGGCATCAACCTGGGCCTCCTCGACAGAGGCGCACCGCAGCACGCGGAAGGGGCCCGCGCGGCGCGGTGACTGGGCGTGAATGCGCGCCGCCACGAGCTCCTTGCCGACGCCCGTCTCCCCTTGAATGAGCACGCTCAACTTCCCTCGCGCGACCAAGTCCGCGAGTTGAATGGCGCGCACCATCGCCGGGGCGGCCACGGTGACATCATCGACCTCCACCGGAGGCGCAGCGGCTTTCGCGTTGCCGTGAAGCCCGACGAGGACCGTTCCCACCTCAATGAGGTTGCCGACGCGGACGACCACCTTGGTCTGCGGCGCGAGCCGCTGACCGTCGACGAACGTGCCGTTGGAGCTCCCAAGGTCCTCGACGAACAGCGGATCACCCAGATGCAGCGTCGCATGCCGACGCGAGACCGACGTTGCGTCAAGAAGGACATCGGCGCCTTCGCCGCGTCCCATGGTGATGGTGCCGCTCGCGGGGAGGTCGACAGCGACCGACCCGCCGTTCCAGTGCGCCACAAGCCGAAGACCTCGCGAAGTGACCTCCTCCCGCGCCAAGATCTCGGTCGCGAGATCACTAGGTCCCTTCGCCCCCTCACGTTCACCCGCCATCCCGTGGAGGTTACCGCATGGCCGCCCGCCGCGGAACGCGATGCGCCTGCTCAGAGGCACTCACGTTTCGGAACCTTAATGCCATCGACGATGCGAAACGGTGGCTCGCAGTCTGCCGGCGGCGCCTTCGAGGGAACCCTCGGTGCCGGCGGACGCAGCGGGCGCGTGGTCGCCGCGGAAGACGCCATCGGCGTGGACCCGACGGGAATCGCGCGAACTTCGGCCGACGGCGACGCGGTCGGTGCGCGCGGCTCGTCGGACGGCGCGGGCGCCGGAGGAAGCGTAGCGCGAGGGCGCCAGGACCCTGCCTCGCCGAGCCCGCGGGCTGAGGGATGCGATGCGACGGGAGTGCGACTCGCCCGTTGAGCCACGAGCGCGAGCGCGACCCCCGCGAGGACGAGGACCGCGAGCGCCGCCCACCCGAGGCGTCGCTTCGGAACCCGGGGCTCCTCCCGCGCGGGCGGAGACAGCACCGCCGGTTCAACGCCGCGAGCGTGTACGACGCCCGTCGCCTCCTCGCTGGGGGGCGTCGGGGGCGTCGGCGAAGCGCCGCGTGCTCCCGTCCTCGCCCTTGGTCCGGGGGTCACCAACTCCGCGAGCTCGGCGCGCGCGCTGGCATCGGCGCCGAGGGAGTCGCTACCGCTCTCAATGGCGCGCAGCACTCCTTGCCGTTCGACGAGCGCGTCACCCGCACGCAGTTCCACCCACTCGCCAAGGGCGCGACCCGTCGCCGGAGCACAGACCTCTTCCAGGGCGATGGCCATCGCGCGAGCCGTTGGGAAGCGAGCCTCGGGATCACGCGACAGGCCGCGCAAGACCACGGCGTCGAGCTGCGCGCTCGCACCGGGCCCCGGAATCTCCAGCCCGAGTACGCGCTGAACCGTGGCGCCGGGCGAGTCGGCGACGAAAAGAGCTCGGCCCGCGAGCAACTCCCACAAGACGACACTCGCCGCCCAAACGTCGCCGCGTCGGTCGGCGGGTTCACCGAGCAACAGCTCGGGAGCCATGTACGCGGCTTTGCCTTTGAGCACGCCTTCCTCGGTCGTCTGCATGCGTCCGGCGGCTTTGGCGATGCCGAAATCGAGGAGCCTCGCGACGCCGTCAACGCCAAGAAGAATGTTCTGCGGCGACACGTCGCGATGAACGAGCCCAAGGAGCTCGCCGTCTTCGCCCCGCGCTTCATGAGCCGCATGCAGGCCGTGGAGCGCGCCGACCACGATGCCCACCGCGATCGACGGCTCGACGCCCGCGGAGCCCTGGAGGCGCACGAGGCGACTCAGCGACTCACCGTGCACGTATTCCATGACGAGAAAGAGCTCACCGTCCTGAGCCACCACGTCGAGAATCGGCACGACATTCTGATGACGGAGCCTCGCTGCGAGCCTCGCTTCGTCAAGGAACATCGCAACGAAGGTAGGGTCGTGCGCGAACTGCGCGTGGAGCCGCTTGATGGCCACGGTGCGAGCGAAGCCGGCGGGCCCCATCAAACGCCCGAGGTGAACCGTCGCCATGCCGCCCGCCGCCAGCTCACCGTGGAGCGTGTAGCGCCCGAGCTGGAGCGGGGCCGCAAGCGGCGCGGACGAACCGCTGTTGCCTGCCGCCGCGCCTCCCGTCAAAAGGACACCTGCGAGAGCATCGCAACCGGCGCGCGGCCCGTCCGCGTGAGGGTCAGGATGGTGGCGGTTGCGAGGGCAACGACGGAGACCCCGAGAAACACGTCGGCCGCTAGGTAGTGACGGCGAGCACGGTCGACATCCGCGGCGTCGCAGTACGGGCGACACCCGTCGAGGTCCGATTGTTCGCTGCGTCCGACGGCCGCGAAGACGCCGAAACCTACGGCGGAAGCCGCACCCACGGCGAAGAGAGCGATGGCTCCCGGCGACAAGGCGCTGGCGTTGCGGTTGTTGCTCGGCGGTGCCGCGTCTCGCACGTGCTCGCGTGGCGCCTCGAGGTCGACGCGCTGAGCCTTCTCGCCCTCTTTGATCAGGACGCGACGCGTTCGCGCGGGCTCCCCCGGCAACGCGACGACGATCGTGTGATAGCCGGGGTCCATCTCGTGGGCGCGCCCATCGAGCGGATGGGCCCAAAGGACGCCGTCGACGGTCACCCTGGCTCCGGCCCCGACCTCACCACCAGCCAAAATGACGACGCTCGGCGTGAGCCGCTCCACGTCGGTGAGCCATTTCGCGCAATCGGCGCGAAGGAAACCCGGACACGCGTCATCGAGGCACACGGTGATGGCCTCGCGCGCCGAGAGAAGGCGGCTCGCCTTCATGGCGCGTTGCGCCCCTTCGTACGCGTCGGCGCAAGCCTCACGCGTGGGCGCGGCGCGCGCGGCGGAAGGGGCAAACAGCGCCAGGGCACCGAGCAACGTGAGAATGCCGCGGGGCCCGGCTTCGCCTTCCCACCGCGGTCGACGCGTGCCCCTCACGTGCGGACTGTGCTCCATGGCGAGTTCAGCCCCCGTTTCCGGCGGCCGCGTGCCACAAATGCTACCACGCAGCGGGGGCGCGCCGTGTTCCCTTGCCTTTCGGGCGAAGCCCGAAGACGATGCGAAGAGCGATGACGGACGGGGCGGCACGGAAACCAAGTCTACCTCCGACGGGCGTGGAGCAACGGGCGCACCACCGCACCGAGGTCCAGGTGGAGGTGACGCTCCACAGCGACTCGCATTTCTTCGTCGGCCTGACGAACGACATCTCCAGCGGCGGCCTGTTCGTGTCGACGTACAAGCCGCTAGAGCTCGGCTCCAAGATCGAGCTCGAGTTCACGCTGCCGGAGGGCGTCGTGCGCGTCATCGGCACCGTGCGGTGGCGCCGCGACTCCACCGAGATGACCCCCGGCGTGGGCATCGCCTTCGAGAATCTGCCGGCCGAGACGCACGCGATCATCAAGCGCTTCTGCGACCGGCGGCCGCCCCTCTACTACGATCTCGACGAGTAGCGTGCTCGCCACCGACGACACGTAACGTACCTCCTTGGCCTACGCGTCCCTCGCCGAATGCGTGCGCGACCTCGAAGCGTCGCGCCAGCTCGTTCGACTCTCCGTCGAAATCGATCCGCGCCTCGAAGCGGCGGCCATTCAGCGGCGTGTCTTCCGCGCCGGTGGCCCGGCGTTGCTCTTCGAGCGACTCCGCGGCACTCCGTTTCCGGCGGTCGCGAATCTCTTTGGCACCAAAGAACGCGCCCGCTTTCTCTTTCGCGACGCGTTGGCGGGCGTCCGCGCGCTCGTGGACGCGAAGGTCGATGTCGGCCGACTGCTTCGCGCTCCTTCGCTGGCCCTGCGCGTTCCTGGGGCGGCGCTTCACGCGTTGCCGCGCACGGTCCGCAGTGGCCCCGTGCTCGCAAACGAGACGCGCATCGGGGCGCTGCCCGCGATCGTCTCGTGGCCCGACGACGGCGGGCCGTTCATCACCCTGCCGCAGGTGTTCACGGAAGACCCCGACCAACGAGGGCTTCTTGGCTCGAACCTCGGCATGTACCGCGTGCAGCTCGGGGGCAACGCCTACGCTCCGGACCGCGAGGTTGGCCTCCACTACCAGCTCCACCGCGGCATCGGCGTTCATCACGCTGCGGCCATTCGCCGGGGTGAACCGCTCGAGGTCAGCATCTTCATTGGCGGTCCGCCGGCCATGACCTTGGCGGCCGTGATGCCGCTGCCGGAAGGCCTGCCGGAGATCGCCTTCGCCGGCGCCCTCGGCGGCCGCGCCATCCGCATGATCCGCCCGCCGGAAGGGCAAGGCACGCACGTGCATGCCGACGCCGACTTCTGCATTCGGGGCACCATCGTGCAAGGCGTCCTCAAGCCCGAGGGTCCATTCGGCGACCACCTTGGCTATTACGCGAAGGAGCACCCCTTCCCGGTGCTCGCCGTTCGCTCCGTGCATCACCGGGACGGCGCCATCTGGCCCTTCACCACGGTCGGCCGACCGCCACAGGAAGACACGCTCTTCGGCGAGCTCATCCACGAACTGACGGCGCCGCTGGTGCCCGAGGTCTTGCCCGGCGTCGTTGGCGTGAACGCCGTCGACGCCGCGGGCGTGCATCCGCTGCTGCTCGCCGTGGGCCGCGAGCGGTACGTGCCCTACGCCGACGAGCAGGAGCCGATGGAACTCTTGACGCAGGCGTCAGCCATCTTGGGACAAGGGCAGCTCTCCTTGGCGAAGTACCTGCTCATCGCCGCCGACGGGACCGACAAGCCGCCGCTCCACGACGTCGGCGCCTTCCTTTCGCACGTGCTCGAGCGCTTTGATCCGCGCCGCGACCTCCATTTTCACGCGCGAACGACCATCGACACGCTCGACTACTCCGGCGTGTCACTGAACCACGGATCGAAGCTCGTGGTCGCCGCGGCTGGCCCGAAGAAGCGGAGCCTCGGCCGCAGCGTTCCGAGCCAAGTCACGTGGCCGCAAGGGACCGGTCGCCCCGCGGTTGCGCTTCCCGGCGTGCTCGCCATCGGCGCCGGCCCCGCGAGCCGCGAGTCGTCGCGCGGCCTCCGACTCTTCTGCGAGGCGCTCGAGCGTTCCCTTTCGCGCGATGCCGTGCAGGCACTGGCCGACGCGTTTCCCCTCATCGTGCTCGTCGACGACGCCGAATTCGCGGCGCGCTCCGTCGACAACTTGGTGTGGGTCACCTTCACGCGGTCAAACCCGGCGGTGGACGTCGACGGCGTGATGGCCTTCATGGAGCACAAGGCGTGGGGCTGCCGCGGCTCGCTCGTCATCGACGCGCGCATCAAAGCGCACCACGCGCCGGAGCTGGTCGAAGACGAGGCGGTGTCGCGTCGCGTCGAGGCGCTGGCCGTCCGCGGAGGCCCGCTGGCGGGCCTCTTCTGATCGCTCAGCGAATCGTGATGCGGTCGCAGCCGAAGACGACGTCGATCTTCCCATCGTCGACGGACTTCACTTTGTCGCAAGTCTTGGGGCAGAGGATGACCTTCTTCGGCGCGTTGGCGTCGTCGAAGTACCAACCGTTCGTCTCGGCCTTGGCGCAGTCGGCGGCGTTACCGACGTAGAGGAAGAGCTCCTCGCCGGAGGAGCGGACGAAGTTCACGTTGATCTTGTTGGGGTCCGGCGCGCTTCCGAGCGACGGGATGTCGTAGTCGCACGGGATTGCCGTGCGGCGGATCGATTGGAGCGCATCCAAGAAGGCTTGCTCCACGTTCTGCGTCGTGTCGACGAGGATGGCGTTGCCGGTTCCGCCGGCCTGCCCAATGCCGTTGAGCGCGCTCAACTCCGTGCCCACGCCGATGACGAAAACACTCACCGGCGGCGAGCCCGTGAAGGACGCCTTCGCGGCCGCGACCGCGTTGTCGATGGTGTTGGGCGTCGAGCCGTTCACCGCCCCCTTGCACGTGTCATCGGGGATGCCGTCGGTCGCGAGCACGATGACCGGCTTGCGCTCGGGATGCTGCGCCGCAAAGGTCTTCATGTACGTGTTGAGTCCCTGGAGCATCGGCACCATGGGCGTCCCGCCGAACATCTGCTGGCCATCGAGCGACTGGCTCACGGGCGCCGCGGCCGCCGGCAGGTCGGTGATGGGAACCGCCGGCGCCGAGTAGTCGGTCACGCTGCACTGCTTCCGGAGGGGAAAGTACTGCACGCCCACGCCGAGTCCGGCTAGCCCGGGGTTCTGGACGAACGACTTGAGCGCGGCCTGCACGCTGAGCCACTTGCGGTCGAAGTCCATCGAGAAGGAGGTGTCGAGCCCGATCATGAGATCGACCGGCTTGACCTCAGCCTTCTTCGACTCGGTGGCGCACTTGGCGAGCCCCGTGCCGCCGCCGTCTCCTTGATTGGTGAAGCCGCCGCTGTCTTCGCCGCCACCGCCTCCACCGCCGTTGGCGTCGCCGTTGTTGCCGTCGTCGCCACACCCTCCGAGGGAGGGCGTGAGCGCGCACGCTGAGAGGAGACCCGCAAGGAGAGCCCGGTTGAATTCGCTTCGCATGGTCACCTCAGATCAGCCGCTGCAAGTGATGGTTCCGCCGCACAGGTCGGATCGGGTCCCGACGAAGCCGGGGAAGTCGGTGCACGCCTTCGGCTTGCAGCCGCAGACGTTTGCAGTCCCGCCGCCACCGCAGGTCAGTTGGTTGGTGGCGGTGAAGTTGCACCCGCAGTTGAAGTTCGTTCCGCAGCCGTTGGAGACCTGTCCGCACGGAGCGCCTGCCGTTCCGTTGGCACCGGCGGCGGCGCAGTTCAGCTTAGGAGTGCAGCAGTTGGTACCGACGCAGACCTGGCCTGAAGTGCAACCGCTGGCGCACGAGACCGGACCTTGGCCACACACGCTGGGCTGCGTCTGATTGCACTTGCCAGCGGGCGAAGTGCACGTGCCCTCGGCGCAGCAGCTTCCCGGATTACCGACACAGATGCCGGAAGGCAGCCCGCCGGACCCGCAGTTGCAGTCGATGGTTCCACCGCACCCGTTGTCGAGGTTGTTGCCGCACTGGTTGGGGAAGTCGCCGCACGTCTTGGGGGAGCAGCAGCCACCGCCGGCGAGGCAGACCTGATTGCCGGGGCACGGATTGCAGCGCGCCGTGAGGCCCCCGCACTGATCATCCTGACGACCGCACGCGGTCGGGAAGTCGGCGCAGGTCTTTGGCGTACCGCAGGAGATCGTCCCGCCGCAGCCGTTGGGCAGATTGTTTCCGCAGGTTCCCGGCGGGTAGTCGCCGCAGGTCAGCGGCGTGCAGACGCAGACGTTCCCGGTGCACGTGCCAAACGCGCAGTCGCCGCAGAGCAGCGGCGTCCCGCAGTTGTCGAGGGTGACGTTGCATTGGTTGCCACACGTGATGGGCGCGCAGCAACTGTTGCCGTTGCAGACGGTCTGCCCGGGAGGACAATTGCTGCAGGTCGTCGGCGCACCGGTGCAAACACTGGTCACCGTCTTGTTGCACTCGCCCGGTGCAGCGTTGCAGTTCGTTTCGGTGCAACACACACCGGCCGTGCCGGGCGGCGGCGTCGTGCCCGCTGGCGGCGTGCCCGCAATGCAAGTTTGGCCATTGGCGCAGCCGCACTCACCTGCCGGCCGACCCCCAGTTGAGGCAACCAAGCCGCCGCAGCCGTCGGAGAGTCCGGTGCCGCATTGCCCCGGGTAGTCCGCGCACGTCTTCCGGACGCAGCACGTACCCTGTTCGTTGTTCGACACGGCAGCGCCGCCGCTGTCGAGGCAGGTCTGTGTCGCGCCGCCCGGGCATGCGCAATCAACGGTCCCGCCGCAGCCATTGTCGAGATTGCGTCCACACGTGTTGGTGGAGCCGGCGAGAATCTGTTGGCAGGTTTTAGGCTGGCAGCACTTGTTGTTCTGACAGACCTTGCCGGCCCCACACTTGCAGTCCAGCGTGCCTTTGCAGCCGTCGGGCGGACTCCCGCACTCCTGCCCCGCCGGCAGCGCCGCGGTACAGCTCTTCGCAGTGCACGGCGGACCGCACACACCGTTGTCATTGCAAACCTCGCCGCCCGCGGTGTTGCACGTGCCGCACTTGATCTTCGTCCCGGTGCACACGCTCACGATCTCGCCGCAGTTTTTCCCGAGAGCTTCGCACTCGGGCGGCGTCGGGAAGGGCTCACAACGATTGGCCACGCCACGGACGCCGCAACCCTGACCCGAGGGGCAGGTGAACCCCGTGATCGGCGGGGCGCTGCAGTCGACCGTGCCGCCGCAGCCATCGGAGATGGTCCCGCACTGGATCCCGCGACTCGCCTTGGCCGCGTCGCAGAACGCCTTCTTCTCTGCGTTGGTCTTGGGTCCCGTCACGCCGGGCACGCAGACGGGCTCACACACGTTGAAGGCGCCGTTGCATCGAGGTCGGGCCGGATCTTGGCACGTGCCGCAGTTGGTCTTGGCGGTCGGACTGCCCGACCCGAGCCACGCGACGCCACACTCGTAGCCGAGGTCTTGGCAGGTGACCGTTTGCGCCGGCTGACACTTATTGGTGTCGGGGTTGCACTCCTTGCCCGCGGGGCAGGAGCCGCAGAACTTGTACTCGCCGCAGCTCGTCTTGATCTGACCGCACTCGGCGCCAAAGTCCTCACACTTGACCTTCGGGACGCCGCACGTGTGAGCTTGAAGATCGCAGACCTGGCCCGTGGGGCAGCCGCCGCACATCTTCACTTCGCCGGAGCAGGGGTCACGAACCGGCCCGCACTTATCCGTGCAGTCTACAGGCTTGGGAATGCAGGGGCCGGCGTCCAGGAACGGGCCCGCTTCGAACGGCACCGAGCCATCGGCCGTAGGCTGAGCGTCTTCACCCGGGGCAGTGCCCGCCTCTTGAGGCTCGCCGGGTTGCGCTCCCGGTTCACCGGTGGACCCGCACGCAATGGTCAACACGCTGACCACGCCGCCGACCGCGGCAAGAGCCGCGAGGCGAATTCCCCTCTCAAGCCATACTGAGTTCATGGCGCTCCCTTATTGCGGGTTGGGCGCTCTCGACGACCTGATGGAGTCGCGGAGAGTGCGCAGCCCATGCCGCTCGGAGAGCATACGAGAGGAATCGTGCGTTGGCACAACAACCCTTCAGGATTGCTGCTTTCTTGGACGACGATCGGCGACCGTGTGGGAGCGGCGCTTCGGGAGCGAGCCCTCAGTCGACCGAGACGAGCTCGAGGTCAAATACGAGCGTGGCGTTGGGCGGCACCGCACTGCCGAGCCCCTTCTCGCCATACGCGAGCTGGGGCGGCACGACCAGCCGGCGCTTGCCGCCCACCTTCATACCGGGGATTCCCAGCTCCCACCCTTTGGTGACGCGGCCTTGGCCGAGCGTGAAGCTGAACGGTGCGACCGCGTGGCTACCATCGTAAACGACGCCGTCAGCCTGCCGCTTGGCGGTGTAACGAACGGTGATCTTGTCGCCGCTCGCCACAGCCTTGCCGCGGCCCGCCGAGAGGTCGACGACCTGAAGCTTGGCGGGGGGCGCCGACGAGGCTTTGCCCTCGGCGAGAGCAGCGGGCGAAGTGGCGGCCGAAGTCGACGTTTCCTCAACGCGCGCGGGGACCTCCCTGGTCTCGGCTTTCGGAGCGGCCTCGGCTCGCGCTTCGGCGCGACGCTCGTCGCGCTCACGACGGTCGCGACCGCTGCGCGCCGTGGGGAGGGAGCCGATGTCGACCGACGGACCGTCGCTGCCTTCCGGCCTGGCAGCCTCCGGCGTCGTGACCTCGGCGGAGCTCGTCTTGGTCTCCGACGCAGCGGCCTTCTCGGCCGCCCGGCGGGCTTCGAGCGCACGCTCTTGGTAGCGAACGACGCCCTTGTACGCGACCGCGCCGAGGGCGCCGAGGGCGATGACACCGGCCAAGATGCCGCCGACGGCGAGGAGCACGCCCGCTCCGGACTTCGGCGTGGGCCGCGGCGGCACGACCAGGTGCGCGCTCGTCATGGGGCTGATGCTGCCGGTGAATTGAGCCGCGGCGCGCTGGAAGATGAGCTGGAGCTCCGCGAACGCGGCGCCGGGGCTCGGGAAGCGCTCCGCGGGATTTCGCGCGCCGCAACGCGCGAACCATCCGTCAAAGGCGCTGGGCAACGAGCCACCACGCCCGAGCTCATAGGCGCGGACCGTGGGGACCGGCAGCGCGTCTTTCACGGCTTCGCGGGCGATCTGAGCGTCGGCCGTGCCGCGCCAGATTCGTTGCCCCGTGAGCACCGTGAAGGCCAAGAGGCCCAGCGAGTAGACGTCGCTGGCGGGGCTCGGCTCGTGCCCTTCGATCTGCTCGGGCGCGGCCCACGCCGGATCGCAGGGAACCGCGCTCGGTGCCGTCGCGACGCGAGCGTCGCCGAGCACCTTCGCGAGGGCTCCGTTGATGAGCTTGACCGCCGTGCGCTGCGTCGGGTCGGCGGTGAGCACCACGGCCTCCGGTCGAAGACCGCCGTGAAGGACGCCAACCGCGTGAAGCTGGCCGAGGCCGGCGGCGACCTGGCCGAGGAGCGACAAGGCGTCCGCCGCCTGCATGCCTCCGCCGCGCATCGACGCCGTGGCGAGGACCTCACCGCGGAAGGGCTCCATCGCGATGAAGGGCACCATCGAGGTCGGGTCGATGGCCGCCGCCAAGACACGCGGGATGATCGGACCCGCAGCGGCACTCGTCGACGAGGCGGCTCGGATGAAGCGGTCGCGGAAGGCTTGCCCGGGCACGACCGGCGAGAAGATGAGCTCGAGGACGCGTTGCTCGCCGCTGGGCGTGTGAATCGCCCCGTACAGCGCGAGGTGGTTCGTATGCGAGAGGAGCTCGAGAATTCGGTACTCGCCAGCGAACGTGGTGCCTTGGGCTAGCGGAGGGAGAGCGATCATCGCCGGGGGGTGTACGACAAATTTTCGAGTTGTCTCCCCACGCTTGGATTTTTTTCGCTCACCTCGGAACGGCAGCCGAAAAAGCTCCCTTGGCTCGGGGCGGCGAGCCCCCAGCTCAGCTCCCCGGTCTAGCTTGCCAGGCGGACGAATCGGAGCGCGAGGCGCCCTTCCGCGCGCGTCGCTTCGAGGTCGAGGCGCAGGTGCAGCGAGAACGGCGTCGGCCCATCGTCGCTGAGCAGCGTCTGCTCGATCTGCCACGCCGCGAGGTCTTTCTCGATCCGCAGGTGCTTCGAGGAGCGCGCCTCCGCGTCCGTTGAGAGCCGCGGCGAGTCGGCCCAGTAGGCGGCCATGTCCTTCTCGAGCGTCAGCGAGGTGGGTGCCCCCTCACCCTGCGAAGCGAACACCTCGGCGGCGGCTTCGTACCGGCCTGCAGCGAGGGCTCGCACGACGCGAAAGACCTCGTTGCGAACGAGGATCGCCAGCGCGCGCGGATCGCGCGTCAGATCCGCCGAGCCGGCCGGCTCCGCCGCGTCGGACACGGGTACGCCGCCGAGCTTCGCCTCGACGCCGAAGCGCCGGATTCGCTCCCACTCGTCGAGGAGACTCGAATCAACCTGGCGAATCATCGTCCCAAAGAAGAAGGCGAGCTCCTCCGTCTCATCGCTCCGGGCGGCGAGCGGCACGGTCTGCTCGAGGGACTTGTAGACGTCTGACAAGTAGCGGAGGAGCAGCCCTTCGCTCCGCTCGAGCCCGTACTCGCGGACGTATTCGGTAAACGACATGAACTGTTCGGCCATGTCGCGCGCGATCGACTTGGGGCGAATGTTGTCGCCCTGCCCTTCCTTGACCCACGGATGAATCGCCGCGAACTCGTTGAAGGTGCCGTAGATGAACTCCGCGTTCGGTTTGTCCCACTCGATCTTCTCGAGCTCGGCCATGCGCTCTTCGTATTCGACGCCCGCCGCCTTGAGCTCGCGAACCTTGTCGGCCTTCTTCTTGTCGACTTGGCGAAACAAGATGGCGTCGGGGTTCTCGAGGACCGCCTCGACGAGCGAGAGCACGTCGAGGGCGTAGCTCGGCGACTCGCGATCGAGGCCCTGCGTCGCGGTGGCGAGGTAGAGCGAGAGCGCGTGATGGAGCGAAAAGTCTTCCTGGAGGTCGCCATGCACCACGAGGCGCGACTTGCCGTCTTCGCCGGTGGCGCGCGTCACGATGTCCGCGTCGATGAGCGAGCGCATGAGGTCGCGCGCTCGGCGCCCGTGGATTCGCTTCTCGGCGTCGCGGTCGTGTGACGCCTTGATGAGTCTGCCGATGCCCAAACATCCGCCGCCCACGTCGCGCTCGAGGACCGACAGCAACATCGCGTGCGTCACCTGAAAACGTGACACGAGGGTCTCCGGCAGGGCGACGCGCATCCGCTCAAAGGTGGCCTTGTCCCAGGGCACATAGCCCCGATCCGGCGGCTTCTTGCGCACGAGCTTACGGAGCTTCTTCGCGTCGCCCTGCGCCTTCGCCTCGAGGCGGAGGTTCTCGATGACGTGCTCGGGCGCCTGTGCGACTACGAAGCCGCGCTCGTCGAAGCCCTTGCGACCGGCGCGGCCCGAGATCTGATGAAAGTCGCGGACGCTCAGGAGCGCCGTCTTCTCGCCATCGAACTTGCACAACTTGGTGAAGAGCACCGTGCGGATGGGGATGTTGACGCCGACGCCCAACGTGTCCGTGCCGCAGACGACCTTGAGGAGGCCGCGCTGCGCCAGCTTCTCGACCATGAGGCGATACTTCGGCAACAGGCCCGCGTGATGGATGCCGATGCCGTGGCGGACGTAGCGGAGCATCTCTTTGCCGTAGGGCGAGTCCCAGCGAGCCCCGACGAGCTCCTCCTTGATGGCCGCCTTCTCTTCCTTGGTGCAGAAGTCGACGCTCATGAGGTTCTGCGCCTCTTCGGCGCACGCGCGCTGCGTAAACGCGACGACGTAGACCGGCGCCCTGCCGGCGCGCGCGAGGTCCATCACCGTCTCCTGAAGCAGCGTCTCGCGATACTCCCACTCGAGGGGAACGGGCCGCTCGTTGGAGCGCACAACCGCCGTCTCGCGGCCGTTCAGCCTCGTGAGTCGTTCGCGAAAGGGCATCGGATCGCCAAACGTCGCCGACATGAGGAGGAAACGCGTCCGCGCGAGCGAAAGCAGCGGGACCTGCCAGGCGACGCCACGCTCGCGGTCCGAGTAGTAGTGAAACTCGTCCAGGATCGCCGCGTCGACGTCGGCGCGCACGCCGCTCCGAAGCGCCATGTTGGCCAATACCTCAGCGGTGCAGCAGATGATGGGGGCGTCGCGATTGATGCTCGCATCGCCCGTCATCATCCCAACACGCTCCGCGCCGAACTCGGTGCAGAGCGCAAAGAACTTCTCGCTGACCAGCGCCTTGACGGGGCTCGCGTAGAAGCTACGGCCGCCGTAGGCCGTCACGAAGAAGTGGAGCGCCGTGGCCACGAGCGACTTGCCCGAGCCGGTGGGCGTGTTGAGGATGACGTTCTGCCCCGCGAGGCACGCGAGGATCGCCTCCTCCTGCGCGCCGTAGAGCGAGAGACCGCGCTCGGCCACAAAGGAGAGAAACGCATCGAGGAGAGCGTCGGCGGTGGGCGCGGAGCCCAGCTCGCGGAGTCGCTTCCCGAGGAGAGTCCGCTCGTCGGAGGCGTCGGTCAAAGATCGTCCGAGGGGCGGCTGTGGCCTAAACGGCCGCGACCCACTTCATCAGCGAGCCACACAAGTCCGACTGCGGATTGCGCGCGCGCTCCATGTTAAGCGCCTTGCGGAACGTCTCCGCGGCGCCCTTCTCGTCGCCCGTCACGATCTGGCAGATGCCGTAGAGCTCGTAGTCGTGGGGATCGTCGTGAGCGTCGATGAGGGCCTTGAGCGGCGCCATGCCGGTCCGATAGCCGCCGACGAGGTGCGGCGAGAGGCTCGAGGGAATCACCTTGAGGCTGATCATCAGCTTCAGCGCCTGCCGCTGATCTTGCGGAGCGTAGGTGGCAAACTCGGGGGACTTGAACAGCTTCGTGTACGCCGCGTAACCTTCCGCCTCCTTGCGCTCGCGGAAGAGCGTGAGGATCTGCTTCACCGAGGCAACCAACGCTTCGTTCGCCATGGGGGGGAGCATATCGGCCGCCGCGCTCCGGGAGAAGCATGCTGAGAACGCGCCAATCAATCGGGCCGTTGGCGCGCGTTTCCATGGCTCCGCGGCCGCCCCCCCCGCGCGCGAGCGGATGTTGCCGCATGGGGCCGCCCGTCCTATGCCTGGCCCGTGCAACACGTCGTGTCCCGCGGAGCCCCCGGCCAGTGAGCGACGTCCCTCGCGGCAAGCTCGGGCGCCTGTCGCGGCTCGTGTCGTTGGGCGTCAAGGGAGGGGCCGGCGCGCTCTTGGGCCGTGACCCGACCGTCGCCGCGGCGGAAGCGGCGAAGGTGCTCGGCAACCTCCGCGGCCTCGCCGCGAAGGTGGGCCAGATGGGCAGCTACGTCGACGGCCTCGTGCCGGAAGCGCAGCGCGAGGCCTACGAGAACTCGCTCCGCGTTCTAAGGGCGCAGGCGCCGCGCTCCTCCCCCACCGCGATCCGCGCCCTCGTGGAGTCCGAGCTTGGGGGCCCCATCGACAAACTCTTCGCGACGTGGAGCGATGATCCCATCGCGAGCGCGTCCATCGGCCAAGTGCACCGCGCGACCCTCGCCGACGGCACCGTCGTCGCCGTGAAGGTGCAGCACCCGGGTATTCGGCAGGCCGTCGAGAGCGATCTATCGAGCGCCAGCGTGCTCGAGGCGCTCGTGGGCACACTCGGCGGGCGGCGCTTCGACTCGAAGACCCTCTTCGAGGTCGTGCGGAGCCGCTTTCGCGAAGAGCTCGACTATGCGCTCGAAGGACAGAGGCTCGTCCGCTTCGCCAAGCTCCACGCAGGCGACGAGACGATTCGCGTGCCTGCGCTCGTCACCAGTCATTCCACGAAGAGCGTCCTGACGACCCAATTCGCCGAGGGCGGCTCGTACGATGACGCCATCGCCGCTGCGCCGAAAGACCGGCTCGCGTACGCCGACACGATGTGGCGCTTCGTCTTCAAGGGCACGCTCATCGGGCGAATGTTCAACGCCGACCCGCACCCGGGAAACTACATCTTTCACGAGCGCGGCTCGGTCACCTTCCTCGACTACGGCTGCGTCCAGGAGCTCTCGCCTCACCATTGGCCGCTTTCGCGGGCCCTGCACCGCGCTGCGCTCGACAAGGATCAGAAAGCCTTCGGCGAAGCCGTGTCGGCGATGATCTCGGCGAAGCCTGGCGCCCTGGAGCGCATGGGGCAAGACTTCTGCCGCGCCTGCTTCGAGCCGCTCTTCGCGTCGCCCTTCCGCATCACCCGAACGTACGCGGCGGGCCTCGTCGACCAATTCAAGGCCATGACGGTGGCCGCAAGGCAACTGCCGGAGGACGAGTTTTTCACCATGCCTCCCGAAATGCTCTTCATGAATCGGCTCCAGTTCGGCTTCTACTCGGTGCTCGCGCGCCTTGACGTCGAGGTCGACTTCGCCGCGGTGGAGCGCGCGTTCATGGCGGAAGCCGACGACGGCCCCGGCGGTAGGTAGGAGCCGAACGGCATCTGTGTGGCAGGCCGGGGTGGCAGGCCGGGGTGGCAGGCCGGGGTGGCAGGCCGGTGTGGCAGGCCGGTTCTGGCAGGCCGTCGGCGGCGCGCCGCGCCTCGATAAAACCTTGCACAGGTGCCGAGAACCAAGAACGCTATCCATCGTGCACCGCGTTGCCTATGGCTGCGCGCCCGCGTGCCCGGAGAATTTCACGATGCGACACGGCCATTCTTTCTTTTCATCAGCCTCGCGTCGCGCCCGCGCCCGACGAAGCACCTTGTCTCTCGTCGCGGCGACGAGCGCCCTCGGAGTCTTTGCGCTGCTGTCACCCGCCTGCGGCTCGAGCGAGGGGACGGGAGCCACCACCGGCGGGGGTGACCTCGACGCGACGACCGACGGCAACAATCCTTTCGCGAGCGGCGATGGCGGCAAAGGCCCGTGCCAAGGACTCGAGTGCGCCGTCGCCAAGTGCACCGGTGGTGGGTCGACGACGATAAGCGGAACCGTGTTAGCGCCCAACGGGACCTTGCCGCTCTACAACGCGGTGGTCTACGTCCCCAACGCGCCGCTCGCGCCCATTCCCGAGGGCGCGTCGTGTGATCGCTGCGGAGACGTCTCCGGTAGCCCCGTGGCCGCGACGCTCACGGACACGAACGGGAAGTTCACCTTGAAGAACGTCCCGTCGGGCAAAGACATCCCGCTCGTGGTCCAAGTCGGCAAGTGGCGCCGCGAGCTCAAGATCCCGCAGGTGAGTGACTGCGTCGATCACCCCGTCGCGAAGGCCGACACGCGGCTCCCGAAGAATCAGAGCGAAGGGCACATCCCCAAGATCGCCGTCACCACGGGCCAGTGTGATCATCTCGCGTGCCTCCTGCCGAAGCTTGGCCTCGACGCCACCGAGTACACGACCAACACGGGCGCTGGGCGGCTTCATCTTTATCGAGGGGCAACACACGAGAGTGTTCCTGCCCCCGCACCGACGGGAACGCCCGACGCGATGACGCTCTGGGGAAGCGTCGACACGCTGAAGAAGTACGACATGGTCATGTTCTCGTGCGAGTGCGGCGAGCACAACGAGACCAAGCCGAACTCGGCCAAGACGGCGCTCTACGAATACGCGAAGCTCGGCGGGCGCGTGTTCACGTCGCACTACCATTACACGTGGTTCCAGAACAGCCCGATACCCGAGCTCACCTCGCTCGCCGAGTGGGCCGGGGACGGCAAGGCGAAGTCGGGGAGCGAACTCCCGTTTCTCGTGGACCAGACGTTCCCAAAGGGCCAAGCGCTGGCCGAATGGCTCGTCAACGTCGCCGCGTCCTCCAAGAAGGGGGAGATGCCCATCAACCAGCCCCGGGAGGACGTCGTCGGCGTCAAAGCCGGCACGACGCGCTGGGTCTACAACAAGCCCTTCGCCGGTGATCCCGAGACGACGAAATACCTGAGCTTCAACGCGCCCGTCGGCGCGCCCATCGAGAATCAGTGCGGCAAGGTCGTCTTCGGCGACATGCACATCACGGGCGCGCCCACGACCACGCTCCCCGACAACAGCTTTCCTGCGTCGTGCCCGCCGACCCTCACGCCGGAAGAGAAGGCGCTCATCTTCCTCTTCTTCGACTTGGCGTCTTGCGTTCAGAAAGAAGAAGAGCCGCCGAAGCCGCCGGTCATTCGCTGAAGGCCGCGGCGCGCGAGCCAGCCGAGGTCGACCGGTCCGCTATGGCAAAGGCCCGCCGCGGGAGGTAACGTCGCGGCGTGTCCGACCCCGCCCCGCTCTCCTTCGGAGCCCGCTTTTTCTACGCCTGGGCCTGTTTCTTCAAGGTCCTCTTCGACGGCACCTTCGCCGCCCGCGCCAAAGCCCTCGAGGCTCCGGCGCCGGCCTTCGTAAAGGAAGACCCGGCCGAGCCACCGGAAACCCGCGTCGAGCGTTCCGCGGCGCGGGCCCGCAGCATCAGTGCGGCGCCCCGTTCCGACGCAAGCGGTGACGCGACCCGAGACGGCGCCCTGCAACTCTTGGCGCTGCTCCAGCGAGACGGACGACTCGTGGACTTTTTGCAGCAGGACATCGTTTCCTTCTCCGACGCCGACGTCGGCGCTGCCGCGCGCGTCGTCCACGAGGGATGCAAGAAGGCGCTCTCGGGCCACGTCACCGTCGAAGCGCTCCGCAGCGAGGAGGAGGGAGCGAAGATCATCCTCGAGGCCGGCTTCGACGCGAAGGTCGTCAAGCTCACGGGCAACGTCCACGGCGAGGCACCCTTCAAGGGCACGCTGCGCCACAAGGGGTGGCGGGCGACGACCATTTCCCTGCCCGAGCTGGTCGCGGGCCACGACGCGCGCGTGCTCGCGCCGGCGGAGATCGAGCTATGACCGCCAAGTACGTCGTCGGTATCGACCTCGGCACTACGCACACGGCCATCGCCTCGGCGCGCCTCGACGAAGAGAAGCCTGAAGTCGAGGTGCTCTCGCTGCCCCAGCTCGTGAGCACAAGCAGCGTCGACGCGCGTCCCCTCTTGCCGTCGTTCCTCTACTTCGCGCACGAGAGCGAAGGGGCGATGAAGCTTCCGTGGAACGAAGACCGCCGCTTCGCCGTTGGCGAATACGCACGAGCGCGCGCCATTGAGGCGCCCACGCGGGTGGTCTCGAGCGCCAAGAGCTGGCTGTGCCACCCCACCGTCGACCGCCGCGGTCCGATCCTCCCCGCCGCGGCCCCCGACGACGTGGAGAAAATCTCACCGGTCGAGGCGTCCTTCCGGCTCCTCGAACACGTGACCGAGTGCTGGGATCAAGCGCATCCCGATGCGCCGCTCGTCGAACAAGAGGTGGTGCTCACGGTGCCGGCGTCTTTCGACGCGGCGGCGCGGGAGCTCACCGCCGAGGCGGCCATGGCCGCGGGCCTCGAAAACCTGACGCTGCTCGAAGAGCCGCAGGCGGCGCTCTATTCGTGGATCGCCAAGAGCGGCGACGGGTGGAGGAAGAACGTAAAGGTCGGCGACGTCATCCTCGTCGTCGACGTCGGCGGCGGCACAACGGACTTCTCCGCCATCGTCGCCAGCGACAAGGACGGCTCCTTGGAGATGCACCGCGTCGCCGTGGGCGATCACATCCTCTTGGGCGGCGACAACATGGACCTGGCGCTCGCGCACCTCGTCGGCAGGCGCCTCGAGGAGAGCGGCAAAGAGGTCGACAAGATCCAGTTCGCGAGCCTCACCCACGCGTGCCGCGCCGCCAAGGAGCGCCTCTTCGTGGACGGCAAGGTGAACAAGGTCCCCATCGCCGTCGCGTCGCGCGGCTCGAAGCTGCTCGGCGGTGGTCTCAAGGAGGAGGTGACGCGCGAGGAGGTGATGAAGCTCGTCGTCGAAGGCTTCTTTCCCTCCGTTGCGGCCGACGCTCGGCCCGCGGCTCGAGCGCGAACGGCGCTCACGCAGATGGGCTTGCCCTACGCTTCCGATGCGGCGATCACGAAGCACATGGCGGCGTTCTTGGCCCGCCAGCTCGACGCCGTGGAAAGCAACGCAAAGGGCGGCGCGCGGATGCTTCGCCCTACGGCGCTCCTCTTCAACGGCGGCGTCATGAAGGCCGCCGCGCTGCGAGAGCGCCTCGTCACGACGCTCAACGGTTGGCTCGCGGAAGCGGGCGCTCCGCCGGTCCGCATTCTCGAGGGCGCCGACCTGGACTTGGCCGTCGCGCGCGGAGCGGCGGCCTTCGGGCTCGCCAAGCGCGGTCGGGGCCTCCGCATTCGCGGTGGCACGGCCCGCGCGTACTACGTCGGCATCGAGAGCTCGGTCCCGGCAGTCCCCGGCCTGCCGCCACCGATGACCGCACTATGCGTCGCGCCCTTCGGCATGGAGGAGGGCACCGTCGTGGAGCTACCGGCGCATGAATTGGGCGCCGTCGTCGGCGAGCCCGTGCAGTTTCGCTTCTTCGGTTCATCCACGCGCCGCGCCGACGTGGCAGGCACGACCCTCGAGCGCATCAGGCCCGAGGAGCTTGAGGAGCTGCCCGCCGTTGCCGTCACCTTGCCTGCGAAAGGGCGCCACGCCGGAGAGGTCGTGGAGGTTCGGCTCCGCTCCCATGTGACCGAGATCGGAACCCTTGAGCTCGAAGCGGTCCCCACGAAGGCGCTGCAAGCCGACGAGCGATTCAAGGTCGAGCTTTCGCTCCGAAACAACGCCACCGACCAGTAACGATGACCGCGCGACCGATTGTCGGCATCGATCTCGGCACGACGCACACCGTCGTAGCTTTCGGTGACGCGACGACGAGGCCTCAGATCTTCCTCGTGCCTCAGCTCGTCGACGCGGCGCACACGGAGCCGCGCCCGCTCTACCCGTCGTTCCTCTATGCGCCGCCGGCGGCGGAGCTCGATTCAACGCCCAACGTGTTCGGAGATGCGCCGTTCGTTACCGGTGACTTCGCGAAGCGGCGCGCCGCCGAGGTGCCGGGGCGCGTGATCACCTCGGCCAAGAGCTGGCTTTGCCACACGGGCGTCGATCGTACGGCGCCCATCTTGCCGTGGGGCACCGACGACGCCGACGGGGTGCCTACGCTCTCGCCGCTCGAGGCGAGCGCGCGACTCCTGGCGCACGTGCGCCGCGCGTGGGACGCCGCGCACCCCGATACGCCGCTCTTCGAAGCCGACGTCGTCCTCACCGTTCCCGCATCCTTCGACGAAGCGGCGCGCGAGCTGACGGTGCGTGCCGCAGAGCTCGCAGGCCTCGAGGTGAGGCTGCTCGAGGAGCCGCTCGCGGCCTTCTACGACTACCTCAGCGGCGCCACCCAAGAGGCGATGCGAGCGCTCGCAGCGAACACCGGCGGCGAGGCGTTCGTGCTCGTCGTCGACGTGGGTGGCGGGACCACAGACCTCTCGCTCCTTCGCGTTACGGCGCGGACCAACGAGGCGCTGGCAGCCGAGCGCATCGCCGTCGGACGGCACTTGCTCCTCGGTGGCGACAACATGGATCTCGCGTTGGCCCACGCCGCAGAGTCGAAGCTTACCGGCGGCGAGCGCCTCGACGCGGCTCGCTTCGCGCAGCTCACGGCGGCGTGTCGCTCGGCCAAGGAACGGCTGCTCGCGAACGATGCGCCGAACGCTGTGCCCATCGTCGTGGCGAGCAAGGGCTCGGCCCTTGTCGGCAGAACGCTGCGAACGGAGCTCTCCCAAGCGGAGGCCACCACGCTCGTCCTCGAGGGTTTTTTTCCATTTGTTGCGGACGCCGAGCGCCCCGCGCGAAACACCGCAGGCCTCGTTAGCTTGGGGTTGCCCTACGAGCGTGACGTCGCCATCACGAGGCACGTCGCCGACTTCCTCTTGCGACACTTGCGCCACCTGCCGGAGGGCCGCAGCGTCGACGCGGTGCTCCTCAACGGCGGCGTGTTCAACGCCGCGCGCATCCGCGAGCGCATGGCGCAGGTGTTGTCGAACCGGGGCGCGAGGTCGCTCACCGTGTTGCCTCACGGCGATCCCGATCTCGCCGTGGCGCGGGGCGCGGTCCACTACGGACTCGCGCTCCGCGGCGAGGCGCTCAAGATCACCGCCGGCGCGCCACGGGCGTATTACGTTGGGCTTCGGTCCGAAGGCCACGCGCCGCGCGCCATGTGCGTCGTCCCTCGCGGCGCCAGCGAGGGAGCTCGGCTCCGCGCGCACGCGGCCGGATTGACCCTCGTCGTCGGCCGACCGGTAAGGTTCGACCTCTACACGTCCGATGACGCCCCGCAGGAGGAGGCAGGCGACCTCGTCGACCTACGCAGCGGTTCATACGAGCGTGTCCCGCCGCTCTTGGTAACCTTTCCTTCCGAGGAGAACGCCGGGCCGCGGAGCAAGCGAAAGGCCGCGAGGGAGGAGACCGTCGCCATCACCCTCGAGGCCGTTCTCACCGCCGTTGGAACGCTCGAGCTGTCGTGCCTCGAGCTCGCCGAGGGCGTCGACGAAGAGCCGCGCCGCTTCCGCCTCGCCTTTGAGCTGCGCTTCGCCGACGACGGCGGAGGCAGCGACACGCAGGTGTCCCTCCCGGCGCCCGCGTCCTTTGTGCCAAAGAGTTCGCTGTCGCCGCGCTCGCTGCCGCCACGAGGACACGCGAGCGAGAAGAGCGACGCGCGCCTCGACGAGGCCGAGGACGCCATTGATCGCGCCTTTGGCAAGCCGCGCGGCGACGCAGCCGGCGGCGGCGGCCGCGGCCGCGAAGCCAAGGACCTGGTCCGCGAGCTCGAACGAATCCTGGGCGAGCGCTCCGCGTGGACCATGGAGCGGGCGCGCGCCGTCTTCGACGCTCTCGCCATGGGAGCCCGCGCCGGCGCGCGTCGCCGTTCACCGGACCACGAACGGGTCTTCTGGATGCTCGCCGGCTATTGTCTGAGGCCAGGGTTCGGAGCTCCCGGCGACGACCAGCGCGTGACCGAGCTAGCGTCGCTGTTTCCTGCGCGACTCGCGTTTCCCGATGAGCCGCGCGCGTTTCAACAATTCTTCATCGCCTGGCGACGCGTGGCGGGCGGGCTCGCGGAGCCCACCCAGACGGCGATTCGTGACTTTCTCGACCCGTTTTTGGCGCCGCCCGAGGCGGGTCTGAAGAAGCCGAAGAAGCCCAAGCTGGAGGGCGATCTCGACATGCTGGAGCTCGCCGCCGCGCTGGAGCGGGTGCCCGCGGCCCGACGCGCCGAGCTCGGCGCGTGGATCGTTGAGCGCACTTGGACCGAGCGCGATCCCCGCCTCTGGGCCGCCCTCGGGCGCGTGGATGCCCGCGTCCCTGCCTACGCGAGCCTCCACCACGTGATCTCGATTCCTGCGGCGGAGCGCTTCCTCGACCATCTCCTTCGAGAAAAGTGGGAGTCCGTTGCGACGGCGGCGCGCGCGGCGCTGGACTTGGGTCGCTTCACCGGCGATCGCGCGCGCGACCTCGCGCCGCGCGTCCGACTCGAGGCCGCGAAGCGCCTCGAAGCGCTGCCGGACAAGGCCGAATGGGGCCGCGCGCTCCGCGAAGTCGTGCTCCCCACCGACGACGACCGGCGCGCGATGTTGGGCGAGGACCTGCCCGTCGGCCTCGTGTTGACGTCCTGACCGAGCCGCGCTTCCCGAAGCCCATCGCTAAGAGCGAACCTACGTTCGCGCACAAACACCGCTTCGCAAGGCCGCAGGTTCAAAGCTTCTCCGAAAAGAAAAGAACGAGTAGTTTAGGCGCGCTGTCTTGTGCCCCGCACCACGTCGCGTGCCGTTCCCAGAGGGGGGAAGCGCGCGCTGAGGAGGACTCTCCGATGAGCGATGAGAACGCGAAAGAACCGACCGACACCGCAGGCAATCGCCGCGCCTTTCTGAAGGGCGCTGGAATTGCCAGCGTCGCCGCACTGTCCGGCGCTCTGGCCGGTTGCGACGATAAGAAGAAGAAGTCCTCCTCGTCTGAGGAGACGACGAAGACCGCCGAGGTGGACGCCGGCCCGCCGGCGAGCACGAAGATCACCTGGAAGATGCAGACGGCCTGGGACGCCGGCACCGTCGGCTTCGCCGTCTTCGAGAAGTTTGCTCGAAGCATCTCCGACCTCACCGGTGGCAAGCTCGAGATCGATCCGCAACCGAACAACGCGGTGACGAAGACGCCGGAGATGTTCGCGGCCGTTAAGAACGGCGACCTCGACGCGATGAACGCGTTCCCGATCTATTGGACCAAAGACCAGCCCGTGGGAGCGTTCCTCTCGAGCTATCCGCTCGGGCTAGACCGCCCCGACCAGTGGGAGACTTGGTACTACGAACTCGGCGGCCTCGACATCGCTCGCAAGGCGTACGAATCCAACAACATGTACTTCGTCGGACCGGTTCAGCACGACCTGAACCTGATCCACTCGAAGGTCCCCATCAAGTCCTTCGAGGACTTCAAGAAGAAGAAGATTCGCTTCCCCGGCGGCATGATCGGAGACATCTTCAAGGCCGCCGGCGTTGAAGTTCAGAACTTCCCTGGTGGCAAAGTGCTGGGCGCGCTGAAGGAAGGCCAGATCGAAGGCGCCGACTTCACCGGTCCGGCCGTCAACTTCAACCTCGGCTTCTGGGAAGCAGCCAAGTACATCATCATGGGGCCGACCTCGACCCCCTGCATCCATCAGCCCTGCGACTTGATGGAGATCACCGTCAACCTGAAGAAGTGGAAGGAGCTCTCGCCCACCCTTCAGCAGGTCTTCACGGCGGCGGTGCGCAAGTACTCGTGGGACCACTACGCGTACATCCAACGGGAGAACGTGAAGGCGTGGGGCAAGTTCCGCGAGAAGGGCGTCGAGATCATCCGTCTTACGGAGGTCGACGTAAGCAAGTTCCGCAAGATCGCCGTTCCCCTCTGGTTCGAGTGGGCCAAGAAGGATCCGCTCGCCACGCAGGCGTTCAAGTCGCAACTCGAGTTCATGCGCTCCGACAACATCGCGTACGTCAACGACGCGATGCTCGTCGACGCGAAGGGCCAGAAGCTCTCGATCTGAAGACCCCGAGACTGAGCCGGAAGAGGGCCGACCACGCGTCGGCCCTCCCCTCCCTCCTCCCTATCGTCCCCACGCAACGTAGAACCCAAGAACGGGTGAGTTCATGAGTCAGTCGGCGCCGGTCAAGGCAACGGAGTTCCTTCAGAGAGCGGTCTTCCTGTCCGCCGCTTTGATGGACCGCCTCCGATACGGAACGAAGTTCATCGTCATCGGCGTCATTGTCGCCGTGCCGTTCTTCGCGCTGCTCTACTTGCAGAGCGGCGCCACGAGCGAGCGCATCGACGTCGCCGAGAGAGAGCTCCACGGCGTCGAGTACATTGGCGCCGTCAAGGACTTCTACCATCAAGTCCAAAGGCGTCGCGTGCTGGCGCTCGCGGAGGTCGGCCTTGAGGACAGCTCGTACAAGACCGAGGTCGCCGCGGCGACCAAAGACGCAGACGCGGCCGCCGAGAAGGTCACCAAGGTGGACAACGACTTCGGCGAAGCGCTCGAAACGACCGAGCGCTGGAAGGCCATCCGGGCCGACTGGGACAAGCTGAAGGGACAGTCTTATAAGACCGTGACCGACGCCGACCGAAGCCACTCGCGCGTCACCGGGTCCCTCCTCGAGCTCATCCAAGCGTACGCGGCCGCCAACTCAAACTTGCCGCTCGATCCCGACCGCGAGTCTTCGCGACTGATCGCCGACTTCCTGACCGGAAACGCGTTTCGCATGGAGACCATCGCGCGAACGGTTCAGGTCGGCGTGACGACCGCCCCCGATACGACGAACCAGGCCGAGCGCAACTTCGAGCTCACGGGCCTGTCGGCCCGCCTCGGCAACATGGCCGAGGAGACGAAGAAGCTGAGCATCCGAGCCACGGAGCTGGCCGATAAGGACAAGAAGGAGAAGAAGGAGTCGGCCGGCGAGCAGGCCAAGAAGGCCGACGAGGCGAGCAAGACCTTTGGAACCGCCTTGAGGCGCCGCTTCTTCACGGGCAACGTGGAGAAGCTCGAGAAGGCGGAAGCGAAGGCCTTCATCACCGAGGCCACGGCCATCCTCAAAGCGACGCATGGCTACTGGGATGCTGCCGGCAAGGAGCTCAATTCGAGCATCTCCGCGCGACTCTCATCGGCGCAAGGCATGAAGCTCGTCGCAACGGTCGTCAGCCTCGTGACGGTCCTCATCCTCGTCTTCTTGTTCCTGGGCTTCTACGCCTCTGTGAGACGCTCCATCGACGCGCTCCGGAACGCCACCCAGCGCATGCTCAGCGGAACGTCCGAAAACTTCCAGCTCGCCACCCGCGACGAGCTCGCGGAGATCGCGCGTTCGTACAACCAGATCAACGCGGCGCTCATCGAGGCCCGCGAACTTCGCGGGCAGGTCGCGCTAGACAATGACGAGCTCCAGAAGAACATCCTCGTGATGCTCGAGATCGTCGCCATCGCCGCCGACGGCAACCTCTCGCGCAAAGTGCCCGTGACGGTCGGTGCCCTCGGAAACGTCGCGGACGCCATCAACGCGATGTTCGAGAGCGTGTCCGGTCTCGTGCAGAAGATCACCGAGGCCGCAGGCCGCGTCTTCCTCGAAGCGCGTGAAATTCAGCAAAACTCCGACGCCCTCACGAGCGGCTCGACGAAGCAGCTCGACAACATCGTCTCCGCGACGACGTCGATCCAGGACATGTCGACGGCCATCTCGCGCGCCGCTTCAACCGCCGAGGTCACGCTCGACGCCGCGCAGAGCTCGCTCAAGCAAGCGGCCTCGAGCCGCGACGAAGTGCTCCGCGTCGTCGACGGCATGCGCGGCGTCCAGAAGACCGCCGGCGAAACCTTGACGCAGCTCAAGGTCCTCGGCGATCGCACCGACGCCATCACCGACATCGTCAACACCATCACGCGCATCGCCGAGCAGTCGAACCGGTTGGCTCTCAACGCCGCCATCGAGGCTTCCCGTGCCGGCGAACACGGTCGCGGCTTCGCCGTTGTCGCGAACGAAGTCCGCCGCCTCGCCGAACGAAGCGCCGACGCCGCCCGCGAGATCACGACCGTCGTTTCGACGATCCAGACGGAGACCTCGCAGACCGTCCGCGCCATGAGCGACGCGACACGCAGCGTCGAGGGTCAGGTGAAGTCCGCCGAAGCCGCCATGAAGACCCTCGAAGAGCTCGCGCGATTCTCGCGGCAGGTCTCGGAGGCCATCTCGCAGATCAACGTCACGGCACGCCAGCAAGCCAAGGGTGCAACTGACGTCGTGAAGACGATGGACGTCGTATCCACCGTGTCTAAGCAAGCCGTGCAGCGCGTCGAACAGACGAGCCTCACAACGCGACGCCTCGTCGAGCTATCGACGGAGCTCAACAAGGCCGTGCAGCAGTTCCGCGTCTAGGTGCCCCTTCTTCACGAGGGCCGCGCGTAGGCGCGTGACCGACGCCCCCGACCTCCGGCCGGGGGCGTTTTTCATTTCGCCGGGGGCGCTCCCGTGGACTCAGAAATTCATCGTGAGGTGGCGTAGCCTTGGCCCATGACAACCTCCTTGGCTCGCGCCGCGCTTCCGAGCTCGATCGAGGAGCGACTGCACCGTCTCGAATTGCCCTTCGACGAGTTCGGCGTCGATCCCTACGGCATCTCGAAGAAGCACCTCCGCGCCGGCTACCGCATCCTCGCGCCGTTCTACCGCCACTACTTCTCCGTAAGCGCGCACGGCATTGAGCACGTGCCTGACCGGGGGCGAGCCATGCTTGTCGGCAATCACTCGGGCGGCGTGGCGCTCGACGGCGCGATGGTCATCGCGAGCGTCTTCTTCGACAAGGACCAGCCACGGCTTGCGCAGGGCATGGTCGAGAAGTTTCTCGCGCGCATTCCCTTTGCCGCCTTGTGGACGAGTCGATGCGGCCAGTTCGTTGGTCTGCCGGAACACGCCGAGCGCTTGCTAACCGACGAGCGGCTCCTCCTGGTCTTCCCCGAGGGAGCGCGGGGCACCGCGAAGCTGTGGAAGGAGCGCTACTCGCTCGTCGACTTCGGCACCGGCTTCATGCGCCTGGCGCTCAAGACGAAGAGCCCCATCATCCCCTTCGGCTTTCTCGGGGGCGGCGACGCCGTGCCCACCGTGTCGAACCTCTACAGCGTGGGACGCGCCCTCGGCGTCCCCTACGTGCCCATCACGCCGTGGCTCGCTCCTTTGCCCCTGCCCATCAAGCTCGAGGTTCGCTACGGCGCGCCGATGCACTTCGAGGGCAGCGGCACGGAGGACGACGAGACCGTTGCCGGCTACGTGGCCCAGGTGAAGGCGACCATCGCCGAGCTGCTCGCCGAGGGCCGCCGTGCGCGGCGGGGAGAGTCATGAAGATCCTCATCTGTGGGATCTCCGGCGGCGTCGGGCAGAAGCTGGCATTGCGGCTCGATGAGGGCGGCCACGAGGTCTCCGGCATCGACGTGCGCCCGTGGCCCTCCGCGCCGCCGAACATCACCGTGCACCGCGTCGACATCAAGAAGCGCGCGGCCGAAGAGGTGTTCCGCAAGTTTCGGCCCGACGCCGTCGTCCACATGGCGACGGTGACCGCCTTCGTCGTCAAGAGCGACGAGCGATACCGTATCAATCTGGGCGGCACGCAGGCGGTCTTCGAGCACTGCACGCAATACGGCGCCAAGCACGTGATCTTCGTGGGGCGTCACACGTATTACGGCGCCGGTCCCGACGCGCCCCTCTTTCACACGGAGAGCGAGCCCCCCTCAGGGCTCGGCGCGCACCCCGAGCTCGCCGACCTCGTGGCTGCCGATCTCTACGCGACGACCGCGCTCTGGAGGTACCCGGATCTTGCCACTGCGGTCCTGCGCATTTGTTACACGCTCGGACCGTCGGGGCACGGGACCCTCGCCATGTTTCTCCGTGGCAAACGGGTTCCCGCGGTCCTCGGGTTCGACCCGCTCTTTCAGTTCATGCACGAAGACGACGTCGTCTCGGCCATCGCGCTCTCCATTGAGAAGCGGCTGCGCGGCGTCTTCAACGTGGCGGGACCGCAGCCGGTGCCGTTCTCCGTCGTGCTGCGCGAGACGGGACGCACGCGGCTACCGCTCCCCGAATCAGTGCTCGCGTTCGCGCTTGGCAAAGGCGGCCTGCCCGACCTTCCGAAAGGCGCGTTGGACCACTTGAAGTTCCCCATCGTCGTCGACACGTCGCTCTTCCGTGAGAAGACCGGTTTTGTCCACGAGCTCGACGAAGGCCAGACGCTTCGCGACTTTGCGAAGACGTTTCCCGCGCCGCGGTAGCGGAGGCCCTCGCCTCACGAGCCTGTTCGGCAGGCTATTGACCGAGGATGCCCGACGAGGCGCCGTTGTTGACCGAGACCGGTGCGCCAGCGCTCGAGAGCGCGAAGGCCTGCTCGAAAGCGACGAAGATGGTCGGTGCTGGCACACCGAAGATGCGCGATCCGAGACGCGCAACGCCGCCCGGCAAGTCCGCCGTGAGGGGAACGGCGAAGTCGCCGCGAAAGACGACTTTGTCGAACTGAGGAAACAAGATGCGGAAGCCGGTGCCGGCCGACTGTTGCGGCCGGAGCTCCTCCCATCCGTCAAAGGCGTGCCCAACGTCATAGAAGAGAGCGCCTCCGAGCAGCACCGTGAACACCTTGAGGGCGGGCGTCCGGTACTCGAGGTTGCCGACGACGTAGTCCTTCCCGGCGAAGAAGTTCGTGGGGTACCCGCGAAGGCGACTGTCGCCGCCAAGCCCCGTCTTGCGATTCAGATAGTTCCGATACCGCCCCAACACGCCGGCGTCGAAGACCAGCCGGCCAAAGCCGAGGCTAGGCGAATGAACGCGCAGGTCGGCGCTCGCGGCACCGTCAGAGATCTGATCCGCCTCCACCTCGTTGAGCAGCTCGCCACCGACGCGCACGATGCCGTCGGCGAGCGCCCACGTGTACTGAGCCGTGGCCAGCGTTCCAAGGAACGAGCGGCTAGACCCAAGCTCGCGAAAGACTGGATAGACGCGCGCCGTCATGTCGTAGCCGAGGCGAATGTCTTCCTGGAGGCCCAGCGTCTCCAAGTCCAAGACGCGCTTGAACCTCGTGGTGTAGATCCGTGCTTGAAGTGCAGGCCCGACGCGCGTGTCGCCGACGGGAATGCGCGCCTTCACGTACTCCGAGACCACGTCCGGCGCGAAGCGCCCGAGCGTCCCGGGGGGCAGGTGGTAGCTCCGAACGTTGACCTCAGCGCCGAAGGTCACGTCCTGCTTGTGCTCGGCACCGAAGGATCGAACAACGGCCAACGTCTCGGTGAAGCGCTGCGCATGGTACTCGTCGCGGAGGTTGTCCCTCTCCGGCGTCGCCTTCGCGTTGAACAGGGCGACGCGTGCGTTGACGTAGCGGCGCACCCTCTCGTTTCTAAAATCGCTCGAGACGAACCACGCCCACTTCTCGCGCGTTGAGGTGAGCGGTCGCGCGATGTAGGTCGAGCCGTACGAACCTTCCGACTCCCCCTTGTCGGAGAGAATGACGTTGGCGTCGGCGCCGAACGAGAGCCGTTGGCCTTGCAAACGGGGCACTCGAAACGCCGTCCCCAGCGTGTACGTCTCAGGTCGCATGATGAACCGCCCGGATACGCTCTGATGCGTGCCGGCGACGTTCGTCTCCGTGGGCTCGAGTCGAAGAAGCTCGAGGCCGGCGCCGGAAGCTTTGACGTCCCAGCTCATGCGCAAGCTCCAGACGTCTTTGGTGAGGACGAGGAGGCGAACCGTCCCCGCCGCACGGCCCCGCACCGGCACCACCAAGACGAGAGAGTTTTGCGGAAACGCGCGCAAATTGCGGGCCGTCTCGTCGGCCAGCTCGCGGGCGTAGGGCTCGCCCACTCGGAGCAGGACCTCGCGACGAAGCACCTCAGGCAACGTCGTCGCGTGAAGGACGTTGGCGATCTGAAGGAACCCCTCTCGTTCGTCGAAGACCTCCAAGGTCACAACGTCGACGGCCTCGACGCGCTTGCCCTCCGGTGCCGGGTCGACCTCCGCGCCGAGCCTCGCGAGTGACATCTGCAACGTGTCCGCCTCGTATCGGGAGAGACCTCGGGCCGCCTTGGGTGCGCTCGCTCCCGCCTGCGCCGACGCCGAGCGCGCCGACGCCGCAGCGGTCAGCAGCGCGAGGAGAACCCACGGGGATTGGCGCGCGCGAATCATCAATCGGACCTCATACCGAGAGCAACACGGCCCTCGCCTTCCCGCCTGTCGCCCTCGTGAGGGCTTCCGTGTACACGTGGAGCTGCGTGGCGTAGACGTCGAGCCGCTCGCCGAGCTCTGCGTCGGTCTTGAAGTCCACGACGAGCCACTGATCGCCGTCGAGGAAGGCCAGGTCCACGACCCCCTCGACGATCGTGCCGTCGTCGACAGCACGTTGGATCGCGCACTCGCGCCTCACATCAGAGCTCGCCCGCGCGCTGAAAGATGTCGTGCTGCAAGGCGGCGCGGACCGCAGCTTTCGCGGCGTCGACCTCATTGGCCGGCGAGCCCACGAGGCGTCCCTGCACCGCCGTCACGCGAGCGATGGCGGCGTCGTCGGCGTCGAGCGGCACCACCGCCAACGCCGCGTGCACAAGGATCCCGAAGCGCTTGCCCCCGGGCCGTCCGGCTCGCTCCACCGTGGTCCGCAAGACCTCGGGGCGAGGCGCGGCGGCGCCCTTCTGGAGCGTCGCTTGCTCCGTGGCCGTCTCGACGACCGACGAAGGCCGGCGCGCGCGTTCGCGGACCTCGACGCGGGTGGCCTGCCACGCGTCGTGCATCCTCTGCCCCGCGTCGTCGGCGCCGCCGGCCGCATCGGCGGCCAGCATCCGCTGTTGCCGAAGACCGCCATCTTGCTCCTTGTCTAGTTCGAGCGCGTGCGGATCCCACACGACGACACGATGAGCGCCGGCGCGCGGCCGGTGCTCGCCGGGCATGACCGAGCCCTCCGCACGCGCGTAGACACCGTTTGGCCGTTCGCGCACGCTGTCGGTACCGAAGGGCGGGCACCCCTCCGCCGGGCTCGCGTGGCGCTGCGACTCCGCTGGCGGAGAAACGGCGTCGAGGAGCGGCGCGACCCACCAGTCGTCGGTCTCGTGTTTGTCGCCGCAAATGGGGACCACCAGCAGGTCTTTCGCGCGCGTGGCGGCGACGTACAAGAGGCGTATCGCCTCCTCCTTGTCGTGACGCTGAGCGACCTCTCGGCCCAAGACAAGCTCCAAGGGCGCGCAGTGCGCCAGCGGGGTCGCCCAAAGCCGGCGCCCCGCGTCGACAAATCGGCTCGGCGTGCGCTGGATCGCGGTCGCCGTCGGGTCGCACAGGATCACAATGGGAAACTCGAGGCCCTTTGCCCGGTGCACCGTCATGAGGCGAACCCCCTCGGTCCCCTCCTCGACAACGGGAGCCTCCGCCGAACCGCCGCGCTCCGCGTCATCCATGAGCTTCGTGACGAAAGCGCGAAAAGACGTGGCGCCGGCGGACTCGAAGCGCCGCGCCAAGTCGAGCACGCGCAGCACGTTGGCGAGCGCTTGCTCTCCCGTCGGCCAATTGGCGATGCCCGCGTGCGCTCGCGTCCGCTCCAGGAAGTCGGCGAGCGTATCGGCGATGGGCCGCCTGTTTCGCTTGCGATGAAGCCGATGCAACTCCCCGAGCGCTTCGGCCACGGGCCGCGTGACGTCGTTCAAGCTCTCGGCTGGCACCTTGCGGAAGGAGTGGAGCGAGCCGTGGTCGTGGCGAAACGCCAACAGCGCGTCGTCTTGGAGTGCGCAGAATGGCCCTCGCAGCGTCGCGAACACGCTGAGCTCGTCGTCGGGCCACTCGATGGCGGCGAGCGCGTTGCGCACCGCGAGGACCTCCTCGCGGGCGTGGAACGAGCGGCCGCCGAGGAGCACGTGGGCGACGCGGCGTGCCTCGAGGGCTCGCACGTACGAGCGGGTGACGTCGTCGCCTCCATTCTGGAGGCGCTTGAAGAGGAGGCAAACGTGGCGCGGCTCGATGGGCACGTCGGCGCCCCGATCGCGAACCGTCCATCCGCTCTTGGTCGTGAGCCAGTGGATGAAGGCGGCAACGGCGTCGGGGAACGAGTCGTCGATGCGAAAATTGACGACCTTCCCGTAGTCGCCGTAGGGGCGCGGGACCGGCAACGCCACAACGGAGGGCCTCCCCGGCACGTCGTCGCGGAACGGTTCGAGTGAAACGTACTCGGCCTGCGAGCCATCGCTCGTCGGCACCATGCGCCGCTCGAAGGTCGCGTTCACCGCCGACTGGATCGCCGGCAAACTTCGGAAGCTCGTCCGGAGGTGAAGAACCGCGGCGCCGTCGCTCACGAGTCGGCGCTTGAGCGACTCGTAGAACGCGACATCGGCGCGCCGGAACCGGTAAATCGACTGCTTCGGATCCCCGACGAAGAAGAGCTTGCCGGGCAGCGGCCGCGCGCTCTCCAGCGAGTCGGCGTCGGGGTCGCTCGCGGCGAGGAGAAAGAGAATCTCCGCCTGAAGCGGATCGGTGTCCTGAAACTCGTCGACGAGGAGGTGCGTGAAGCGCGCCTGCAATTCGCGCCGCACCTCCCGTTGATCACGCACGAGGTCACGCGTCACGAGCAAGAGGTCGAGAAAGTCGAGGCGTCCCGTGCGCGCCTTCAGGCGCAGGTATGCATCGACCACTTCACGAAGCTCTTCGCGAAGCATAGCTGCGAGCTCCGCCTCCGCGAGGTCGAGCGTGCGGCCCAGCTCGACCTTGGCGGCATCGCGGCGGGCCATGACGGTGGCTCGTTCGAGTGTCTTCGAGAACCATTTGCCGGAGCCCTTCCAGCCCCAAAGGCGCTGTCTCTCCAGGTGGCGAAGCTCGGCTTCAAGCCCGTCGTAGTCGCGAGCATCGCCGCGAATGCGCTCGCGGCGCTCGATCTCGGAGACGACGCGCCCAATCTCGAGGAGGCTCTTGGTGAGCCAACTCTCTTGGTTGTCGGTCGCCTGGGCGAGCTCCGCGAGCTCCTTGAGCTCTCGGAAGCGAGCGTCAAGCTCCCGCTCCCTCTCAAAAGCCTGGGGCTTCGTCCACGGCGCATCGTAGTCGCGGTTCTCAAGCAGCGTGAGCATCGCGCGCCGGAGCTCGTCCCTCGGACCGATGGCGTCGCGCCGATTCACCTTCCGCCGAAGGACACGGCCCACGCCCGGCGGAGGCGCCATCAGCGCTTGCTGGAAGAACGTGTCGAACGCTGCGTCGACGAGCCGGTCCTTGTCGTCCTCGGCGGCCACTTCGAAGAGCGGGTCGACCCCCGCTTCGACGGGGCGCTCGCGCAAGAGGTCGGAGCAGAACCCGTGGATGGTGCCGATACGTGCCGTTTCGAGCTCCGCCAGGGCGACGTCAAGGCGCTGGCGGACCTCGGGTGAGGGGGCGCCCTCTCGCGCGCGCTCGATCTCCCCGCGGAGGCGGAGCTTCATCTCGCCGGCGGCCTTTTCGGTAAACGTAACCGCCACGACGCGGCCGAGCGTCGTCGTGCCCGTCGTCAGCAGCGCGAGGATGCGCGCCACCAGCATCGTGGTCTTCCCCGTCCCCGCCGCCGCTTCAACAACGAGCGTCTCGTCGAGCGCGCTCGCAATCCGCGCTCGCGCCTCCGCGTCAGCGAGCACGCGGGTCCCATCACTCTTCTGGCTCATCGGCGCCCCCGCAAGGCCTTGAGCGGAAGGAGCGGTTCGGCGTGTTTGATCTTCGGAGCGCGCTGCTCTTCGTAGGGACCGCACACGAGCCGGTAATCGCAATAGGTGCACTCGCCCTTGGCCGGTGCGGCCGGGAAGAAGCCGTCCTCCATCGCCTTCGCGACCGTGTCCACGACGGCCTTCGCGCTCTCGCGCGCGCCTTCGTCGAGGGGGACCCAAACCGGGTAGAAGCCCGCTGCCGCCGTCGAATAGTAGAGGCGCCCGCCTTCAACGACCCGGCCCGGGAAGAGCTTCTCGAGGGCCATGGCGTAGAGCACCGGCTGCAGCGTCAAGCCGCCGCCCACCACCGTCTGCCCCTCCTTCGCGCGGACCTTGCCGGTCTTGTAGTCGGTCGCGCGCAACGTGCCCTCCGAGCTCTCCTCCACAAGGTCGATGGAGCCGCGCAAGCGGAGCCCGATGTCGAGCGCTGCGGGCGCGTCCACACTCTCGGCGTCGCGCTTTCCGGCTCGCTCCGACAGGCCGAAGGAGAGCTCGAAGTGAGTGGGATGCCACCGCGGGTCGTCGGCCTCGCGACGCAACATTTCGCGCACGTCGGCCGTCAGCGAGTCAACGGCGTCGTCGAACACGCGATCGATGGCCGGGAGGAGCTGCTCGCGGTAGCGCGCGGAGACCTCCGCGACGACGCGGCGAAGGCGGGCGTCGGCCTCGTCGAGTCGCTCTCGCGTCACCGGGAGGAGTCCCGCGGCTCTGAGCTCGGTGTGGAGCTCGAACTCCACGTCATGGAGGAGCGAGCCGCGCTGCAGCGGATCCAACTCTTCGATCGGGAGCGGCTCCTCCCGCGGCGATAGCCGGTGGATCGCCTGCAAGACGAAGCGGTACGGGCACGCCGCGTAGTTCTGCAGCGCCGTCGGTGAAAATGAGCGCTGTCCGAACCCGTGTTTGGCCAGCGCCGCGCGCGCCTCGGGGCGCGGCTCCACAAGACCGTCGGCGCCGCTCCACCTTCGCACCCACCGTTGGCCGCGAAAGCGTAACGCGCGGCCCAGGTGAGGGTTCGCCGTGAGCAGGTAGCGCGCCATGCCCACGGTCTCGGCGTCGGGCATGCGGAAGATCTTCTCGAGTAGCGCGAGGTCGTGCTCCGCCTCGTCGATGGCGTCCTCCGGCGAGGGCGGCGCCGGCCAGCCGAGGCGCGCGCCACCAACCTGCTCCGCTCGGCGCGAGAGCTCCGTGAAGCTCGGGAGCTTCCCCTCGACTGCGCGCAGCGCCTCCAGCGCATAGAACGACGGCGTCCTCGGCCGCGCCTGGTCGAGGTCCACGCGCGGGTAGCTGAGGACCACCTTCCGCGTCGCGGCCCCCACGGCGAGCCGCAGCGCGAGGCGTTCCAACTCGGCGCGCTCGGCGCTTGTGGCCAGCGCTCGAGCGATGGGACGTACCGCATCCTCGGCGCTCCCCTGCGGCAGGGCGCGACGGCGCGCGTCCGACAGGATCGGATCTTCCACGATCTTCTGCGGGAAGAGCCGCTCCGCCAGCGCCGGAACAAAGACGACGTCGAAGGCGAGACCGCGAACTTCATCGGGACTCCCGACGAAGACCTTGCCAAAGCGCCGCGTTTGAGGACGCTCTGGCAACTCCACGAGGCGGTGCTCGAGCCGCAACCGCACCTCGTCGAGGCGCACCGGCCCGACCTCGCCCATCGGGTCGAGCTCGGCCATCAACGAGAGTACGCGCGCGGGGCGTCGAAGCGTGCGCGACGCCAGCTCGCTCAAGCGGTCAACCCACTCACCCCATTTGGCCTCACGCGGAAGCCGCTCCAGCTCCTCCAGCACCGGCAACGCGTAGGCCTTGAGCGAGTCCACGTCAGCGACCGTGGCCACGAGTCGTTCCTTCTTCGCGTCATCGGGATCTTTGCAATCGGCGAGCTCCAGCGCCACCTGGGCGCGATAGCCGTCGAGGCGTCGTCGCCAGCGCTCGAGCCCACCGATGACGGCTGCTTCGACGAGCAGACGCTCCCAGCGATAAGGAGCCCGCAACGTGCCACCCCTCGCGTCCCCCGCAGCGAGGGCCTCGTCGTCGCTGTCTTCGTCGGGCTCCTCGACGTCATCGCCCGAGGGGCTCTGGTCGAAGACGGTCGGAGCGAGCTCCTCGTCGGGGGGCACATAATCCTGACTGCGCGCCGTGGCGTCCGGCGGCCCGCCGGAAGGCGTTCGCGGCGGCACCTCACCGAGCGAGAGGTATTCGGCGAATCGACGCGCCGACAGGCCCTCGGCAGCGCAGGCGAGCAGCGAGAGAAAGGCTCGACCGACGGGGTCGGGCTTGCGAGTCCCACGTGAGAAGTGAACGCGAATGTCGGCGCGACGAAACGCCTCCACGAGGTGGGCCCGGTAGGCGGTCGGTGCGCGGAGCACGACAGCGATGCGATCAAAGGGCGTTCCCGCGGCGGCTTCGCTCTGCACACGGCGAGCGATCTCGACGCACTCACGACTCTCCCCGGGCGCGGAGAAGATGTCGACGCCGCTACTTGTGGCCGCCTCTCGCGCCGCTTCCGAGAACAATGCATTCTGCAAGGAAGCAACAGGGCCTTCGGCCGCGACGTCCTGGACGACAGCGTCAACGATGGCTGCCTGCAAGAGGGCGAGCGTTCGCGTGTCACCGGTAGGGAGCGTGACCAAGACGTCATCGCTGGCCCCGGCGAGCGCCGCGACGAGGTTGGCTTCCAACGTCGAAGCCAGAGCAAGGTCGACAAGCAGCAATGGAGCAGCGGCGACGGCGCCCTCGCGAACCGCCCGGGCGGCTTCGCCAAAGACCAGGGCTCGGTCGGCGAGGGCCGCCGTCGTGAGCTCTGCCTCAAAGGCCGCGAGGAGCGCGTCGAGATCAGGATCGCCGATGTCGCCGGCGGAAAAGCCGCCCATGCGCAACTCCTCGAAGGAGCGGGCGATGGCGCGCGCGAAGCCGGGCCGGTCCACCATCTCGCTGAAGCGCCCAAGAGCGGCGCGCGCTCCCATCCGGTGCACGACGCGCGCGGCGAGGGCCTCGAGGGGCAATCGGCCAACGGGCGCGATGCCGCGGGAGGCGAGCCCCGGCGCCGCCCACTGGGCCGCGGACCGTGCCAACGTGGTGCGCTCCCACCCAAAGCTCGCACCGCCAGCGGTGCGGCGCAGCGCGTCACGACACACCTCGTTCGCCCCGTCGAAGGAGCCACCAACGACGCGAATCGCCTGTGCCGCACCGCGTTGCGCGAGCCATTCAATGGCCCGCGACCGCCTGGCGACGGCCCCCGTGGCTTTGAGAATGACGCGACGCGGTGCGGCAGCCATGAGGGGTCGGAGGGTATCGCAAAGTTCCCATCGCGGTTCGCGGAGTCGCAAGCGTGAGCGGGAAAAAGCTGCGGAGCGCTCTCGTCACGCGTGAGTCACGTTCATGCGCCGACGCCTTCGGCGCCCTTGCCCGACGCCGCCTTCGGGGTACGCTGCCTCTGGGGGTTGGGGTTCGCCCACGTCCTCGTGATTGCCAAGGGCGCGATGAGACTTCGCACGACACGCCTGCATCTGGAGCCCATTCGGCTGCCGCTGGTGGAGGCCGTCTTGCGAGGGGATCGTGCGACGGCAGAGCGCATCGCAGAAGCGACGCTCCCAGAGGCGTGGCCCGGCGCGGTCCTCGTGGAGCGCGCCTTCAGCGCGTCGCTTGAGGCGATTCGACTCGATCCCGATTTGCGCCTGTGGGGTGATCGGCTCGTGATCCTCGATGGCGCAAGTCAACGCCGCATCGTGGGGAGCGTGGTGTTTCATGGGCGGCCCGCTGACGATGGGATCGCGGAGGTCGGCTACGGCGTAGAGGACGAGTCGCAACGACTCGGGTACGGCACCGAGGCGGTGCTCGCCTCCGTTGACTGGGCACTGGCGCAGCCCGAGTGCCGCGCGGTTCGCGCCACCACGTTTCCTTGGAACACGGCGTCGATCCGAGTCCTCCAGAAGGTGGGCATGGAGAAGCTCACGACGCGCGACCACGACATGCTCGGTGAGATGTGGATCTTTGAGCGGCGTCGGTAGGCTGCGTTTCTTGCTCTAGAGCGCGTCCCACTCGGCGCGGTCGAGCTCTTTGCTCTGCACCACGGCGGAGCACGTGCCGGAGCCACGGACCGTGAACCGCAGCCCGACGCGTTCGCCGCGCCAAAGCGAAGTCTCCCCGACCACGCGCTCGGGCGCACCAAGCTCGCGCGTCAACGTCTCGCGGATCGGCTTGCAGTCGTTCGGCGACTTCACCGCAAACAAGATCGTCGACAGTTGGTTTCGCTTGAACACGTAGGTCACGTCGCGAAGGGCGTAGCCTCCGTAGCTGCGTTCGGGGGCGCGGTAGACGACGGCCTCGCCACGCTTCTCGAACTGCACAAGACCTCTGTGTGCCTTCGGCGACGAGCCGAAGGTCGCGCCCAAAAAGCCACCCTTCAGGTCTAGTTCGCGCGAAGGGCCGCTCTCGGCACCGGGCGCGCGCGGCGACTCACCGGTTGCCGCCGTCGGGTCGCGCTCGGCGCCCTTGTCTGGCGATCGGTCCGACGCCTTCGCGCCGCTGGGGCTCGACGCCGCCCCGGCCCCCTGAGGTCCCGCGCCACGCGGCGGCGGCAAGCGCAGCGTCCCCACCGCGTATTCGCCGATGGGGACCTCGACGGGCCGCGGCCGCGGCGGCGGTTCGACGCACGCGGACAGCCACGCAAGGGCGAAGGCAAAGAGAGGCCCGAGCCCGCTCAAGTCGGGGCGCGGGGGCGAGCGCACCGTCACTTGTCCGAAGCGACCTTCTTCTTGGAAGGGCCCTTCGCCGGCTTCTTCGACGTGCCCTTGGCGCCTCCCTCGGTGCCCGTCGCCTCTTCACGCGCAGGCTCCGGCTCAGCGGGTCGCACGGACGTCTTCATCGGCCCGCCTTTGGGCACACCGCCGAGCGAGCGCGCCAAGAGCTCCGCCAGGTCAATGACCTTGGCGCCGGTCGTCGTCGTCTCAGCCTCCTCGGCGTCATCGCGCTTGAGGTCGTCGGCTTCGACCTTGCGTTCGACGGCCGCTTCCACGGCAGCCCGGTACTCGTCGGGGTGCTTGTGAGGATCAAACTCCGCGGCCAGCTGATTCACGAGGTTGAGCGCCAGCTCGACTTCGCGGTCCGAGGCGGGCTTCACGTCGGGTACCACGATCTCCTTCGCGTCGACGATCTCGTCGGCAAAGCGCATGACCTCGAGCGCGAAGATTTTCCCGCGGGGCCGAAGCAATCCGAGCTGCGTGCGCGTGCGAAGCTTCACCTTGGCCAGCGCCACGCGGCCCGTGCGCTCGAGTGCCTCGCGAAGGAGGTCAAAGCCGCGCGCGCTCTTGCCGCCAGGTCCCACCCAATAGCTCTTGCCGATGTAGACGAGGTCGACGTCTTTCGGCTCGATGAACTCGACGATGTCGATGCCACCGGAGGTCTCTTCGCCGTCGAGCTTGAGCAACTCCTCTTTGGTGAAGAGGGCATATTCGCCCTTCGTCACCTCGTAGCCCTTGCCGATCTCGGCCCACTCGATGTCGCGCGCGCACTTGGGGCAACGACGGGCCAGGTTGATGCGCGAGCCACACTCCTTGTGGAGCTGGTGGAACTGCGGCGTCAGATCCTTGGTCGCGGTGTAGAGCTTCGCGGGGATGGTCACGAGACCGAAGGCAATTTCGCCAGACCACATCGCACGCATGAACTCTCTCCTTCGAAGGACCCGACACTGAGCGTCGGGCACCGGCAGTTCGGACTTCTGGAAACCCGCCCCGTGGGCGACACTGCCGAAGGGCCGCCTGCGAGACTCAGCGTATGACCAAGAAGAGAGGACCGACCACTCGACGCCCGTCCAGCGGCCCTCCTGGGCCGTCCGATGCGAGCGGCGAGTCGTCCCTCTCGGAATACGAAAAGAAGCGCGATTTCTCCGTAACCCCTGAGCCCTCCCCGGCGCCGACGATCGGCCCAACGAGCCCCCCAAAGGGAGCGCCGAGCCAGGGAGGACGATCGTCCCATTCCGGAGGTCCGGCCGTAAAGAAAACCGCGGAAGCGGCCACCACCGGTCCCGTCTTCGTCGTTCAGAAACACGACGCCAAGCGCCTCCACTACGACGTGCGGCTCGAGTTCGAAGGCAAGCTCGTGAGCTGGGCCGTGCCCAAGGGGCCGACCTACGACCCCAAGGTGAAGCGCCTCGCCGTTCGCGTCGAAGATCATCCGCTCGACTACGCGGCCTTCGAAGGGCGCATCCCCGACGGCAACTACGGAGCGGGAGACGTTCTGGTCTGGGACCACGGCACCTTCGAGCTGCCGGCCAAGGGGTTACCCATGGCGCGGATGCTCGAGAAGGGCCACGTCCACGTCATCCTTCACGGCGACAAACTCAAGGGCGGATGGCACCTCGTTCGGACCAAAGAGACCAACGTTTGGTTGTTCTTCAAGGCCGAGGACGCCTTCGCAAACAAGAACATCGACATCGCCAAAGACCGGCCCGAGTCGATCGTCACGGGGCACGTCGCGACGCGCGGCCCCACCGGCACCGTGACGCGAGTTGCCCCAAACAAGGACGCCCACGAGCTCGCGCGCGTCGTCGGCGACGTCTCGCGCGCCGTCTCATCGCGGCTACTCGGCCCACCGAGCGAGTACCTCTTCGAGGTGAAGTTCGATGGCTACCGAATCGTCGCTTCGAAAGCCGGCGCGGACGTGCGACTCACGAGCCGCGCCGGTCACGACTGGACCGCGCGCTTTCCCGAGGTCGCGCGCGCTGTCGCGACGCTCCCTGTGCGCGAGGCCGTCTTCGACGGGGAGGTGTGCGTCGTGGACGCCATCGGCCGCCCCTCCTTCGAGGCGCTCCAGCGGCACCTATCGGGCGAGCGCAACGTCGGCCACCTGATCTTCGCGATGTTCGACCTCTTGTGGCTCGACGGGCGCGATCTTCGCAGCCTTCCCCTTGAGGAACGAAGGCGCCTCCTCGACGACGTCACGGGCGACGCGCCCTCTCCCCTCACCTTCTCGAGGTCCATCCAAGGCGAGATGGGAGACATCGTCGCGGCAGCGCGCGGAGCGGGCCTCGAGGGGCTCGTCGCGAAGCGTAAAGGCTCAATCTACACGGCCGGTCCAACGCAAGCGTGGATCAAGATAAAGTTCGAGCTGCGACAAGACGTCGCCATCACGGGCTACACGCCGATGACGGGCACCAAGGTCGTTGGTGCCCTGATCGTCGGCCTCTACGACGACGAGGGGAACTTCGTCTACGCCGGGAAAGTCGGCACCGGCATGAGCGACAAGCTGCGGGCAGACTTGGCCCATGAACTCGACGCGCGGCGAGCCCACGGCAACGCGTGCCCCTTCGCCCGTGATCCCAAGATTCCCGACGCCATCTACACGGCGCCAGGGCGCGTCATCGAGCTTGGCCTCCGCGAATGGACGCGCGACGGCTCTCCGAGGTTTCCTCGCTTTTTAGGCTTTCGCGACGACAAGACCGCCGCCGAGTGCCTCCGCGAGTCCGTCGACGGCTTCGTCGACATGTCGCACGCCGCGCCGGGCACCAAGAAGGGCCGCGACGCCCGAGGACCTCTCGCCCCCGGAGGGGCACGCGACGCGGAGGACGACGCGATTCCGCCGCCGCTCTCCCAACGGGCCGGCCTGGTGAAGCTAAGCAACGCCGACAAGGTGCTCTACCCAAAAGACGGGATCAGCAAGCGGGACATCTTTGCGTATTACACGGACATCTCGACGGTCATGCTTCCGCACCTACGCGGCCGTCCCATTCACATGCAGAGGTGGCCCGACGGCATCGACAAGGAGGAGTGGTTCCAGCACGCCGCCCCGCCCAAGGCGCCGCCCTTCGTGAGGCAACTCCCCTTCGACCGCGACCCCGACAGCGCCTTTGAGAAAGGCGCACGGCAGAAGTGGCGCATCATTCCCGAGAACGTCGAAACGCTCCAATACCTCGCGAACCTGGCCGCCCTGACGCTCCATCAGCGCTCGAGCCACCTGCCGCCCGACGCGACGACCGAAGAGGCCATCGCCAAGGCGCTCTCGATGCCGAACTACGTGGTCATCGACTTGGACCCTGGCGAGGGTCCCTTCTCCGACCTCATCCGCGTGGCTTGGGCTGTGCGCGCGCTCCTCGACGCGCTCGAGCTCGAGAGCGTCGTAAAGACCAGCGGCCAGCGCGGCCTTCACATCTTCGTGCCCCTGGCACCAGGGCACACGCACGACGATGCCTCCGCCTTTGCCATCGAAGTGGCGCGCGCTGTGGCCAAGGTCCTCCCGGACATCAGCACCGTCGAAACGCGCAAGGACAAGCGCAAGGGACGCCTCTACGTCGACGCGCTGCAGAACGGCCGCGGCCGCACCATCGTGTGCCCCTACTCGCTGCGCGCCAAAGACGGCGCGCCCGTCTCCACGCCCGTCGAGTGGAACGAGGTTACCGATGCGCTCGATCCCGGAGCGTTCAACCTCAAGACGATTCGCCAGCGGGTCGACAAGAGGGGCGACCTTTTGGCGCCGCTGCTGCGCGGCAAAGGGATCTTGCCGAAGGTGCGGTGAGGCTCAAACGCAAGTCATCCCACGCACACGAGCCGCTTGGCGAGCGCTACGCCCGATGCTCGAGGCGATGCCCGAGCACGGTGCGGCCGACCATCGGGCTGAGGTTGAGCGTGTCGTCGGCCTCCTCTATCTCCCACTCGAGGTTCATGCCCCACCCAGTGAAGAAGAGGTCCCTTTCGATCGTCTGCAAGACCGTCGCGATCTCCGCGTCACTCGGAATGCGCGAGGCGTCGAGGGTCAGCCTGCAGCGCATGCCCGTTGCTCGGTCGTAGACGAGAGATGCGTCGCCGCCGAGCCACCAGGATTTGTCGTCACCGCCGGTAGCCTCCATGAGGCAGTCCACCTGGTCGAGCGGTTGAATCACACGAGCGCCGTCGAAACGAGCGAGGATCTCCGGGTCTCGGATCTTCTCCTCCTCCTCGGTGTCCGCTTCGACGTTCACGATCTTTGCCTGGACGTAGACGAGCAAGCTCGCCACCACCGTCGATGAGGGCGCCGCTGGCAACCCTTCGGTCCGTAGCCCGACCCCTGCCAACAGTTTCCCGAGCTCGCCATGCTGCGCGTCCGACAGACGCGGGACCCATTCCTTGAGAACCTCGACGCACCGCTGCGCGAGCGCCTCCGCTGATGCGAGCGTCTCCGGAGCGACCTGCATTCCGAAACACTGACCTGGCTTGAGACCGCGCAACGTCGCAGCGGCATCAAAGAGCTGGGGCACTACCTTCACGTCGTTCGATCCCGGCCGGCTCGCCTCGATCTGCGCCGAGATCCAATCATGCACCTTTTGGGTCATGGGCACGCTCTGCCACACCAGTGGCAAGCGGCAATCGAGCGCTACGGCGCTGGACCGAGCCTGCCGCAATTAGTCCCTCAAAACTGCCCCCGCAGGACCTTCGCGCACTCGACCGATCGCACCGCCTCGTGTTTGAAAAACACAAAGACCTTCTCCCACGCTTGAGCCTTGAGCCTCGTCGCCCACGCGACGAGCTCCGCTTCCGTGTAGTCCTCGCGCCTAAGGCGCAGGTACCCGAAGGGCGCCGTCGCGATGAAGGGCGCGTTCAGCTCGTCGTCGGCCTTCGCGTCCTCGGTCTCCGCCAGACAAAGCGCTACACCGCGCGCGCGAAGGCGCTCGATCACGTCGTCCTCGAGCCAAGACGGGTGCCGCGGCTCGAGGGCGACGCGGACGTCGCTAGGCACGTGCTCCAAGAAGGCGTCGAGTCGCTCCAAGTCCTTCTTCATGTTCGGCGGCAGCTGAAACAAGAGCGCGCCGAGATGGGAGCCGAGCGTGCGGGCGCTGTCGATGAACGCATCGACGACGTCGAGCGGCTTGAGACGCCCGATGTGGGTAATCTTGCTGGGCGCCTTGAGCACGAACGAGAAGTCGCGACCGGCCACTTGCTCGGCCCACCCTGCCAGAAGCTTCTTCGTGGGGAACCGGTAGAACGAGCCGTTGATCTCGACGCACGGCAGCTCCGACGCGTAGTGCGCGAGGAAGCGATCGGCCGGCATCTTGGGCGGATAAAACGCCGGTTGCCACTCCTTGTACGAGAAGCCGCTCGTGCCAACGAAGAGTTCCATCGCGTCCTCCGCCCCTCTCCTGCCAACGTGGGTGGCCGCTCTTTGGGACGCAGGTCCGCTCGCGCAGCCGCTGGGCGACGCCGAGCATACCCTCATCGGCGGGGGCGCCGCCTATTCGAGGGTGAACTTCTTCCCGAGGACCACGGGGCTCCCTTCGAAGGGGCTCACCTTGATCTTGCGGTACGCCTTCTCGATGCACTTGGACGACTTCGACCCCGCGAACGGCGCCTTGTCGACGACGACGTCTGTGATCAGGCCCTTCGGCGTGATGGTGAGAAGGACATGCCCCTCACCGCTCGGGCCACCCTTCACCTTGCAGGCCTTGAGGTCGACGGCCGACAAGGCCTCGTTGACCGCCTTTTTGTCGAGGGTGGATGGCACCTCCGCGCCTCCGCTTGCAGCGGAAGATGCCACCACCATCACGAGCGCCAAGGTCAGCGAATTCTTCATCGTGGACTCCTCCCTTTCGCCACCGACCGATGCACGGAGCGCCGTCGCGCTCTCTCGGCAGCACTCACGTGAATGAGGAGCGCGCGCCCGACGCGCCACGCTCCATGGATGCCTCAAGATCCAAGAGAGGTGCCAGATGCCCACGCGTCGGGGCGCGCCTGTTTCGGCGCGCTTCAACTCGGATCGAAACACGGACGTGAGCGATAGCCGATCCATCGACGTCCGTGTGGGAGACACACGCGCCTCGCTACTCGCCCTCCTGGCCGCGCTTCTGTTCGCCGTGCGGATCGGCCGTTTGCCGGCGCACCAAGGTCACGAACGAGACACCAGGCGTTTCGCCGGCCCTTCGCTCGACCTCCTGCCACTCGGCCGCGGCGAAGGGCGGCATGATCGCGTCGCCTTCCACGTCGAGATCGACCTCCGTCAGAAAGATCGTATCGGCCTGTGACAGCGCCTCGAGATAGACAGCGACGCCACCAATGACCCGTGGCGACGGATCGGTCTGGCGCGCCAGCGCGATGGCGTCATCGACGCTCTTGGCGACCTCGCAGCCGGGGATGACGTAGCCCGGTCGCCGACTGATCACGATGTTGCGGCGACCGGGCAGCGGCTTGCCGACCGACTCGTAGGTCTTGCGACCCATCAGAATCGCGTGCCCCATGGTGAGGCGCCGAAAGTGCTTCAGATCCTCAGGCAAGTGCCAAGGCAGGCCGCCTTCTTTGCCAATGACTCCGTTGGTCGCGCGCGCCAAGACGAGCGCGAGTCGCGGCACGGGCACCGTCACACGCTCACCGGCGCTTTGATGGCGGGGTGTGGATCGTAGCCTTCGAGCGTGAAGTCCTCGAACTGGAACGCGAAGAGGTCGCGCACGTCGGGGTTCAGCTTCATGACGGGAAGCGAACGGGGGCGCGCTCGAGCTGGAGCCGCGCCTGATCAAAGTGATTCTTGTAGAGGTGTACGTCGCCGAACGCGTGAACGAACTCGAGCGGCACGAGACCCGCCACCTGCGCCACCATCATCGTGAGCAGGGCGTAGCTCGCGATGTTGAACGGCACGCCGAGGAACACGTCGGCGCTTCGCTGGTAGAGCTGGCAGGAGAGGCCACCCCGGTCTTCGCCCGACGCATCGCGGAACCGTGTGACGTAGAACTGAAACAGCGTGTGGCACGGAGGAAGCGCAACTTGGTCCGCCTCGCGCGGATTCCAGCCCGTCACGATGAGCCGACGACTGTTGGGATTCCTCCGAATCTCCTCGACGAGCCATCGCAGCTGGTCGATGCCGTCCTTCTCGTAGGTTCCGTCGGCGCGCCGCGTGGCGCCAAAGTTCCGCCACTGGTGGCCATAGACTGGCCCCAAGTCACCGGGCTCGCGCCCGAAGCGTGACGTTTGCTCCGGCGTGGCCCATTCGTCCCAGATGGTGACGCCTTTGTCGCGGAGGGCCTTTGCGCTCGTGTTCCCGCTCACGAACCACAAGAGCTCGTGCACGATGGACCGAAGGTGCACCTTCTTGGTGGTGAGGAGCGGAAAGCCGCCGCGAAGGTCGAAGCGCAGCTGGTGACCAAAGATCGAACGGGTGCCGGTCCCCGTCCGGTCGTCGCGATCGCTCCCCTTGTCGAGGATCAGACGCAAGAGATCGAGGTACGACTGCTCGCTCACGACGCGCCACCTTCGGCCTTCGAGCCACCGAGGCATGGCGGCGACGTGCCGGCATCATTGTCTTTGGCCCATTCCTCGGCGGTCTTTGTGACGAGCGCCAGCGCATGCACCCCACGTTTCAGCTCCTCGCCGAGGGTGTCGTAGACGAGCCTGTGGCGCTCGACGCGCGATCGCCCCGCGAAGGCTCCGCTCACGAGGACGACGCGAAAGTGCGTCTCCGAACCTCGCGGGACCGAGTGATTGCCGCTCTCGTTTTCGACGAGCAAGTAGCTGGGGGCGAAGCGCTCGCGCAACTTCTCCTCGATGACGCTGGCCGTGCTCATGCACCCCGACTTATAGCGCCGACCGCGCGGTTCGGGCAGGGGCGTCGTCTGGGCGCGTCCTCGTTTCGAGCGCCTTCAGCGTGTGACTGCACTCAGTGCGAGGCCAACAGCACGTAGGTGACGTACCCGGCGACGGCGGCGAAAACGAGAACCGGGACCCAGAGCAGCTTCTTGACCAGCTCCGGCAGAGGCGACGCGAGCGCGCGCTGTTTCGTTCGCGTCGGCGGCGAAGCCGGGGTCGCCAGTAGCGGCGCGTCGCGTCCCTCCGGGTCGAAACGCTGGCTGAGCGGCGCCTCCGTGGCGGAAGACGCGGGCGAGAGCACCGCGGGATCGGCGCGCTCGTTGACCGGGCGGACGGAGCGCGGTCCCCGCACCGAGCCCCCCCGCACCGAGACAGGGATGCCCGGCCCTTGCGGCGCGCGGGCTCGCGGTTCGGGACTCATCGGTGACGGCGGATACGACGGCCTCGGCCGTATCGAGGCCGAAGAAACCGCGCTGGCGTGCGTCGGCGTCGGCATCCCCATCTTCGCCGGTCCCGTGTTGCGCGGATCGTAGTGAAGCGTGACCGTGTCGCGAACGTCCGAGTCGTCGAAGAGGACGGGCGCCGGCACGGCCACCGTCGTCTCCGACGGGTGCTCCATCGTCGTCTCTTGAGCGAGCCGAATGCGATAGTCGCGCTCCTCCTCCGCGTCGGCTTCGGCGTTTCGCTCCAAGAACCGACCGAGGAGCTCGACGACCTCCGACATGGCGGGGAAGCGGCCTTTCGGATCCTTGGACAATGCACGCATGACGACGTCGGCGACGCGCTGTGGAACCTGCGGCGCGACCTCACGAATGGACTTCGGCGTGCCTTTCAGGATGGCGAAGGGCACGGGCAAGTGGCTCTCTGCCGTCGTCGTGATGGGATGCGTCCCGCCGGTGAGCAGCTCGTAGGCGACCGTCGTCCACGCGTATTGATCGGAGTGCAGGTCGAGCTTGTCGCCGAGCACTTGCTCCGGCGCCATGTACAGCGGCGTTCCAACAACGATGCCCGTGTGCGTCACGACCGTGAGATCGATCGACGCGCGGGGGTCGGCGATGGGCTTCGCCACGCCGAAGTCGAAGAGCTTCACCCAACCGTCGTCGCAGACCATCACGTTTTCGGGCTTCACGTCCCTGTGCGCGATTCCTTCGCGGTGCGCCGCCGCGAGGCCCCGGGCCATGCCCCAGAGCCACTCGACGCGCTGATCCATGGGGATGCGCTTGTCACCGATGAACTGGCCGAGCGCGCGACCGCGAGCGAGCTCCATGGCGATGTACGGCGTGCCGTCGATCTCACCGGAGTCGAGAACAGCGACCGCGTTGGGGTGCCGAAGGCTCGCCGCCGCGCGCCCTTCGCGGACGAGACGACGAGCCGCTTCAATGCCTTGGTTGCCGTCGGGATCGAGCGCGAGGTCGGGATTGACGACCTTGAGCGCCACGCGGCGCTCCCGCTCGACGTCGGTCGCCTCGTACACGATCCCCATCCCGCCCTCTCCCAGCACGGACTCGATGCGGTAGTGCCCGAACCTGTGCCCCGGTCTGAGCATCGCGATGGCTTAAGGCTCGTGCCTCGCGAGCTCGCGCATCCTCTGGGCGATCTCGGCCTCTTGCGGCACGGAGGCCATCTCGAGGTTGTCGGCCAGCCCGACACCGGGGACGTTCGCGCCGGCGACGAGGCGCGGCGGCGCGTGAAGATCGTAGAACAGCTCTTCGACGGTGCGGCGCACGAGGTGCTCGCCGAAGTTGGTGATCTCCGTGTCCTCGTTCACGAAGAGCACGCGGTTCGTCTTCTTGACGCTCCGCTTGATGAGCTCCCAGTCGTAGGGCCAGAGTGAGCGGAGATCGATGACCTCGACGGACACGCCTTCCGCCGCGAGCGTTAGCGCAGCCTTGTGGCAGATGGGCACCATGCGGCCGTAGGTGACGCACGTGACATGCTCGCCGGCGCGCAAAACCTTGCCCTCGCCGATGGGAATGAAGAGGTCTTCGACCTTTGGCCACTCGGGCTGCCACTTCGAGCGATCGCCGAGCGGCGCGTCGATCATTCGGCTCAAAACCTTGTCGTCACCGGGTTCGCCGGGCACCTGCTCGTCGGGGCCGCCGCGAACCCGCATCAAGGCCTTGGGCACCATGAACATGACGGGGTTCGGGTCGGCGATGGCTGACAGCAAGAGGCCGTAGGCGTCACGCGGCGTGGAAGGCATGACGATCTTCCACCCCGGGATGTGCGTCGCCATCGCGTCGAACGAATGCGAGTGATAAACGCTGCCGCGAATCCCAGAGCCGACGGGCGTCATGAGCACCATCGGCAAGTTCCAGCTGCCGTTGGAACACCAGTACGTGTTCCCGGCGAGCTTCAAGAGATCGATGGTGTTGTAGATGTAGTCGCAGAACTGGATCTCGGCGACGGGCCGCTGCCCTGCCATCGCGAGCCCCATCGCGAAGCCCACGATGCCGCGCTCGTCGAGCGGCGTGTTCCACGCGGTCTTGAGGCCCTGCGTCGCGGTGAAGACGCCGCCAAGCGGCGGCCCTACGTCCTCACCGAAGATGTCTGTTACGCCGTGGCGTTCCTCGCCGGCGTGAAGCGCGAGACGAATCGCTTGCACCATCGTCGACATGTCAGCTGCTCTTTCCCGTGTTGCCCGCGCCCGTGTTGCCCGCGCCCGTGTTGCTCGAGCCTGCGCTCGGCGCTCGGTAGGGCACCGGCTGGCGCCCCACCACGTCCCGCTCCGCAAAGACGTGATCGTAGATGGTCTTGCCCTCGGGCTGCGGCTCCTCACGAACGCGCTTGGAACCCTCGAGGAACTCCTGCGTCACCTTGGCGCGCAGGTCGTCGGCCTGGGCGCGCGTCAGAAGTCCGAGCTGCGACAAGCGGGCTTCGAACCGCGCGAGACAATCGGCCTCGACCTCGACGAAGTTCGCGCCGGACGCCGATGAGTGCCCGTAGAGGCGGGACACTTGTGCCTCCATGAGGAGGGGCTTGCGCTCGCTCCGAACGTACTCCATGGCATCTTTCAGCGCCGCGTAGGCGACCTCCGGGTCGTTGCCGTCGACGACCATGGTCTTCATGCCGAAGGCCTTGCCGCGGTCCGCGATGGTCCGATCGCCGTGTTGCGTCGACGCGTGCGTGGAGATGCCCCACTGGTTGTTGGTGACGATCATGAGGAGCGGCACCTCGGCGCCGGGCCGGGTGCTCCACACGAGGCACGTGGCGAAGTCGCCTTCAGCGGTGCCCGCGTCGCCGCCTTGCACGATGGTGATGCCCCGGCCCCCGTGGCGCTTTTGGGCCATGGCGCTCCCCGGCGCCATCGAGAACTGAACCTCGATGGGCGACGTAATGGGCACCACGTTCCAGTCACGCACGGAGGCGTGCCCGGCGAAGTTGCGCCCGCCCGAGTAAGGGTCGGTCGCCGTGTTCTTCATTTGGCGAAGGGCGTCGATGGGATCGGCGCCCATGGCCAGCAGCGTCCCGCTCGAACGGTAGTGAAGGTGCAGGAAGTCGAAGTCGAGGCCGCGACCCTTGTGCACGAGAAGTCCGAGGGGAATGTTGAAGGCCTCCTCGCCGGGCCCGCCGATCCAGAAGTAGCCGTCGCCCTGCTTCTGCATCTTGATGAGCCGCTCTTCGAGCAGCCGCGTGCGAAGCATGAGGTCATGCATTTTGAGCAGAAGCTCGGGGGCGAGCCGCGAGGCTTTGCCCATTTCGTGCGCCGTCGTGGTGCTCACGTGTGATTGCTCCTAAGGGGATCGCGGGTCCGTTACGGAACGACTCGGACGGAGCCAGGCATCGCGCTCCCATGAATGGCGCAGTTGTAGTCGAAGGTTCCGACCGCGGGGAACGTGACCTCCAACTCGCCGATGTCGCCGCCGTCCGAGGCGACGCTCGTGACCGCGGGGATCGGACTCCCGATGGAGCCACCGTTTTGCAGCGGATGGCTGGCGAAGGAGCCGCTCCAACGCACGATGGTGCCGACCTTCACCTTCACGCACTTCGGCGAGTAGTCCGCAGGCGAGGCGCCTGTCGGGAACGTGACCGTCACGAGGGCCTGCGCCGTCTGATCGTTCGCGTCGAACTCCACGTCGGTGCAGTTCGCGGAGAGGCCGCCATCGGGGCCGCTGTCAGGGCTGGCGTCGGAGCCCGCGTCGACCTCCGCATCGGGGCCGGCATCTGCCTCTGCATCGGCCGCGTCGGCCCCGGCATCGACCGCGGCGTCGACGCCCGAATCGACGGCGCTGTCAGCCTTCGCGTCGGAGACCGTTGCCCCGTCGGTGGCGTCGGTGCCCGCGTCGGCGGCGTCGGTGCCCCCCTCGCTGGCATCGCCCGCATCGCCGGCATCCGAGAGCGTCGCGTCGGAACCCGCGTCGACGTTGCCGCCGCCTTCGCTCGTCGACACGTCGGCGCCTGAGTCGGACGTCCCGACATCGGCGGTCGCGTCTTCAGGAACGTCGAGCGGACCGAGCTTGCCGCGATCGAACTCGACAAGGAGGGAACAGCCGGCGGCTGCGGAGCCTAAAATGAGGACGAGAGCTAGCCTTCTTCGCACGAAACCCTCCCAAACGAGAGGTCGCAGCGTATCATGACGGTGCCTTCGGCACGACCATGCACCTGCGCCTTTTTGCCACGCTCATTGCCGCGACGGTCTCGCTCACCGGTTGCTCCAAAATCCAGGAGAAGCTCACGGAGAAGGCGGCCGAAAAGGCGGCCGAGGCCGTGATCAAGTCCCAGACGGGCGAGAACGTCGAGATCAACGCCAAGGACGGAAAGCTCACGGTTCAGGGTAAAGACGGCGTCGCCACGTTTGGCGCCGGCGCCAAGATCCCCGACGATTTTCCCAAGTCGGCCCCGATCTACCCAGGCGCCAAGGTGCAGGGCGTCATGACCAGCGCCGGCGCGCAGGGCTCGGGAGCCGTCGTCACCCTCACGACGCCCGACGCGAGCGAGAAGGTCGTGGCCTTTTACAAGGCCGCCGCGAGCAAGGGCAAAAAGGCGCTCCTCGACATGGCGACCCCCGCGGGCCAAATGATCGCGTGGCAAGCGGCGGACGATGCGCAGATCTCCACCGTCATCACGACCGACCCGGCGGCCGGCGGGACACAGATCGTCGTCACGGCGGGCGCCAAGAAGCCGTGAGTCCCGCGGGATGAAACCGACGGCGCTCGTTACGCTCGATCGCGACCATCCCGGATTCCGCGACCCCGACTATCGAGCGCGACGCGACGAGATCGCAGCGCTGGCCCTTTCGTGGCAGCCGGGGCACCCGGTCCCGGAGGTGCGCTACACGGACGTCGAGAACGAAGTTTGGTCGACGGCTCTCCGCGAGCTTCGGCCGCTCCACCAGCGCTACGCCTGCGACGCGTTCGCGAGGGGCTGGGCGCGCCTCGCCTTCGACGAGCATCGCGTTCCATCGTTCCGCCGCGTCAACGAGCACCTTGCGCAGACGAGCGGCTTCACCCTCGTCCCCGTCGCGGGCCTCGCGTCGCCGGCGGAGTTCATGCTTGAGCTCGCCGAGGGGCGATTCCTCGCGACCCAGTACGTACGCCACGCCTCGCGTCCGCTCTACACGCCGGAGCCGGACGTGCTGCACGAGATCATCGGCCACGCGGCGCTCCTCGCCGACCCGGCCTTCGCCGAGCTCAATCGCCTCTTCGGCAAAGCGACGCGGCGCGCCGGAGGCGCGGATATCGAAGCGCTCATTCGCGTCTATTGGTACACGCTCGAGTTCGGCGTCGTCGGGCGGGGTGACGACTACGAGGTCATCGGAGCGGGCCTCTTGTCTTCCTTCGGCGAGCTTGGCCGCTTTCGCGAGAGCGTCCCCAAGCGCGCCTTCGACTTGGACGAGATCGCGCGCACACCGTTCGATCCGACCGACTACCAGCGCGTCCTCTTTGTGGCGAGCGACGTCGAAGCCATGAAGGCGTCGCTCAGCGCGTGGCTCGAGGCGATGGCGCGACGATAGTCGCTAGTCAATGGCCCCTGCGATGCGCGCGTGATCTTCGAGCGCGGCCACGGCCACGCCGTGCTCCTTCGAGACCTCGGCCATCCAGCCGCCAATGCGCGCGCGGACGGCGCGCTCCGCCACCCACTCGGCGAGAGCGAGCGCTCCGAGGAGCGGCGCAAAGAAGACCACGACGAGGGCCAAGGTGCCGAAGCGACCACCGAGTTGCTCCGCGAGGAACGCCTGACCGGTGGTCGCCAAGACGACGCCGAGAGCGAGGCCCGAGAGCATGCAGGTGAGCGACGCCTTCTTCCGCGTCCGCTGGATTCGTTCGTGAAGCGCCTGCGCGGCGCGGATCTCTTGATCGTCGTCGCCCGTCGTCTTGGCGCGGTAGCCGCTGGCAATGGCCTCGGAGGCGGGCGCGTTCGCCGCGTCGTCGGAGACGACAGCTTGCTCGTCGACGTCGCTCACTTCACCGGCGCCGTGGGCGCTTCCTTCTCGTCTTGCACGCAAGACGAGAGATCGAAGAAGAGAAACGCGAGCGCCTTCTCCTCCGGCGTCAGCGTCGTGCCGCACGAGGCGGGGAACGCGTCGTCGGGCAGGCCTGGCAGCGCTTGTTCGTCGCCAGCATAGAGGTGCATGTCAGCGAACGTCGCCTTGCCGCACTGTTGGTCGGTGGGCTTGCCGACGGGCGCGTTCACCGTGAGGTATTTCGTCGGCTCGGGGCGGATGGGATCGGCGATGACGCCCGGGATGACCCACTTCTTGCCGTAGACCCAGCGCTGCGCGGAGGTCGAGAGCACGCGGCCCACGTTCTCGCGCGGCTGCGAGATGGGCATCTCGCCCTTCGTGGTCGAGGCCTGCACGTTCACCAGCCAATCGGCCAGCGCCGCGCCCTTCGGGAAGCTCGTGTCGATGGAGAAGGGCCCGGGCGGATTCTCCGGGTTTCCCGGCGCGCCGAACCAGTCAGCGACGGACCGCAGCTCCGTCGGACCGTTTTGGAACCAGGTGTAGTGGAAGTGCGACGCGAAGACGCGACCGCCGGCTGAGGCGTACGCGTACATCGCGTCGAGGGCGGCCTGCGGTTTGGTCTCGTTGTGCTCGCCGCATTCGCAGGAGAGCATCACCATGTCGTAGGACTTGAGCTGGTTGACGTCGTTCCAGAAGAGCTGCGCGTCGGTGGTGCCGGCAGGCGCCGGTGCTGGCGCAACGGCGGCCGCGCCGAGCGGCTTGGCCTGACTGCCGCGGTAGAGGTGGAGGCGCCCCTTCGTCTTGTCGAGCGAATACTCGCTCGCATCGAGGCCGAGCTTGGGCAGGAGGCACGCGAGCTGATCACACCAGCCGGTGCTGACGGCGATCCTGGGGATGTGCCCCTCCGCCGAGTTCTTGGGAAGACGCGTGGAGTTCACGTCGGTGATGGGATTGTCGACGCACTTCTCGACGGCGATCTTGAGCTCGCGGCGCCACTTGCCAACCTGCACCACGAGCGGGATGTCTTGGCCTACGGGGACGTTCTTGAGCGTGAACTTTCCGTTGGTGTCGGTGATGGTCGCGACGACGGGCTCACCAGAGACGTTGCCGCAGCGATCGCAAGACGCACCCTCCGGCACCGGATCGAGCGGCTTGTTCGGCACGAACACGATGGCGTTGTAGAGCGGCAACGTGCCGTTCGGCGCGGTCACAGTGCCGGTCACCGTGGTGGTCACGCCGGGCCCGCACTTAACCTGAGCGCAGTGGAGACCTTCGCAGGGCTCCTTGGGCGCCGCATCGGCCTCGAAATCAACGACCGGGCCCGTGGGTGACGTGGTGGCCACACCGCCTTCGGGAACCCGAGTGGTCGCGAACTCCGAGTTGTCGGAGCCACAGCCGGCCTCCGCGATCCCGAGCAGCGTCAGGAACACGGCCGTTGCGCCAAGGACCTTGGTGGTTCGAAGCAAGCGGTTCCTCCGAGAGCGTGGGTGACTCGTTGGGTTTGCGAGGACCCGGCGAATCCGGGGCATTCTTTAGCGCGCCTCGGCCGGATGTTCCATAGCGCGTTTCACTGAGACGCAATTCGATGGTCCGGCGTATTTCAGCGCAAAAAGCTCGAGGCTCCCGGACACTTGGTCGGGAGCCTCGAGAGGAGCGGCCCCTGGGAGCCGCGGCTTGGTGTCAGTCGTGTGTCACTCGGCCGGCGAGGGAGCCGCGGCTTCGCCGGAGCCCTTCTCGCTGACTTCGATGCGCATGCCGTAGAAGGACTTCCAGACGAAGTACGACATGATCGCGAAGAGCACGACAGCGAGGTAGACGCGCTGGGTCGGGATCTGCTCGGCGAGCTCGACGGCCAGGAGGCCGAAGAGCGTCGTGAACTTGATGACCGGGTTCATCGCGACGGACGAGGTGTCCTTGAATGGATCGCCGACGGTGTCACCGACGACGACCGCGTCGTGGAGCGGCGTGCCCTTGGCCTTGAGCTCGACCTCAACGATCTTCTTGGCGTTGTCCCAGGCGCCGCCGGCGTTGGCCATGAAGAGCGCCTGGAAGAGACCGAAGAGCGCAATGGCGATGAGGTACCCGATGAAGAAGTACGACTCAAAGAACGCGAACGCGAGGGTCCCGCAGAAGACCGTGAGGAAGATGTTCCACATGCCCTTTTGCGCGTAGATCGTGCAGATTTCGACGACCTTCTTGGAGTCCTCGATGGAGGCCTTCACAACGCCATCGAGCTTGATGTTCGCCTTGATGAACTCGACAGCGCGGTAGGCGCCGGTGGTCACGGCCTGGGTGGAAGCGCCGGTAAACCAGTAGATCATCGAGCCGCCGACGATGAGGCCGAAGAGGAACGGCGGGTGAAGGAGCGAGAGCTTCGCCATCTTCTCGACGTTCGAGAGGCCGTCGGTGAGGACGACAATGATGCTGAAGATCATCGTGGTCGCGCCGACGACGGCGGTTCCGATGAGCACGGGCTTGGCCGTCGCCTTGAAGGTGTTGCCGGCGCCGTCGTTCTCTTCGAGGAAGTGCTTGCCCTTCTCGAAGTTCACGTCGAAGCCGAAGTCCTTCTTGATCTCTTCCTTGATGCCCGGAATGGACTCGATGGTCGAGAGCTCGAAGACGCTCTGCGCGTTGTCGGTGACCGGGCCGTAGGAGTCGACGGCGATGGTGACCGGGCCCATGCCGAGGAAGCCGAAGGCCACGAGGCCGAAGGCGAAGACGGCGGAGGCGTCGACCTTGCCGACGGTCATGAGGACCCCGAGGCCCTGCATGCTGAACCAGTAGGCCGTCCCCATGAGGACCACGAGGATGATGCCCATGTAGTAGGCGCTGAAGTTGCCGGCCGTGAGGCCCGACAGGATGTTGAGCGACGCGCCGCCTTCACGAGACGAGGTGACGACTTCGCGAACGTGACCCGACTCGGTCGACGTGAAGACCTTGATGAGCTCGGGGATGATCGCGCCGGCGAGCGTGCCGCAGGTGATGATGGCCGAAAGCTTCCACCAGAGCGACGGGTCGCCGGCGAGGTTCGCGATGAGCGAGTGCGAGACGGCGAACGTGAGGGCGACGGAGATGAGCGAGGTGATCCACACGAGCTGCGTGAGGGGGGCCTCGTAGTTCATCTTGTCGGCGTTCAGATACTTGGCCTTCGCGAGGACGTCGTTGATGAAGTAGGCGACGGCGCTGGCGAGCACCATCACGATGCGCATCACGAAGATCCAGACGAGCAGTTGCACCTGGACGGCGAGGTTCGCCGAGCCGTCGGGGTTCTTGACGGCGAGGAGGATGAACGAGATGAGCGCGACGCCGGTGACGCCGTAGGTCTCGAAGCCGTCGGCCGAGGGGCCGACCGAGTCGCCCGCGTTGTCGCCGGTGCAGTCGGCGATGACGCCGGGGTTGCGCGCGTCGTCTTCCTTGATCTTGAAGACGATCTTCATGAGGTCGGAGCCGATGTCGGCGATCTTCGTGAAGATGCCGCCGGCGATGCGGAGCGCCGAGGCGCCGAGCGACTCGCCGATGGCGAAGCCGATGAAGCAGGGGCCGGCGTAGTCACCGGGGATGAACAGGAGGATGCCGAGCATGATCAAGAGCTCGACGCTGATGAGCAACATGCCGATGCTCATGCCGGCCTTGAGCGGGATGGCGTAGGTCGGGAACGGCTTGCCAGCGAGCGAGCCGAAGGCGGCGCGCGAGTTGGCGAAGGTGTTCACGCGAATGCCGAACCACGCGACGAGCGAGCTGCCCGCGATGCCGACGAGGCTGAAGATGAGGATGATCGCTACGCGCGAGAGCTCAAACTTGAGGATCGCGCCGTAGTAGATCGCAACGACGAGTCCGATGAAGGCCTCAAGGATGAGGATGAACTTCATCTGCGTCATCAGGTACGTCTTGCAGGTGGCGTAAATGAGCTCGGAAACCTCGAGCATCGACTTGTGGACCGGCGCGTTCTTCAGCTGGCTGAAGATCACGAGGCCGAAGGCCACGCCGAGGGCGCAGACGCCGAGTCCCATGTAGAGGAGGCTCGAGCCCGGCATGCCGAAGAAGCTGGCGATGGTCGGGTCGTTCAGCTTGGGAACGATGAGGTTGGCTTCGCCACCACCGTGGTGGGGCGCCCCTTCGCCGCCAGCAAACGCCGGCAGGGCGACGAGCAGGGTAAGAATCGACGCCCAAACGCTCGCGAAAGCGGGGCCAAAGCTCGTGTGAGCTTTGTCGTTACGAAACGCGGATTTCATCAATGACCTCTCCGAGTGGGGGTCCGCCGCGTCCCGGGGCGCCTTATGAAGCGCGTGACCGAAAGTGTGCCCGAGATTGACGGAAGACCCGCGATCTCGAGGGGTTGGCCGTCGGTGGCTGTCCGCCGACGCTTCAGCACGCCTCGTCTTCCCTCCTACGAGGAGGAAGCGGCGGCGATGTAGCAGACGGCCCTTCACCTGTAAAGGACGGTTGGGCTGGTTCTGCTTGCCTCAGCGTCCCAAGCCCACAAAAAGACCAAAGGCACGGGGCGGAGGACCCCATGCCTTTGTGCCTGTCGCACCGCGATAGCGTCCGCGAGCGAGGACACGGTGGAGCGTCGCTCTCGCGGGCACGACTTCTTGGGCGGCAACCCGGACCAGGGTCACCGCGCCATCTTTAGCTGCCCACCATTCCTTCCGCCGACAGCCTGAAATTCATTCTCGACATGTCACACCTGGGACTTTCGCGGGGCTCGCCCCGACCAACGGCCGAGCGGGAGCCACGCCAATTTTTTTTTGATTCGCGTGAAAGGCGGGCTCAGAGCGGCGCGCCGGTCACCCGAAGCTGGCTGATCGTGGTCGCCGTAAACGGCGAGCAGTCATTCCAGTCGACGCCCTTTTCGGTGATGGTGCACGTGCGGTTGTACGCGCGGCCACCGTCGACCGAGAGGAAGGTCTGGGCGAGCACCTGCTGGTCACCGTCTTGGTAGGTGTACTGACCCGCGCCGGCCGCAGAGACGAACCGAATGCCGTAGTCCTTGAGCGGAGCACGCGCACCGAAGCCGCACTTGTAGGAGGCCACGAGCGGGCTGGCGTTGGCGTTCACGCAATGGCGGTCCCAGAGCAGGGAGCCGTCGATGCTGAGCACGCTCTGAACGACCACGGACTCTCCGTCCACCGAGGTGTAGGAGTAGTGCATGTCGTCACGGAGGGAGGAGGCGCCCGGAACGTCGAGCTGATGGGTGTCGATGGCGAGCTTCTCCCAGTCGCTGCACTTTGCGTTGACCGGCTCGCGCTCGATGGGGCAGATGCGTCCCATTCGGCGGTCGCCGCGTTCGCTAAAGACGGTCTGAGCCAAATACTGCTGGTCGAAGTTGCCGGTCTTCTCGGTCCACACGTAGGTGTTCATGCCCGCGATTGGGCCAAAACCCGGTAGGCCGAGGTCGGACACGTCATGACCGAGGTCCCAAGAGCTGCACGTGCTCCAAAGCACTCCGCCTTTGGGGCCGACGCGGCAAGCTCGCGTCCAGTAGGTGTGGCCGCTCTCGTCGATGAGCCACTGAGAGAGAATCTGGTTCTTGTTCACGTCGCGGTAAACGAACGTCGAAAGGTCCCGGTACACCTCCGAGAACTGGGCCCTCTCGTCGCCGAAGTGCGTGTCCACGATCCTCCGAACGTGGTCGACTTGCGACTGGTCGCTAAGGGTCGTCGTAGGACGACCTGCGCGCGGGTCTTCAGGCGTCGGTCCAGGGTCAACCCCCGCCGCACACCCGGTTGCGCTGAGTATTGAGATGATTCCGGCTAGGCCGGAGAATTTAGGGCAAATGGGTCCTCGCATACTTCCTTGATACGGGGATCGCGCAAGGACCTCAACAATTTGTTTTTGTGCCAGCGAGGTTTTGGAGGAGCACTTCGCCCCATGTCCCAGGCGCGTCTCTCTCGCCCTACAGCGGCACCTCCAGCGTAGTCAGAGCGCTCGCCAAGGGCCAAATTCAAGCCATATTTGGCCAACTTCCGCCCGCCCGCGACGACATCATTTGCAGCGGCCCACGCGTGGCCAGGCGTCGATCGCGCGCTGGCGAACGGAGCTCGCGCCGAGCGATCGGGCTCGCGATATTGCAGTCTACATTCTTGCAGAATACATACATAGCCTCCCGCGGCGCGCGCCGGGAATGGACGCGCGAGGCGGCCCCCGAGCGATCTATGCTCCGCCGCGATGTGGAGTCTCGCGGCCGACGAAGCGCGGATCTTTCTGGTGGATCCGGCCTCTCTGGAGCCCGGCGCCGCCGCCGCTCGCTATGGCGACTGGCTGGCGCCCGACGAGCTCGCGCGCTGGCGACGGTACATTCCGCCCGTCGTGCGCCATGAGTTCATGGTCACGCGAGGCCTTGGGAGGCGCGTGCTCGCAGAGCTCTTGGGCGCCGAGCCGCGGGCCCTTTCGTTCGAGCTGGGGCCCTACGGGCGACCAGAGCTGCGCGACGTGGCGGCGCCCGCAATGGCACCGGGCCGGCGGCTTCGCTTCAACTTGTCGAACACGCGAGGCCTGGTGGCCTGCGCCGTCGCGTGGGACGTCGACATTGGGGTGGACGTCGAAGCCATGGACCGAGCCACGGAGACGGTCGGCGTCGCCGACCGCTTTTTCTCCGAAGCGGAAGTCGCGGGGTTGCGCGCGCTGGCGCCCGAGAGGCAGCGCAGACGCTTCTTCGAACTTTGGACGTTGAAGGAGGCTTACATCAAGGCGCGCGGCCTGGGCCTCGCCATTCCTCTTGGGAGCTTCTCCTTCTCGGTCGACGGCACCATGCGCCCCACGGCGACCTTCGACGAAAGCGCCGGGGACCCCGGCGGCGGCTGGTTCTTCGAGCAGGCGTTCCCTTCAGCACGACACGCCATGGCGGTCGCAGTGCGGGGTAACCCGGGCCCGCTGCGCACGATCGTCACTTGGCTCGACGCGCCATGAACGGCGACCACCGCCCCTTCGCGCGCCCACGCGGCGGTCGCCGAGGCTTCTAGCTCGCCGGCCCGAAGATGCGCCTCAGGCGCCGCCGGGCGCCGCAAACGGCTTCTTCTTCCAATAGGAGAAGGCCCTCCTCGAGCGAACCTTTGCGAGCGGCTCCGCCCAACAGGTGCCCGACGTGTACCCCGAGAGGCGGTATTCAACCGGCAGCGCTTTGCACAGGCGAAACGACTCTCGCATCACGCGCAGGCCGCTCTTGAGGCAGCGCTTCCGGTCGTCCACCAGATCTTGTCCCGTCCACTGCTCGGGCGTCTTGCCGTAGACCTGTACTTGCAGAATACACCAACTTCGCCCGTTGTCGCCGCGCAGCTTGCCCGTGTCGACCTCGCGGCGAAAATCCGATTCGAGCGAGGCCACGGCGGCGAGCAGCAAGGCCGTCTGTGCGCGGCCGGTGGGACCGTCGAAGAGCGGAGCCTGCTCCGCCTCGAGGGCCACCGACGCGAGGTCGCGAGCGATGGCGCCGTACCGCGCGAGGGCGGCGTCCGCCCCTTCCTTGTGGTGGTTCTGGGGGGGGCTCCAGGACACCATCGCTCCCAGAAGCCAAGTCGCCATTGCATCGACCGTCATTGCACGGACCTCCTTTCCGGGCCGCGCGACACCATCGAGATGGAGCGTTGCAGCCAGCGAGCCTGCCGTTTTCCGACTTCGGGCCGATCACGTAAAGAGGGTTATTTTCCCCACCGTAGGCGCGATCGTTGGTGTGCCAACGATTGTCGCCTGATCTCGGCGAGTTTCGAATTCGTGCCAACGAAATGAAAATTCGTCCAGCTGGACGAGTGAGCACGCGTATTAGGGCGATGAACGCCCCTACGGATGCGCGTGCTTGCGCGGCGAGGCGCCGGGGCGCTCGGTCCGAACGAGCTCGAGGGCGCCGTGTTTTACGCCCTTGGTGCCCAAGAGCCGGTCGGCCACCTCGTGCAGTTCGCGCGCACGGCCCATGAGCACGATGACTTCAAGGCAGTGATCGTGGTCGAGGTGAACGTGCAGCGTCGAGCGGACCGCGTCGCCGAGGTCGTGCTGCATTTGGTTGAGCTTCTCGCTGAGGTCCCGCACGTGGTGGTCGTAGACGAGCGTGAGGGTTCCAACGGCCTTCGCGTCGGAACGCTGGTGGGCACGGGTGATCTCGGCGCGGGCAAGGTCGCGCAGCAACTCGGAGCGCGTGCTCCGACGCGCGTTAACGATGGCGTCGAACTCGTCAAGCAACGAAGCCTCCATCGCGACGCCGAAGCGAACGAGCGGGTCGCGGGCTGGTTCGGTCAGTTCGGGCGGACGCTTCTTGGCTGCCATGGTGGGCGCCAAGGTACGAAAACCGCGCGACCTCCGCCAGCGAGGCCGGCGGCCTGGTCTCAGCCATTCGCTGGCTCCCCTTCCGCGCCCCAGACAGGCCCACGACGCGCATCGACCCCGTGAATCGATGCACTGGAACGTGGGAAAATAGGCGTATAACCCACTCCCCATGAAGTTCGTCGACTCAACCCTCGTGCATCTGTTCGCCGGCAAGGGAGGCAACGGTTGCGTAGCCTTTCGCCGAGAGAAATTTGTGCCCCATGGCGGGCCCTCGGGCGGCGATGGAGGCAAAGGCGGCGACATCATTTTCGTCGCTGATCCCGGCCTCTCGACGCTCCTCGACTTCACGCACCAGCGAAACCTTCGCGCCCCCGATGGCGAGCCGGGGCGCGGCAAAGACTGTTACGGACGCGGCGGCGCCGACCTCGAGATGCGCGTCCCCGTGGGGACCCAGATCGTCGACGTCGCGACGCACACCCAGATCGCGGACTTGAGCGAACTCGGCGCGCGCGCCGTGGTGGCCCGCGGCGGCCGCGGCGGCCGCGGCAACATTCACTTCGCGACGTCGTTTGACCGGGCACCGCGCCGCGCGGAGCCCGGCGAAGCGGGCGAGGAGCGTGACGTTCGCCTCGAGCTCAAGGTGATGGCGGACGTTGGCTTGCTCGGATTTCCCAACGCCGGCAAGTCGACGTTCATTCGCGCGTGTTCCGCCGCGCGTCCGAAGGTGGCCGACTATCCGTTCACAACCCTGGTGCCACACCTGGGCGTCGTTCGCGTCGATGACGAAGCATCCTTCGTGATGGCGGATATTCCAGGCCTCATTCCTGGCGCGTCGCAGGGAGCGGGGCTCGGCGTTCGCTTCTTGAACACGTCGAGCGGACTCGGGCGCTCTTGCACCTCATCACGTTGGACCCGGGCGAGGACCGAGAGCCGGTGCGCGACTACGACGTGCTCATGAAAGAGCTGAGCCGCTTCGATGCGGCGCTCGCCAAGAGGCCGATGATCGTCGCCCTCAGCCAAGCGGACCGAACCGATGTCCGCGAGGCCTTTCCGCGTATCCGCGCGGCCCTGGCGAAGAAGCGCGTGGACGTGCGGCTTGTGTCGGCCGTCACCGGTGAAGGCGTTCGTGAGCTGCTCCTCGATCTCTTCCGCATCGTGCGTGGCGAGGTGCTGCCGTCTCCGTTCGGAGAAATCGCGCTCGAGCACGCAACTTCGGCTGCGAACTCGCCGAAGAAGAGAAAGGCCGTCGCCAAGAAGGTGGCTGCGCCGGCAAAGAAGGTCGCGAAGAAGCCTGCGCGATCCAAGACCAAGACCAAGACCAAGACCAACGCGAACACCAAGACGAAGTCGAAGTCAGCCGTGAAGAAGTCGCCAAAGAAGGTGGCCGCCAAGGCGGCAACGAGACGGAAGAAGGCAAAGGCCCCCGCACGCAAACGATGAGCGCGAAGACCGAAGCACCGACACCAAGGCGCCTCAAACAGGCGCGGGAGCGAGGCGACAGCGGCGTAAGTGCGGCGGCGACGCAATCGGTGACGTTCGCGGTCGTGGTGCTCGCGGTGCTCCCCTTCGCGGCGCGCCGACTCCTCGAGACGGCGACCCACGGAATTGTCGCGGCGACTTCTTCGAGCCCAAGCACGAGCCTGACGGAGCTGGCCACGCTGGAGCATCGAGCGGCCGAAGCCCTCGCGCTCGTCGTCTCGCTCTCCTTCCCTGTCCTCTTGGCGGCACTCCTCGTCAGCGCCGTCGCGACCATGGTGCAGACCGGCGGTACCGTAGCCCTCAGTCGCCTCGCTCCCGACGCGTCGCGCCTCAACCCTGTGCGCGGTCTTGCGGAGCTCGCGACTCCGACGCGGCTCTTCGCGACCGTGCGCGCGCTCTTGGTCGCGAGCGCCATTTGCGCCATCGTCGTGACCACCCTTCGTGACCACCTTCCCGATCTGTTGGCTCTCGTACGCTTGCCGGCGCGCGGCTCGCTCGCGGCGCTATCCGTCGCCGCCGTTCTCGCCCAGTCCATCGCGTCGTGGGCCGTCGCGCTCGGACTCGGCTTGGGTGCCGCCGACTTGGCGTTGACGCGACGCGGGTGGATGGCGCGCCTCCGCATGACGAAGGCGGAGGTGCAGCGCGAGCACAAGGAGAGCGAGGGCGACCCTGCACTCTTGGCCGCTCGGAAGCGCGCGCACGAGGAGCTGTTGGCCGCGGCGAACGCGGGCGCCGTGAAGGGAGCGACCGTCGTGATCGTGAATCCGACGCACTTGGCTACGGCGCTCCACTACGACAGCGAGGGTGAGAGCGCGCCGGTGATCCTCGCGAGCGGTGAAGGCGTCGTCGCCGAAGCCATTGTGCGTGCGGCCCGTGACTTTGGTGTGCCCGTCGTGCGCGACGTGCCCCTCGCGCACGCGCTCCGCACGTTGGAGGAGGGCGCCGAGATCCCGGAGGCGCTCTACGAGGCCGTCGCGGAGATCTTGAGAGAGATCCTCGTTCAGCGCGAGGACCTCGGACCCTAGGCCGGGAAAAACTAGGGGGAAGCGTCGAAGTCTTCGAGATCGATGTCGACATCGAGCTCATCGAGCAGGGGCTCCGACGGCGGCTCGAGGCGTGCCGCGGTGAGGCGGCGAAGGAAGCGCGCGCAGGCGTCGGCGGCTAGGGCGTCACCTAGTTCGCGAGCACGCGCCAGCGCGTCGAGCGCTTCAAGGAGCGCGTCGTCGGCCTTGCCAACGCCGGCGAGCATCACCGCGAGGGCCAGCGCCGCCTGCACGCGAGCGCCGCCGCGCGCTTCGTCGCGCGCTTGCTCGAGGGCTCGGAGCGCGGGGCCTACGTCGCCGCGCGTAAAATCCGCAAAGGCCCGGAGGCGTCCCGCGGACGTCGACGCTCCGCCCTCCAGCGTGGCCGCGGACTCGGCGAGGGCGAGCTTGTTTCGGGCGAGGAACGCCGCGCGTGATGTGCGAACGGCGGCGGCCATCTCGGCAGCGGTCGCCCGCGGGCGCGGCGTCTCGGGCTTTTCGTCGTCCTCGATGGCCACGATGGAGGGTGCGGGAGGACGATTGGGGATCGTGCGCGCCTCGCTGCTCACCGACAGGCGCGCCTCGTTGGTCACCGAAGGGCGCGGTGGTGGCACGGGCAGCGCCGCGGCCGCGCCGCTAGCCAGGTTGGGCGCCTTCACCGCTCCGGGAACCGCGGCGAGCTTGGCCGGCGGCGGCGGGGGGCTCGGCTCAACGGCAGCGCCCGAGTGAGGCCGGCGGCGCCAGGGGCGCTGAGGGTCAAGGCGGCTGCCACGCACCTCGAGGCCTCCGTCGGTTGCTGCGCGCACCTCCATGAGTCGAAGGGCATCGATGGCGGAGAGCCCCGTGTGTACGAGCGCCTCGCCGGAGCGCGCCACCCGCGACAAGGTCAGCGACACAACGAGCGGCTCACCCCAGGCAAGCTCGTTGCGCTTGTCATCGAGCGTCTCCATGGAGCCCTCGGCCACGCCGGCAGCCCAGCGTTCGCCTTCGGGGCTCACCTCCGTGATGAGCGACACTACGAGGTCGATGGCCTCTTCGAGGGCATCAACCGGGAACGCGAAGGCGACGGTCATCGCGCTCCACGAACAGAGGGTGGCGCCGAGGGCCTCGGCACGACTCGCGAGCGACCGCGACCGCACGAGGTAGCTCGACGGCTCCCCGGCGCGCACCCCTTGAGAGGGCATGCGGAACGTGACGACGATGCGGCGGTCTTGGGTCACGGGTCGGAATGCATCCGGTCAGGGCAAGATCAGGTCACGCGGACGCGTTTCTTGAGCGCGGCGAGCTCTTCTTCGATCTCCGAGCTCGCGCCACCGCCACCACCGGGCGCCTTTCCGCGCTCAAGGTCGCGGAATTTCGCCTCGAGGTCGTCGTGCTTCTTGCCGCCACCAACGGCCTCCTCGACCTCGCGCATCGCCGCGGCCTCCGCTTCGCGGCCCTCGATCTTGTCTTCCATGCGGCGGAAGTTGTCGAAGGCGCTCGAGCCGCCACGCGCCCCCAGTCCTTCGCTGCCGCCGCCGGCCTTGGCCTGCTCGGAGCGCGCCGCGATGGTGCCTTTGCGAAGGCGGAGCTCGTCGAGCTTCTGATCCATGCGCTCCAGCTCGGCCTTCATGTTGAGCGCCTGCGTCGCTTGCTCCTGCCGCGCCTTCTCGGCATTTTGCGCTTCCGTCGAGACGCGCTTCTTCTGCTTGAGGGCGTCTCTCGCAAGATCTTCGTCGCCGGCCTTCATGGCGAGCTCGGCCCGCTTGTCCCACTTCTCGGTGTCGGCCTCGAGCTCGGCGACGCGCTTCTTGAGCTGCTTTTCCGAGGCGACGGCCGAGATGACCTCCTGGCGTCCGCGCCGCAGCTGCTCCTCCATCTCCTCGACGGTGAGGTCGAGGAGCTTCTTGTCGTCCTCGGCGCGGTCGAGCAGGTTGTTGACGTTGCTCGAGATGACCTTGCCCATGCGATCGAAGATGCCCATCGTAGGTTGCTCCGGCGTCGGCTAGGGACCGTTCGCTTGGCTTAGGTTAACATGGCAACCCGAGCCGAGAGGAGGCCCCCATGCCGATCTGCAAAGAATGCGAGTCCGAGGTCGATTCGCTCGTGAGCGTCAAGGTGGACGGGAAGGCCAAAAAGCTCTGCGAAGACTGCGCCGATCGAGCGCGCGAACAAGCCGAGATCGCCGAAGCGAGCGAAGGCGCGGTCCAGCAAATGATGGGCTTCAAGGGCCGGCGCTGAGCGGGCCGGCGCGCTCTCGGACCGGCCCCTGCGCGGCGCGGCGCCCGGCCGGCCTACTTGTTCATGACGTGGACGGCTTGGCCCAGGCCGTGAAGGCTCGCTTCCATCATGCCCTCGCCGAGCGTCGGGTGCGGGTGGATGGTGAGGCCGATGTCCTCGAGGAAGGCGTGCATCTCGAGCGCGAGGGCGCCCTCGCTGATGAGATCGCTCGCCGAGGGCCCGACGATGTGGATGCCCAGGACCTCGTGGGTTTTGGCGTCGGACACGACCTTGAAGAATCCGTCGGTCTCGGCGACAGCCATGGCGCGGCCCAGCGCGGCGAACGGGAACTTCCCGATGCGCACCTCGAGGCCTTTCTCCTTGGCCTGCGTCTCCGTGAGACCCGCCGTCGCGATCTCCGGATCGGTGAAGATGGCCGCGGGAATCGCCACCCAGTCCTTTGCGGCCTTGTGACCGGCGATGATCTCGGCCACGACCTCCCCTTCCTTGCTCGCTTTGTGGGCCAGCATCGGGTTGCCGCTCACGTCACCGATGGCGTAGATGCTCGCGACGGTCGTGCGGCCGGAGATGTCTACGGGCACGTAGCCGCGCTCGACCTTGACGCCGACTTCCTCGAGGCCGAGGCCGGCCCCGTTGGGGCGCATCCCGACGGCGACGAGGACCACGTCGCACATCACGGTGTCGTGCTTCCCGCCGCCCATGTCGACCTTGACGGCGAGCGAGCCGTCGGCGTTTCGCTCGTAGCCCATGGCCTTGGCGTTCTTGATGATCTTGGCGCCGTGTTTCACGAGCTTCTTCTCGACGACGGCCGTGAGATCGGCGTCGACGCCGGGCAGGAGGCTCGGCGTCGCTTCGACCACGATGAGCTCGGAGCCGAGCTTCTGGTAGACGCTGCCGAGCTCGAGGCCGATGACCCCGCCGCCGATGACGAGGAGCCGCTTGGGCACGGACTTCAAGCTGACGGCCTCCTTGGCGCCGATGATCTGCTTGCCGTCGAACTTGAAGGTCGGAAGCTCCACCGTCGAGGAGCCGCTCGCGACGACGATGGCCTTCGCGGTGACGGTCTCCTTCACTCCTTCACGGGTCACGATCTCGACGCTCGTCGGTCCCGTCACGCGGGCGGTCCCGTAAACAAGCTCGGCGCCATTGCCCTTGAGCAGCGTGCGCACGCCGCCGGTGAGCTTCTTGACGATGCCGTCCTTCCACTCCTGCATCTTGGGGACGTCGACGCGAATGCCGTCGACCACGAGGCCCATCATGCCGCCGTCGCGAGCCTTCTCGTAGGTGTGGCTCGCCGAGATGAGCGCCTTCGAGGGGACACAGCCCCAGTTGAGGCACACGCCGCCAACCTCTTCCTTCTCGACGCAGAGCACCTTCTGCTTGAGCTGGCCAAGCCGGATGGCGCACACGTAGCCGCCAGGTCCACCACCAATCACGATTGCGTCGTAGCTCTTCGACATGTTTTGTTCCTCGACCTATCTCTCAGTGCGCCCGCTCGCGGCGGGCGTTCGTGTTCTCTCAGCCGTGTGTAGGGGCCGGCGGCAATTTGGCGAGCGCGGCCCTCTGCTCTTCGAGGTGCCAGGGCAACGTGGCGTACACGTCATCGAAGAGCGTCGCGCGATCGGGCGGCGGCAGGGCCTCGACGTCTTTGATGGCAGCCCCTATCTCCGAGGCGAATTCAAGGTCGAGCGCCGCGTCCGACGCATCGGTCACGAGGCCCAGACCGGCGAGGTGCTTGCGCAGCCGATCGACGGGATCTTTGCGGCGCCAGTGCTCGACTTCCTCGTTGGAGCGGTAGCGCGTCGGATCATCGCTCGTGGAGTGCGCGCCCATGCGGTAGGTGACGCACTCGACGAAGCTTGGCCCTTCCCCGCGGCGAGCGCGCTCGAAGGCCGCCTTGAGGACGAGGTACACGGCCAAGAGATCGTTGCCGTCGACGCGTGCCGTGGGGATGCGATACGCGCGCCCCTTGATGGCGAGGGTGCGTGACGCCGTCTGTTTTGACGTAGGAACGCTGATGGACCAGTGGTTGTTCTGCGTGACCAAGACCGCCGGCACGTCGTATCGGACGGCGAAGTTGAGAGCGTAGTGAAAGTCCGGCTGGCTGGTGGCGCCGTCGCCGGAAAATCCGACGGCGATGCGGGGGCCGTCTTCGGCGCGGCGCCGCTTCATGGCCCACGCGGCGCCCACGGCCTGCGGGATCTGGGGGCCGATGTTCGACGACCAACTCACCTGATGAACGGCGCGACCCGAGTGGTGGCTCGGCATCTGCCGCCCCTTGAGGACATCGCCGGAGTTGCCAAAGACCTGCGCGATGAAGGCCCGAAGCGGAAAGCCACGCACGAGCATCACGCTCTGCTCGCGGAGCGCCGGGAAGACCCAATCGTTCGCTTCGAGCGCGAGGCCCGTGGCGATGGGCACCGCTTCCTGGCCCGTGCACGCGCCGTAGAAGCCGACGCGCCCCTGCCTTTGCAGCACGATCATGCGCGCGTCGATGGCGCGGAGCCGGCGCATCTCGCGGTAGCCGCGGAGCAGGATGTCGGAAGGAATCGTCGGCGCGCCTGCGGCGGCCCGCGCTTCGTCGTCGAGGACGCGTAAGAGGCCGACGTCGTGGGGGTCGGCGTCGCTCGCCACGCGTGGAGCGCCCCAGGGTAGAGAGGCGGAGGAGCCCGAGTGACCGGTGTCGAGCGTCATGCGGCGCGCAGCATACTCAAGCTTGCGGCGTTCGACGACGGCGCACTTGGGCGCCCCGCGAGCGCGGCAACGGGGGGTCCCTCGGGGGAGCCTGCGTGCGAGAGCTGTTTAGCGATCCCCTAGCCCGGGCGCGGCGTCGGCTGGGGCGGGGGCCGCCGACGCGTCGCCAAGGTCGATGAGCCCGGGGCGCGCGAGCCTCACGCGCTGGGTGGTTCGGCTCTTCTGAAGGTCGGTGCCGGGGGCGGTGCCCTCGCTCGACGCTTCGCCGCACCGTCCGCAGGCGGCCAGCGAGAGGGAAATCGCTGCCAAGGGTAACCAGGAGGGAATCTTCATGCTCTTCCTTGAATCAAGGGACCACGTCGCGGAGCAACGCTCACAAAGGAGCGAACAAAAAGACAGAGGGGCGGCCCCGCGAGGAACCGCCCCTTGTCATGTTCGCGTCACGTTGGCGAAGGCTCAGCCGCCTTCGGTCGGCGAATCCTTGGCCGCGTCCGTGCCGCCGTCGGTGGTCGCCGTGCCGCCGCCGCAGAACAGCGTGGCGAGGTTCGTCGCGCGCTCGAGGAAGCCGGTGCCCTCGAGGCACTTCTCAGCCGCGCCGCCGGCCTTGGTGAGGTCTTCCGCGCAAGCCGCGTCGGTCGAGAACGACTCGCAGCCGCCCGAGAGCGCTGCTTCGGTGCACGCCTGGAACGCCTTGAAGCCTTCCGTCGTGTCCGTGGGGCAGTTGGCCTCGCACGCTTCATCCGCGCACTGATCAGCCGCTTGGACCTTTGCGCCGCAGTCGGCCGCGGTGGTCTTGCCTTCCGAGTTCGCGATGCAGCCTGCGATGTTGAGGCTGATGACGCCGCCGGAGGTGGAGACCATGAGCGGGCCGGGGTTCTTGGCGCTGGAAGGCGTGTAGATACACGCGAGGCAGTCCTTGTTCGCCGCGTCCTTGCTCGCCTTGTCGCAGGTGGCCTGGTCGGCGTTGTCGTCGATGGCGCACATGAGCGCTTCGATTTGGAGATCGGTGCACTTCTTCGTCCCGAAGGCCGCGGGCACCTTCCAGGTCGGCTTGAAGGAGGCCACGTCGCCGGGGCTGCAGGTTTCGGTCGTGCCGCCGTCGCTGGTGCCGGTGGTGCCGTCCTTCTTAGTGGACGCGTCACTCGCGGGCGTGGTGCCGGAATCGCCGCCGCCGACCGCGGTCTCCGAAGACGAACAGCCATTCGCGAGCATCATCAAAAGAGCCGCGCTGGAAGCGAGACCCAAGGACATCTTCAACATGTAATTGCCTCCTCATCGCGGCCGGGGCCGCAAGCCAACGAAGTCGCCGAAAGGAAGGAACGATGATCCGTCCGCTCGGGCCCGTTACCGTGACGCCCCTTGGACCGTGGCGCAAGCTGCGCCCTGGCCAAGAGTGCGCGGACTATACTGACCGGCCCCCGAGCGTCAACACGTTCCCATACCTTTCGTGCTGTCTCGACCGCATCACAGCTCCCGGGCGGGTGGGGGCGGAGGGGCGAAACGGCGCCGGAAGCGCGGTTTTCTACGTGGAGCGGAGCGGTCAGCTGCGGCATGAAGGAAGGAAGTCCAAGGGGCCGGCGCGGGATCGCACGCCAGCACTCGGCCGTGACTCTTCAGACGGGGAGCCGCTTCTTGGTATTCACGCGGCCGAGGAACAAACACCCCGCAAGCAGCAGCACCTGCGTCTTCGCCGAGCGCTCGGCCCAGCGGTGGAGCACCTCGAGGCGCTCGCCGGGAGCGCCCCGGCCGCGCACGGCGCCTTCGCGATGCAGGGCTTCGATGGGCGCCGAGAGGGCCATGGCTTGGACGAGGGCCAGCGCCGCAGCCGCGAAGAGCATCACCGTGTGGCTCCGCACGCGGGCGTAGCCCCACGCGAGGGCGGCCCCTTCAGCGAGGCACGCGACGATCGCTGCGCCAAGAGCGACGCTGTCAAAGCGACGAAACACGAGCGTCATGGCGTCGGCCGCCGTGGGCATCGGCACGGTACGAAACACGATGGGCGCGACGACGGCGCCGAGCACGACGAGGCCGCCGAACCAGACGGCGAGCGCCAGCGTGGAGACGGCATCGAGGGCCAGGGCCCGACGCGGCGGTCGCGGCGCCTTCAAGGTGCGGCCTCGTCGAGGAGCCCAAGCGCCTCGCGCCGAAGGGCCGCATCGACGGACGCGTCGTCGAGCGACGCGATGACGCTGCGCAAGGACACGAGCCGCGCCCGGCCCGCCGCGACCACCGCCGCGGCGCGCGTCGGGCCGCGCCGCGCCGTGAGATCGCGCGTGATCTGCTCGATGGCGCGACCGTGCCCCAAACGCGCGAGGGCGATGGTTGCGTGGAAGACGCACGTATCGCGGAGGAGCCGCGCGGCGCCGTAGGCGCGTCGCTCCAAGTCGGGCACGAGGTCTGAGAGGCCAAGCTCGCCGGCGAGTTCGACGGCCTCCTGCTCGTCTTCCTGCTCGATGGGCGACAGCGCGCCGCGCACCGCGTCCCTGACGAAGCGCGCCGCTTCGTCGCGACGGCCGGCACGGGCGAGGAGGATCGCGGCTGGGAGCACGAGCCGCGGCTCCAAGCCTTTCTCCACGCAAAGGCCGGCGGCGGCCTCGACGAGCGGCGCAAACGCGGGCAAGGCCGCGGGGCTATCTTTGACGAGCTCGACGAGCCGCTCCTCGCCGACGCGAAGGGCGATGTACCGGACCGCTCCATCCGAGTCGGCGAGCGACGCCGCGAGCACCTCGGCGATTTCCGAAGGCGACGCGAGGCGCGCCACGGCGATGACGGCCTGGTACCGAACCTCGGGGCGCTCATCGGTGAGCGCGCGCCGTAGCCGCGGCAACGCCCGCTCGTCGCCGAGCTCGCCGAGCGCCGTGAGCGCCATCTGGCGCACGTCGTTGTTCTCGTCTTCGACGCAGAGCAGGAGGCGCGGCAAGCTCTCCTTGGCCTCGAGCTCACCGAGGCCGAGCGCCGCCGCCGAGCGAACGAGGGGCGCCGCGTCTTCGAGGGCCGCCGATAGCGCTTGCACGGCCCGTTCGCGCAGCTTCGCGTCGGCGAGGGCGTGCCGCGCCACATCGCGCGCCGCCGCCGCGCGCACGTCGGACTTCGTGGAGCCGACATCACGGAAGGCAGCCTCGATGGAGCGGGGCAGCGGAGGGGAGCAAACACCCGCGCAGTCTTGCACAGGCCGAAAGCGGTGCGTCAGCGATCGCTACGAATCGGCGTCGCGGAGCCGGAAGCCACGAGCAACGCTCCGCTCGTGACGAGCACCGAGAGCGAGCCCAACGCGAGGACGTGCGGCGCGCGCAACATGCCGGCGACGCCTTGATCCATGAGCGCGCCGAGCGACACGCCGTCGGCGGGGCCAAGGCCCACGAATGCCAGCGCCGCCTCGCCCACGACGACGCCGGCGGCCGTAGCGCCGAGCTGCACGCGCCCGACACCAACGAGGTTGGGAACGATGTGACGCAAGAGCACGTGGCCCGGAGCGGCGCCGAGGGCCACGGCCGCCGAGACGAAGGTCGCCTCTCGGAGGACCCGCGTTTGCGAAAGCGCGAGGCGCGCAAAGGGCGCCCACGCGGTCAAGAGGAAGACCGCCCCCAAGTGAGCGCGCGACGGCGCACGCACCGCCGAGAGGACCACCATCGCGAGCAAGAACCCGGGAAGGCTTGCAGCAGATCGCGTGCGCTCGGTGGCGCGCTCGACGGAGCCGCCGCGCAGCGCCGCCGCCGCTCCGACGACGGTGCCGATGACGAAGGCCAGGGCGGCCACGCCCGCGGCGAGCACGACGCCGCGCAAGATCCCGTGCGCCACGAAGGGCAAGAGGTTCACGCCTCCCTCGCCGCACCCAAGGAGCCGCGATGCTGAGGGCGCACACCAAGCGTGCGCCGGCTCAAGGCGCGTCGGTGAGCCGTGTCCCTTTGCCAAGAGACACGCCGCCGTGACGAGCGCGAGCGGCGCCATGCGCCACGGTGCTTTCACGAGCGCACCCGCGGGTCGAGCGCCGCGTGAACGAACGCGGCACCGGTCTGCGCGAACACGAAGAGCGCTCCGGCCGCCACAACGCCCGCCTCAAGCACCGGCAGATCGCGAGACGCGTAGGCTTCGAGGATCAGGGTCCCGAGCCCGGGCCGCTCGAAGAGTCGCTCAAGGACCACCGCGCCGCCGAGGAGCGCGCCCAACTGCGTGGCGAGGACCGTCACGACGGGGCCGACGCACGCCGGCAATGCGTGGAGCCAGAACGCGCGAGCGCTGCTGCCGCCCTTGGCGCGCGCAACCACGATGAAAGGGAGGTCGACGACCTCCGCGAGCGCCGCGCGGGTGATGCGTCCAAGCTGCGCCGCCAACGGAATAGCCAAGAGGCCTGCCGCGAAGAGGGCGCCGCGAAAGCCCGCGTCGGGATCACCGGGCAACGGCACCACGCGCCAGCGAGCCGCCAGCAGGTACGTGAAGAGCGGGGCGAACGACAAGAGGGGCGTGGCGGCCACAACGACGAGCGCCCGGTCGACGTAGCGCCGACGGCGACCAAGCCACGGTCCCACAGCGAGGACGGCGACGGCGAGCCCGCCCGTCGCGCCGATGCCCATGGCCAGGAAGGTGAGCTCGGCGGTAGGACCGAGCGCGACGGCGACGCGGCTGGAGGCCCGCACTCCGGGGCGACGGAGCGATTCGCCAAAGTCGAGCCGCGGCAGGCCCCACAGGAAGCGCCCGTATTGTTTCGCCATCGGTTCGTCCAGATGGAGCCGATTGCGCAAGAGCGCGAGCTCGCGAGGGCTCGCTTGATCGCCGAGGACAAGCGCCGCCGGATCGCCCGGCAGGAGCCGGAGCGCGAAGAAGACCAGGGAGGCGAGCAGGACGAGGACGGCGAGCGCTTCGCCGGAGCGGGTAACGACGAGACCGATCGCCGGGGCGCGCCGTGCCAAGTGGGAAACTACCCGCCGCTCGCGGCGTCGCTCGGTAGCGCGGCGTCGGTGCCCGCGTCGGCGGCGTCCGTGTTGCCAGCATCCACGATGGGGGTCGCGGCATCTCGCCCTGAATCAGCGCCTGCATCTGGGGCCACCGAGACCCCAACCCCCGCGTCGCCCGAGAATGCCGAACAGACGGGCGCCGACGCCGTGAGCCGCGTGGCCGTAGACGGGGTCGCTGGGACGATGCAAACACGCTTGCTCGTGTCGTCGTCGAGGATAACGCCGAGCCAGGGCGCAGCCTTCGCGTCGACGCAGACGTAGCCGCCGCGGCAGTCGGTATCGTCGGCGCAAGCCGCCATGCAGTAGGAGCGCCCGACGCGACTTGGGGCGCGACTGTCGAACGCGCAGCCGGGGACCGTCGCCTCGAAGAGGACGCAGGCGCCGTCGTCGGGGCAGCCGTTGCCACGGCAGTCGCGAATCGTGCAGTAGCCGCCCGGTTGAGATGTGTCGCACGTCCGATCGCCGCGGAGCGAACAGTCGGTCGAGAGGACGCACGGGTCGCCGAGGACCGGGGTGCATCCAGCGGCCAGGGCGGCGAAAAGCGCCAAGGCGGCGTAGTGCACGAGGCCGATGCGCATCATGGGCGCGGTCACGCTGGTGCCGCTTGCCATTCACGTCGAGCGATAAGCAGCGAGCGGAGGCGCAGCTGTCCGCGACGGCGCCTACCGCCACGCGACCTCGGCCTCCGGAGCGGCTCGCACGGGGTCATCCAAAAGGCCCTTTCTTGGTGGCGAAATGGGCTATAGAGACCCCGAGGTTTCGGACCAAACGCCATGGCGACCCACATCACGGCTGACTGCATCAATTGCGGGGCTTGCGAGCCCGAGTGCCCCAACGAAGCGATCAGCGAGGGCGATGAGATCTACGTCATCGATCCCGAGCTGTGCACAGAGTGCGTGGGCTTCTACGACCACGAGGCCTGCCAGGCCGTGTGCCCCGTCGAGTGTTGCCTCCCCGACCCCGCCCACTCGGAAGCCGAACAGAATCTGTTGGAGCGCGCGTTGCGCCTTCATCCCGACGACGAGGAGCTCAAGAAGCGCGTCTCGACGAACGTGTTTCCGTCCCGGTTCCGCAAGTAGTGCAATCAGGGGTGGGCCGGCGCGCGGTCGCCGGCGAGCGTGAACGCCACGTGTCGTCACGACCTGTCACAGCGCACGGCAGCCTTGCAGCGAGCCGCGTGGCGCTCCTGGTGCCGCTCTCCGTTCTTTGCGCGTGCGGCGGCGGAGGCCCACTCCTTCATCCGGCCCGAACCCTGTCTCGCGGCGACGTGCGCGCCGTCGCCGGGACCAGCGCCCAGTTCGCGACCGGCGAGCTGACCGGCGCGCTCACGTCCGCTCGCGAGCAGGCAGCCTCGGGTGCGGCCGTGCCAGGACCTCCCGGGACCAACGCCAGCTACGCGCGTGGCGCGCTCGTGGCGGCCGCGGTCGCGCCGGGCTTGGCGCCCTTCGTCGCCGCGCGCGCCGGCGTAGGCGCTTCGTTCGAAGGCGGTCTGGCTTACACCGGGCGCGGCCTGCGGATCGACTTGCGTCGCAGCTTCCCTCTCGCGAGCCAGTGGGACCTTTCGCTCGGTGCCGGCGCGTCGGCCCCGTTCTACGGCGGTGACGACGGGTCGCTCCGCAACGTGGACCTGTCGAAACTCCGAGGCTACGGCGCCGACGTTCCCGCGCTCGTGGGCTACGAGAGCCCGTCGAGCGCCTACAAGGCGTGGTTCGGAGCGCGCGGCGGCTTCGACCGCGTTTCGCTCGAGAACGTCTCGACCGATCCCCGCCCCGGCGTCGCGGAAGCCGTGGTCTTGGAGGCGGACCGCCTCAGCCTGGGCGCGGTGGTCGGAGGAGCCCTGGGCTATCGCTACCTGCACGTCGGCTTGGAGCTCCAAGCGGGGTTCATTTCAATAAGTGGTCGCTACAACGAGACCGCCGCAAAGGTCTCGGGGCTGGCCATTACGCCCGCAACGGCGCTGAGTTGGACCTTCTAGACCGACCCTCCTTGCCTCCTTTTTCGACCCCCGTGCGCTGGAGCGGTTGCGGGAGCATGGGCACCCCAATAAACTGGGTAGGCATGCACGGCCGGTTGCTTTTTGCGTCGCTTGCCCTTGCCGGCGCCTCCGGATGTTCCGCCAACGTGGGCGCGTCCGCCGAGCTCGACGCCGAGGCGAGCGCCGCCGCCGCAGCGATCGTCATCGAACGCGTAACGGGTCCCGATGGCACCCGCAGCGACGCGAAGGCTCGCTTTGTTCGGGGCCGTGCGGGCCCTCTGACAGAAGACGTGCTGCGCTTCCTCGCCCTCGACGAGGCGCCGCCGCCCCTTGGATCTTGCGTGCGCGCGAGTGGAGAAGTCCCTTCCGTGCCCGTCGGGGGCCTGCGACTCCTCGACGTCGGCAAGGTGACGCTGCACGCAGACAGCACGGCGGCGCCGTTCGAGCTAAGCAAGCGCCGCGTGCCCGACGTCGTCGACGTCGTCTCCGGCGTCATTTACGGAGCGAGCCGACTCGACGTTGCGAGTCGCGCTCCCCTGGAGGTTCGCGTCGCTGGCGAGCCGGAGCTAGGGCCGGTCCGCGTCGCGATTGAAGCGCCGGGCGACGTCGGTGGTCTGCGAATGGATGGTCACGACCCCGCGCATCCCGTCGCCGCTGGCGGGGACGTGGAACTGACTTGGGAGCCGAGCGCCGAGCGCGAGCCCATCTCCGTCGACGTCACGGCCATCGACGGCGAGGGTCGGCGGAGCACATGGCGGTGCGGTCAACTCGACACCGGCCACGCCACCGTCGCAGGCGCTCTCCTCGGCGACGGCGACGGCATCATCGCCGTACGCCGATCGCACCGGACGACGTTTCGTTCGGCGGGGATCGACAAGGGCGAGCTCCGCGTCGACTTCGTGCGCGAGCTGCCCTACACGCGGCGCCGCTGATCGCGTCCTCGCCTCGAGAAAGCCGCCACCTCTCCCATGAAGGCCGTTGCCCTCGCGCTGACGCTCGCATGTTCGCTCTCGGCGTTGGCCCTCGCGACGGACGCAGCGTCGGCGCCCCCGAAGAAGGCCGTACCGCCGAAGCGCGCCAAGCCAGAGCTAACGGCGAAGTATGTGCAGGCGGTAAAGGCGTGGCACACACGACCAACAGGACGAACGGCGCCGCGCGACGAAACGGGACGCGCCAAGCTGGTGCTCGCATCGCTCAATACCGGGGACCGCGTTGAGATCGCGGCGGCGACCGACCGCGGCACGTTCCTGGCGCGTGACCTGGACAAGGCCGCGAAGGCTCTTCGCGACTCGTCTAGCGCCTCCGAACATCCCATCGAGCCGCGCCTCATCGATCTGCTCTACCAGCTGCAACGAAAGTTCGACGCGCCGGAGGTCCGCCTCGTCTCGGGCTACCGGCCGGGACGTGCCGCGAGCGAACGGCCGCCGGTCCGCGGCCGCGGCTCGAATCATTCCTGCGGACGGGCCGCCGACATCGTCATCCCCGGCGCGCGCGACGAAGACGTGGCGAAGGCGGCGCGCGACTTGGGCTTCGTCGGCGTGGGGCTCTACCCGACGAGCGGATTCGTCCACGTCGACGTGAGGGAGAGAAGTTACTTCTGGGTCGATCGGAGCGGTCCTGGCCGCAAGAACCGTGAACGGGGCATCCTGGCGGACCTCGCATCGAAGAGCGACGCCCGCGCGAAGACGCGCGGTGAGGAGCCGACGAACCCCTTCGCCATCGGCGCCGAGGTCGAGGCCTCGCTCGACGCCAGGACCGACGGTGAACCGGTCCACGACGAAGACGACGAGGACTGAGGTGGACGCCGACATCGAGCGTCTCATCCTTGCGGAGCGCTTGCGGGAAGCGGCGACGCTCGCGGAAGCGCGCGGCGACTTGCAGCTCGCGGCCGAGCTCTACGAGCGGGATTGCCTCTTTGCCGAAGCGGGCCGGGCAGCCCTTCGCGGGAACCTCCCGGAGCGCGCGCTCCTGCTCGCCTGCGAGGCCCACGACGACGACACAGCGGAGTCGGCGCTCGCCGACCTAGACGACGCTCGCTTGCCGACGCTCGCGAGCGCGCTCTCCATGAAGGGACATCACGGGTGGGCCGCGAGGCTCTTCGAGGCTATCGGACAAGGGGACGCGGCCGCCACCGCTTGGTCTCGCGCCGGCCGCGAGGAGCGCGCCGCCGACATCCTCGAACACCGGGGTGATCCGGCGGCCGCGGCCCGCGAGCTAGAGGCGGGCCTTCGCCGCGTCCCGGAGCGGTGGGACCTCAAGCTACGGCTAGGCCGCCTCCTCGACCGACACGGTCGTCGCGAAGCGGCGATTCGCGCACTGCAGGAGATCCCAAAGGGGGCGGCGGAGCGCGGCCCCGCAACCATGGAACTGGCGCGCATCTTCGGCGCGATGAACCTCGGCGCTGCCCAAGGCGAGTGCCTCACGGAGCTGGCGGCGCTCGGCTTCGAGACGAGCCCCCCGTCGCAGCGCCCCGCGGCAATGGCGCGCGACGAGGAGACGTTCTTTGGTCGCTACCGGCGGAAGCGCGACGTGGCGTCGACGGCGAACGCGCGCGTCATCGAATGCATCGATACGCTGACGGAGGAGCACGTCGCGCTAAAGGTCTTTGCCGGCAACGGTCTCCGCGGCGTTGGGCGCGATGCGCTGGTGCGCTTCGAGCGCGAGGTCACGATCTTGCGCGGACTTCGCCACCCCAGCGTCGTCCCGCTGCGCGAATACGTCCCGGAAGGTCCCGCGCTGGTGCTCGCGTGGATGAGCGGTGGCTCGCTCGCGGAGATGTTGGCGAAGGAGCCGCTCGCGCCGGCGCGCGCCGTCGAGATCGCCGCGGCGGTCCTCGACGCGTTATCCGCGGCGCATCGCGCGGGCGTTATCCATCGCGACGTCAAGCCGTCGAACGTTCTCTTCGATGGCGCCGGCGCAGCCCGACTCGCGGACTTCGGGGCCGCGCACCTCGGCGATCTCGCAGCGACGGCGACGGCCGGCGTCATCGGGACGTTCGCCTACATGAGCCCGGAACAAAAGCTCGGCCACCCGGCAACCATCCAGAGCGATCTATACGGCATCGGGGCCATGCTCTCGGAGATGCTCGTGGGCAGCGCGGCGGCGGGCACGCTACCGAGCGCGCTTCATCGCGACCTCGATCGGCGACACGACGCCGCGCTCGCCGCGCTCCTCGCGAAAGAGCCTCAGGCACGCCCCGCGGACGCCGCCGCCGCGCGGAAGCTTCTGCTCGAGCTTCGGTGGCCGACCAGCTTCGAACCGGTGGCGCGCCCTCTCCCAGAAAGTGCACCGGAGCTGCCCGCAAAGTCGCGACTCGAAAGCCTCGGCAACGACCTCTACCGCGACGAATGGACCGGCCGTTTGGTTCGTCTGGTGCCGCTCACCGAGTCGACGTTGACGCGGGCCCGCGCCTTCGCGCAGGCCCTCGCGAGCGTGACGGGCGGTGTTGAAGTCGTTCTCCGTGTCGACGCCTCCGCCGCAAAACTCTGGATCGAAGCGCGAGAGGGCGCGCCGCTTGAGCGGCCGCTCACGGCATCGGAGAGTCGGCGCCTCGGCGCCGTGTTGTCGGTGCTGCACCAGGCCGGCGTCCCTCACGGCCGCGTCGATCGAGCACACATCCGTCTGTTGCCCAGGGAGGGCGCTGTCCTCGCGTTTACCGCCGAGACCACGCCGACGGCAACGCCCGATCTCGACCTCATCGCGCTCTCGGAGCTGTCGCGAGGCGCGAGCAGCTGAGGGACTACTTCTTGGCCCGATCCTCGATGGGGTAGCGCAACTCGCGGGGCTGACCGTTTCGCTCGACGATCACGCGAAGCTCGGGTGCCGTTTCGAGGCCATGAAAGACCGCGAGGGCGTGCTCAGGGCGCTCGATGCTCGTGCCGTTAATGGAGAGCAGAACATCGCCCGGCTGCAGGTCGACGCCGGCCCAAAAGGACGGGTCACCGACGAGACGCGCGACGCGAAAGCCCTTGAAGCGGCCTCGCTCGAACGCAGGCTGCTCGGTCAGCTCCACACGTTGCAAGAAGGCGCCGAGGCCGTCGCGAACGGTGCGACGAACGTCGTCGCGGCGGAGGAATCGGGGCGCCGCAGCGCTGCTGACTTCCGTTGCGACGGGCGGTGCCGCCGTGGGTGACTGAGCCGAACCGCGAGCCACCGGCTCTTGTGCAGCGCAGCCAGAGGTGACGAGCAAGGCGAGGACCCAAAGGCGCATGGCGGGAGGATGCCAATGGACACGTCGCAGGGCAAGAAACCCTCGCGGTTCAGCGCTTTGGCGAGGTAGCCGCGAAGTCCCGAAAGGCCGCGTAGACGAGCTCCTGCACCTCGTCGATGGGCTTCGAGCCATCCACGACGACGACCCGATCATCCGGCTGATGCTTCTGCAAGTCCTTGTAGAAGTCCGCCAGCGCGCGCTGCACCTCGTTTTGTTCGTAGAGTTGGGCCGCCTCGCCGCGCGACTCGCGGCGCGACGCCCCGACGCCGGCGCTCACGTCGAGGACGATGGTGAGGTCGGGGCGACGGGCGTGTCGGTTGATGTGACGGATCCACTCGAGCGCTTGAGCCCCCTCGGTTCCGCTCGTGACGCTTTGGTAGGCGAGGCTCGACGCGTCGTACCGGTCTGACACGATGACGCCACCGGCGGCGATTTGCGGCTCGATCTCGCTCTCAACATGATCGAGGCGGTCGGCGGCAAAGAGCAACGCCATGGTCGCCCAGCCGGGAGCGCGACCACCGGGGACCACAATGCGCCCTGTGAGGACCTGCCGCACCATCATGCCGACGGGACCATCGCTCGGCTCGCGGGTCGCGCGCGCATTGACACCGTCGCGACGGAGGCGCTCCACGAGCCTCGCCGCTTGCGTCGTCGTGCCGGCGCCATCGATGCCTTCGAGTACGACGAACAGGCCTTCCATGATCGTTTGCCTTCCTTCACGTAACGGAGAGTCGAAGATCGCGCGGGGCGCGCTGCGCGTCAGTGCTGACCAGAGGTGATCGGCGGCGGGTCTTCGCCGAGGACCGTGTTGTCGATGAGGCGCGTCTTGCCGATGTGACACGCGATGGCGAGGAGCGCCCGCTCGGGGACGGTCCCAGAAAGCGGCGCCAAGGAGTCGGCGTCGGTCAGGTCTACGTAGTCGATGCGATCGGCGGCTGGCTCGACCTCGCGACGCACGCGCGCAACCAGGGCGCCGATCGACCGCTCGCCGGCCGCGAACAGCTCCGCCGCAGCGGCGAGGCCACGTGAAAGCGCGCGCGCTCGCTCGCGCTCCGGCGGCGTGAGGTATGCGTTGCGAGAGCTCATGGCGACGCCGTCGGCCTCTCGAACGATAGGCGCGCCAACCACCGTCGTAGGCAGGTAGAGATCAACGACAAGGCGACGAATCACGGCGAGCTGCTGGTAGTCCTTGCGGCCAAAGATCGCGTCCGCCGCCCCAACAATTGAGAGCAGCTTCGCGACAACCGTCGCGACACCTTCGAAGTGTCCTGGACGGAAGGGGCCGCACAGCCCTGCGGCGAGGCGCGGCACGGCGACCCGCGTCTCATCACCAACGGGATACATTGCGTCACGCGGTGGCGCGAACAACAGATCGACGCCAACGCCGTCGAGGAGCTTGGCGTCCGCGTCGAGATCACGCGGGTAGCGGGCAAAGTCCTCGTTGGGACCAAACTGCGTCGGGTTCACGAAGATGGAGACCACGACGAAGTCCGCGCGGGCGCGGGCCTCACGCACGAGCGAGAGATGACCTTCGTGAAGCGCGCCCATCGTGGGCACGAACGCGACACGCGCGCCACGGCCTCGTGCGGCATCGCAAGCGCTGCGGAGCGCCTCGGGGCGCACGACGATGGGAAACCTGACCGCCATCAGAATCGTACGCTACCGCAACTTGATGACCCATGGGGGGCTTGTACCTGGCGAGGTGCGAGGCCGGGAGCCTGTGGCGTTTGCGCTCTTGTCCTAGTACGTTGCCGCGCGTGGTAGCCCAAGCGATTCCCCTCTGCGCGCGAGTTCTTGGGCTCATGGTTCTCGCGACCGCGATTGGGTGCGGCAGCCGTGGGCCGCTCGACTTCGAGCCCCTCGGCGACGCGTCGGTCACCGCGGTCGCTGTCGATGCCGCCGTTTCTGCCGATGCGGGCGTCGACGCCGCGGGTCCCCCCGATCCCATCCAGGAGCTCGTCGGCTGCGCGACGTGCGTCGCTCAGAAGTGCGGCAGCAAGGTCACCCGCTGCTTGCAGCAGCCGGACTGCAATCGCGTGCTGCAGTGCGTGGCACAGAAGTGCCTGGCCGCGAGCCTTGACCTTCAATGCCTCGGCACCTGCACGACGGACCCGCAAGCGTCCCTGAAGGCCTTCGAGATCGTGCAGTGCGTCACGGGCGTTTGCGGCAACGCCTGTGGAGGCGCCTTGCCGTTCGGTGGACTCGGCGGCCTCGGAGGACTCGGAGGGCTCGGCGGATGAACGCGCGCGCGGCGCTCGCCGTGCTGCTCTTCGCCACGGCGTGGCCCGCCGCCGTCGTGGCGAAGGAGCCCAGCTCCGCGGAGCTGGCACAGGCTCGCGAGCTCTTCTCGCTCGCGGAGAAGGACGAGAGCTCCGGTGCGTGGGCCGCGGCGCTCGAAAAGCTGGAGCGCGCGGTGCGCATAAAGGCGACACCCGGTCTGCGCTTTCACGTCGCCCTCTGCCTCGAGAGCCTAGGCCGCCTCACCGAAGCCCTGGAGGGCTACGAAGGGGCCGCCCGCGCTGCCCAAGCCGAGAACGTGGCCGAGGTGCTCGAAGCGACCAAGGCCCCGCTCGAAGACCTCCGCGCGCGAGTCCCGTCGCTCTCCGTCGCGCTTGTTGGTGTCACTGCGGCTGAAGTCGACGTAACCCTCGACGCGGCCCCCATCGACACGACGACCCCGCTACGACTCGCGCCTGGTCGTCACCGCCTCACGGCTCGCCGCAAGGTTGGCGACGGCTCGCTGTTCATAAAGCAGGTAGACCTGAGGGAGCGGGAGGCAGTGACCGTCGAGGTGAAGCTGCCGAAGGACGAGCTCACGTCGACGCCCGCGTTGTCGGCACCGCCTGGGCCACGAGGCTTCGGAACCGCGGCGCTCGCCGCGGCCGCTGGGGCCGTTGTCGTGGCTGGCGCCGGCGTCGGTGCGTTCTTTGTCGCGGGCAACGCTCAAGACGAGCTTGCCGATTGTAAGACCGTCGCCTCATGCGAGGACACGCGCGACCGCGTCCGCACGTGGGACACGGTGGCGCTCTCGGGCTTCGCCGTCGGCGCCGCCCTCGGTATCACCGCCGGCATCTTCTGGTGGATGACGCCCGCGAAGCGAAGCACCGCGCTTCCGGCGACGCTGCGCGTGAGGTTTTGACGTGCGACGGTTCGCCATCGCTGCGGCCCTCGTCATGCCAAGCGGCGTCGCCGCTTGCGTCGACCTGTTTCACGACACGAGCTACGAGCTGCCCGAGGCGGGTTCCCTCGACGCCAGTGTTGAAGCCTCCGCCGCCGACAGCGCGACGCAGCTCAAAGAGTTCTGCGACCTCGACTTCGACGAGGCGACCGCGATGGCCAAGCGCTCGTGCGCGCTGCTCGCGGCCTGCGAGTCACCGATGGGAAGCAACGCGACGGGAAAATGCCTCGAGGACGCACTCCCGACCTTCGCTTGCAAGGCCGCGCCGGGGCGCGCGCCGCGCGGCGCACGGCTCGAGTACTACCGATGCATCGCCGCCGCGAAGACCTGCGACGATACCGTCAAGTGCATCTTCCCGACCGGCGTACCGGCCGACTGCGGTCAAATCGCTGATGGCGGGATTACCACCTGCGGAGCGGCCGCCTCGCCGCTCGCCGAGGTGCGTCTCGATTGCCGTCGCTCGGGAAGCCGCGCCTACGGCGAGGCGTGCATCGCCAAGGGGCGCACCTGCCGCCGCGTGGCCGACTACCGCGGCGAGTGCACCGGAAGCGGTGGCCTCGGCGCCTGCGCCTCCAGCGGTTGCGTTGGAACGAGCCTGCGCCAGTGCGTCGGCGGCAACGACGTCGGTTTCGACTGCGCGAGCGTGGGCGCCGGTCGGTGCGTCGACGTCGCGCACGGCTCCGCGTGCGTGCCGACCGGGAGCGGCACCTGCCCTGCCAGCACCGTTGTGACGTGCCAAGGCACAACCGCGTCGGGTTGCCCTGGCGGCGTGCCCGAGGTCATCGACTGCGCGGTCTTCGGCTCGACCTGCCATCGGATCGCGGGCGCCAGCGCCGACGCCGGTGCCCGCGAAGGCGGTGCGCCTCGGTCCTGGGACATTGCCCGCGCCTGCGACGTCCCCGTCGACGCCGGCGCATGCTCGGCCGATCGCTGCGTCGGTGACAAACTCGTCGCGTGCGTGCGGGGCGCGCCCATTGAAATCGACTGCCGCGCGCTCCTCGGCTCCCGTTGCGGGAGCTGGCTGACCGCCGAGGGTGAGCGCTTCGCCTGCGTGCGCTAGTCGCCGCGCCGCTCGCTAGAGGGCGCCTTCGAGTTGCGCCTTGGCGAGGGCGTCGGCGGCGGCCGCGGTGATACCCAGCTTTTTGCCGAGTTTCGGGGCGTCGCCCTTGTCGCTCTTCGCTTCAGCCTTTTCGACCTTCGCCTCCGCTTTCTCGACGCGTTCGGCCTTGGCTTCCGCCTTCTCCGTGCGTTCGGCCTTCGGCGACTCCTCCTCGCTCTTGTCGTGTCTCTCCGCCTTCTCGGCGCGCGCGAACCGCGGCGGCTCGCGACGTACCGGCGCCGCAACCTTCACTTCCGTCTTGGCAACGGCGCGCACGGGGCCTTTGAGAGTCTCGATGTTCTTGCGAGGACCGCCGAGGTCGATGGGCTCGCCAATGATGGGCGCTGCGGCGGCGACGACGGCCGTGCCGTGGGATGGCACCTGCGCCGCGTGCGCCGGCTCGGGCCGGGGCGCGGGAGCTGGCGCCGACGGTGGAGCCGACAGCGGCGGCATCGCAGCGACCACCGGCAGCGTCGCCGGCCGCGGCATCCCCATCGTTTCGGCGCTCGGATCGATGAAGGTGACGCCGGCGCGAAGGATCGAATCGGTTTCACCGCCGGCCACAATGGCGGTCACGACCCCGCCGAACACGCCGAGCGCGACGAGGGCCATCGCCCACGACGCGCTTGGCCGCGCGATCGGCGCCGGGTGGTGCGTGATGGACATCGGCTCGATGGCGTCGGAGCTCGGCGGCTTGCGTTGAGGAATTGGCGGCGGGAGCGCTTCGGCGAGCAAAGCGGCCACGGCGGTCCCTTCGCGCCCGGCGGCTCGGTCGAACTCGTGACTCGGGGGCGCCATGACCGACGCACGGGGTAGCTCCATCGGCGAACGACCGGGTCGCGCCGATCCCCTCGGGGACGCGGGACGTGCGGTCGGGAGGGGCGGCGGCCCCTTGGACGGTCTCCGGCCGAAGACCGGCGAAGGCACCGGGGCCGGCGTACTGAGCGGCGACGCCTGAACCGAGGTGATCTCATCGGAGACCGACACCCGAGCCTTCTTCGCTCCGAGGGCGAAAGGATTCGCCGCTGGCTCTGCCGGTACCGTCCGCTTACGAGGGAGCATCTTCCTCCGCCCCGGTTGGTTGGGGGGCGGATTGTCCAGTGCACCGAGCGGGCCATCGCAGGGTCGACCCGAAACTCAATCTATCTACTTGAATTCAATCGCTTCCACGCATCCCACATGGGGGCATCAAGGTGGCGTTTTCGTGCGACCAATGGGCTGACCGTGGGGGTCCATTGATCCACCCCCGGCGCCGGCGCGACCTAGAGATTTTCACTCTCAGAGGAGTGACTCGAGCTGCGCCGCCGCGATGTTCTTGGCTTCCTCGGAGAGCGCCCGCTCCTTGCGGGGCCGAGGCGCGGGCACCGCAGCCGCGGTGGGCTCGGCAGGGACGAAGCGACTCGCTCGACGCGGGGCGGGCGCGGCAGCCGGCGAGGCCACCGGAGCGGACTTGGCAATCGCAGCGGGTGCGACGGGCGCGGCCATCGGAAACGCGGGTCCTGGGAGCGCACCCAACGGGAGCGGAGGAACGGAGCTCGCGACAACGCCGGTCATTGCGCGAGCCGTGGGCGCCGGATCGAGGACGCCCGCCGGAAGCGGCGGGAGGCCGGAGTTGATGGGAGCGGCGACGCCTTGCGCGACCGCGGGAGCGGCAACAGGTGCGGGCGTGGCGGGCAGGGCCGCGGGAGCAACTGGAGCTGCGGGCGGCGCGGCAGCCGTGAGGGCGGCGACGGTCGGCAGCGCGGGTGTTGCGGGGGCTTGTGCCGCGAGAGCCTTAGCGCCAGCCGCCTTCTTCGCCGCCTTGCCTGGCGCCTTCGCCGCGGCCGCGGCCGTCGTCGCCCTCGATTCGGCGCTCTTCATGAAAGCACCACCGATACCGACGAACACGCCGAGGGCAACGAGGACGACGGCCCAGGAGACCGTGGGACGAGCAACCTTCGCGAGGGCGCCGGTACGAACGCGCGCCGTCTGAACGTTGATGCTGGGCGCCGTGTTACCGATGGCAAAGCCGTGAAGCGACGACGGCGGCGCGGGAACAGAAAGCGGCGTCGGCTGGGGAAGACTGGAGGCGGCGATCGAGGGCAGGGTCGGCTGACGACCGACGACTTGCTCAACGGGAGACCACTGCCGGGGGATCCGCGCCGTATGCGCGTCGGGCGGCGGCGGGAGGGCCGCGGCGCTCCTCGACGGCATCATCGTCGTCATTTCTTCGTCGCGAACCGGGGCAAAGTCCGGACGGACCGAGCGCGCGCCGCCAGCGACTGAGGGGCGAACCGTGGAGACCGGCCGAGTCGTCGGCCGCATCGTCTCTGGGGTTCGAGGGGAAGCGGTTACGCCACTTCGCCGCTGATAGGGCAGCACCTTGGGAGCCTCCTTGGGTTCGCAGGGACCGATGCAGGCCCCGCGCCAAGAAGATTTCCAGCCCTGCTGCGCGCCAACTGCGCAATTACCGCGGTCGGCGAGCGCCGTGCCCTTCCCGTTGTTGCCCTAGTTGAGCAACATGGGGGTCTCCCGATCCAGCGCCTTTTCCGGTGAAAACGGACGAAAGTGCTACTGGGTAAGCGCCACAACCACCAAGATGCCGAGCACTACAACGGCCCCTACAATGGCTGGGATCAGCCATGCGGGACGCCCGGAAACGGGCAAGACCAGCGGCTCTTCACGGGACGCAGCGAAGGCCTGATCCATCGCCATGGCGCCTTGAGCGCCCCCCGGCCACGAGAGCGGCTGGCGGAGGCGCGGCAAACGGATCCGCCGCCGCCTCGAGCGCGCCCACCTTGGGAGCCATGGCACGGGGCAGCGCGTCTTGAACCTGGGCGCCGAGCGCCTGCTCCGACGTCACGGCCCACACCTTGTGATCACCCGCGAGGCCGTATGCGTGACCGAGCGCGTCGGCGAAGGCGCCCACGCTCGGCGTCCGGTGCGCCGGATTCTTTGCGAGGCCCAGGTCCAGGACGTCGTCCATGGCTGGCGGAATCGGCGACGGCGCATCCTTCCCCTTCACCGTGGCCGGTAGCGGATCTTGCGTGAGGATCGCGAGGAGGATCGAAGGGCCGTTGTGGCCGCCGAAGGGGACGCTGCCGGTGATGCACTCGTAGGCGATGGCGGCGAGGGCGAAAACGTCCGCGCGCGCGTCGAGGGTGTCGAGTCCCTGAGCCTGCTCGGGCGCCATGTAGTACGGCGAGCCGATCGTGGTGCCGAGCACCGTGAGCTTCTTCGCGTCCGTGTTCTTGTCTTTCACCGAACCGAAGTCGAGAATTTTTACGACGTCGCCCTCACGGGTTCCACAGAGAAACAGGTTGTCGGGCTTGAGATCGCGGTGAACAACTGGCTGCCCGTGCGCGGCGTCGAGGCCAATGGCGACCTGCGACATCATACGAACGAGCTTCTCGGGCTTGAGAAACTTGTCGCGCTTGAGGACCACGCGGAGCTCCTCGCCATCGAGGAACTCCATGGCCAAGAGCCACACCTTGGAGGTGAGGTCCTGCTGGAAGTCGAGGACCTTGACGATGTGGTCATGGGGCAACCGCGAGCTGATTTGGTACTCGCGCTTGAAGCGCTCCAGCGAGACGTCATCGCGCGAGACGTCGTCGTGGAGGACCTTGAGTGCGATGCGCGTGTCGGATTGCTTGTCGACGCCTTCGTAGACGCGCCCCATGCCGCCATCGGCCACGACGCGCCGAATCTCGTAGCGCCCCGCGAGCCGCGAGCCGATGCGGGCGTCCTGGTCGGGCGCGACGGGCACGAGGCTCGTCGACATGAGTGGCGTCCCATCGCTCGGACAAAAGCCCGCGTCGTTGGGAAAACTACGCTGGCATTTCGGACAGCTCTTCACCGGGCGCTCTGCTCGTTCGGCGCGAGAATCATCGCGTCGACGTTGGTAGGTTCGTTTGGGTCATCGCCCAGCGCTTGACCATCATCCACCGGCCGCAGTGGGTGGGGCGACGAAGTAGATGAGGCGGAAGCACGAAGGGCACTGCTCCAGGAGCGGTTCGCGACGCAGGCGATGAAAGAGCTGCGGCGGCAGCGACATGTGGCACGCGCGGCAAGTGCCGTCGGTGGTTTGCGCGATGGCGGAGCCCTTCTTGCCTCGGACCGTCTCGTACTTACGCAAGAGCTGCGGGGGAAGCTTCTTCTGGGTCGCCTCGCGCTTGGCGAGGTACTCGGCGCGGCCCGTTTCGATCTCGGCGATACGCGCCTGCGCGGAGCCCCTCGGTGGACCCGAGCTCGGCCCGGACCGTGGCGGCTTCACCGTCGCTGCTCTCGATCTGGAGGCGCACCGCGTCGGCGTCGGCCGTCGCGCGATTCGCGTCGACCTCGCGATCGCGAACCAGCTTGCGAAGCTCCTCTAGCTCACGCTGCGCCGCGTTGGTCTCGCGCTCGTTGCGCGCCCGATTCATCTTGTCGCGCGAGTGGTCGATCTGTCCGCTCAAGGTGCGCAGCTCGCCAACCATTTCGTTGCGCGTCTTCTCCAGCAGCGCGAGCTGCGCGCGATCGGCGAGAAGCTTGTCATCGAGACGCTAGGGGTCGCCTTCATGCCGTCGAGGCCGGCGCGCTCGAGGCCGAGCTTGTCGTCGAGAATCTTGAGCTCCGCGTCGATGGCGGCAAGCTCTTCGAGGGCTGCGATGTGGTCGGGGATGCTCAAGCGGCGGCTCCTCTGTACGGCAAAGACGAAGAAGAAAATGGACGTGGGCCCACCTGGGTTCGAACCAGGAACAGCCCGGTTATGAGCCGGGGGCTCTGACCGATTGAGCTATGGGCCCCAAACGCGGGGCAGACGACGCCAGAAACGGTGCTTCGCGCTGAGCGGGCGGGCCTTGAACAAAGTCGAGTCGCAGACGAATAGGGCACTCACGCTCTCCTGCACGACACCCGCGAGGGCGGCCGCGGCTCAGCGGCGAGCGGAGCCTAGTCCAACCGCGACGTGCATTCAACGCTCGCAGAGCACGAGATGTGCCTCGGCACCGCGGTCAGTGACCGACGCGCCGATGATCATGACATCACTAGGAGAAGCTGGCTTCGCCCCCTTTGGCAGGGCCCCGTCGCGCAAGAACGGTCCGAAGGCCGCGGCGGAGCGCCCGACGAGCGGGCGCACGCCATCGAAGGCCGCCTCGGGAAACGAGCGCGGGCTCGGTTCGGCGGCGTCCGCCACGGCGTCCTGAGGTACGAGGTGCGTGCGCTCCGCGGGGTCGCCCACGAGCACAAGGCCATCGCCGCCCGGTGGCACGAGGAGCGGCTCGCGACCGCCGACGCCGTCGCGGAGAAGGACGCGCGCCGCCTCAAGGCCAAGGCGGCCGTCACTGAGCTTCGCCACTTGCCTCACGAGGCGAGCACCACGCGCGTCTCCGACATCGTCGCGCATGAGCACGAGGGCGAAGTTGTCACCGGCGCCAAGGTCGAAGTCGGTCACCCGCGAAGGCTCGAGGCGCACGCTGGCGGCCACGTCGCCGGCGCGGGTCACGTGCGTGATCTCGACCCATCGGATTTCGCGCGCTTCCGGCGACCTCTCCAAGTAGTCTGCCCCGCCGTCCGCCTCAGCGGCGCGCGCGATCCACGCGACGAAGACGCCGCCCTGCCCGTCGCCGACGAGCCGCGGCGACTCGGCATCGCTGCGCGGCGGCGAGATGACAAGCGGCGCGCCGGCGTCGCCGGTGGCCCAAGCGCCGCGAATCACGCCGACGCCGCGGTCGTCATCGTCCCATGCCGCGAAGGCCGCGTCGCCGCTCGTTGTAACGTCGAAGGCCAGCGACTCGTCCTTCGACTGCGCGAAAGATGCCACCTCGGTACCGGGCGACGCGACCGCTTGGAGCACGAGGCGACGAGAGGTGCGCGTTGAAACGAGCCGTGCCGACATCAGTTGCTCACGCAAGAAGAACGCGTGCGGCGCCGGATCATCGCCGGTGGCGGAGCCAAGCTCGGCGAGCGTCGGCTCGGCACCGATGGTGAACGACGCGACGGCCGCCAAGCTGCCGCCGTCTCCGCTGCGGGCGAGGCCGATGGCCACCGTTCCCTTGGCGTCGATGGCCGCCTCGCCGACGCTGATGGCCCCGCCGATGGCGAGTCGTCGCGGCGGCGACGCCGCGCGGCAGCGCGGTTTGACGAGGCCACCGTCGGCCATTCGTACGGGCTCTGCGGTCTCCGACTCCGCGTGATGGACTGGCTTCTCCATCGTACGCACCAGCACCCAAGCGGCGACGAAGGCCAGCAGGGCAACGAAGAGCCATGTGAGGCGGTCGGACGACTTTGCCATCGCCGCGTCTCGCCTCAGCTCACGAGCGCGCGCGGAGACGCGAGGGGACGCCCCGCGAATCCGTCAACGACCTCGAGCAAGCTCGTAGCGTTCGAGCGGCGGCATGACGTACGCGCCGACCACTCGATCGTGAACGGCGGAGAGCATCTCGCGCGCGATGGCGACGCCCTCTTTGCGTGCGGCGGCGCCGGTGCCGGCTCGGCGCATTCGTTCGCGCACCGACTCGGGCACCTGCATGCCGGGGACCTCGTTGTGCAAGAACTCCGCGTTGCGGTAGCTCGCCAAGGGCAAGAGGCCCACGAGGACCGGCAGCTTCAAATGGGCGATGTCGTCGAGGAAGCGGAGGAGCACCGCCGGATCGTAGACGGGCTGCGTCATCACGAGCTCGGCGCCGGCGGCCTTCTTCTGGGCAAGGCGCTCGAGCTCGCGTTGATAGTTGAGCGCTGCCGGTTCGGCGCCGGTGGCGAGGACGAAGCTGGTGGTGGCACCTAGCGGCTTTCCGCCTGGGTCGATGCCGTGGTTGAGCCGCGCCGCGAGCTTCAGGATGCCGATGGAGTCGAGGTCGTAGACGGGCGTTGCGTCGGGGAAGTCGCCCATCTTGGGCGGATCGCCGGTGATGATGACGAGGTTGCGAACGCCGAGATCGTGGGCACCCAAGAGGTGCGCGAGGGTCCCGAGAAGGTTCCGGTCGCGACCGCAGACGTGCAAGATCGTTTCGACCTCGGCTTCGCGCTGCATGCGCACGGCGAGAGCGAGGTTGCTCATGCGCGACTGCGCCCGTGCACCGTCCGCGATGTTGATGACGTCGACGGTCTTCTTGAGCATCTTCGCGGCGTCGATGGCGCGCTTGGGGTCGATGCCAATGGGAGGGTTCACTTCTACCGAGACGACGAACGTGTGGCCGAGCTTCTCGGCGAGCGTGCTTCGTTTTGCAAATGGCACCGGATCGTGGCCTGTTGCCGCGACCGCGAGCATGCTCCCGACGCTAATGGCCGTGGCGCTGTCAGCCCGCTCGCGGGCCTCGTCGTGATCGTCGGAGGCGCCCACCATGCGCGCCGAAGCGGCGATGCGGCGCACGTGCTCCGGCGTGGTGCCGCAACATCCACCCACGAGGTGAACGCCAAGTTTGTACATGCGGCGCGCGTAGACGCCGAAATACTCGGGCGTGGAAACGTAGACGAGGCGGTCGTCGACGCGGTGAGGCAAGCCGGCGTTGGGAAGCGCACAAACGGGAACGCCGGCGGAGAGCATCCGCTCGACCGCCGCGAGAACGTGCATCGGACCATCGGAGCAGTTGACGCCAACGGCTGACGCTCCCCAATCGACCATCATGCGCGCGATGTCGGCGGCGTCGGTGCCGTCGGCCATGCGGCCGTGCTCGTCGAGCGACGCTGCGGCGATGACCGGCAGCTTCCCCCCCGACGCTTCGACGGCGGCTTCGATGGCGACGCGCAGCTCCGCCGTCTGACGCACCGTCTCGACCATGAGGACGTCGACGCCGCCTTCGACGAGCACCTGGGCCTGCTCCAACAGGGCGCGCTTGACCTTTGCGAGGTCGTCGGCGCTCGCTTCGCCGAGAAAATATCCGCTGGGGCCCATGGCACCGGCAACCCACGCGCGCGAAGCGGCGGCCTCTTTGGCGAGCCTGCAGGCGGCGAGGTTGAGCTCGCGGATGCGCTTGTCGAAGCCGTGCTTCTCGAGGCGCATGGCGTTGGCGCCGAAGGAGTTGGTTTCGATCAGCACGGCACCGGCCGCAAGGTAGTCCTCGTGGATCTTTCGCACGAGCTCCGGGCGCGAAACGTTGAGCTCCTCGAAACACGCGCTGTAGAGGACGCCGCGCTCGTAGATCTGCGTTCCCATGGCGCCGTCGCCGACGAGAAAGTCGGTCTTGAGCGCGTCGAGAAACGGACGTCCCGGTGTGAAGCGCGAAGCCATGATGGGCGCATGTATACTCCAGATTGAGGCCCCGTGACGCAGCGCCATCTCCACACGGCCGATCTGGCCCGCGACCTCGCGGCGGCTTTGCCCGGTCTCGAAACGAGCACCAACGAGGCCGATCGCTCAAGCTACGGCCGCGACCTTTGGCCTCGCCACCACCTTGCGGTGCGCTCCGGGGTGGCCACATGGAGCAAGCCGGCGCTTGTCGCCTGGCCGCGCTCGACGGAAGAGGTCGCGACGCTCGTGCGCTTTGCGGCGCGGCGCAGCGTGCCCGTAGTCCCTTTCGGTGCTGGCAGCGGCGTGTGTGGCGGCGTCCTGCCCGGTGAGGATGCGCTCGTGCTCGACCTGAAGCGCCTCGCATCGTGGGATACCTCGGCGGCGCACCACGGCTCGCGAAGGAGACTCGCCGCCGACGCTGGCGTCCTCGGGATTCACCTCGAGGAGGCGCTAGCTCGCGAGGGGCTCACGTTGGGCCACTTCCCGTCCTCGATCTTGTGCAGCACCGTCGGCGGCTGGGTGGCCACGCGCAGCGCGGGGCAATGCTCCGGGTACTACGGCAAGATCGAAGACATGGTGATGGCCGTTGAGTGTGTGACCGGCGAAGGCGAGATCGTCACCTTGCCTCGGCGTCGCTACGGGCCCGATCTGTCGGCCCTCGTCGTTGGCAGCGAAGGCTCGCTCGCGGTCATCACGCGCGCCGACCTGCGCGTTCATGCGGCGCCTCAGGGACGCACTTTCGGCGCTTACGGATTTCGTGACGTCGCGGCGGGTCTCGAGGCGATGCGCTCCATCTACCAGAGCGGCCTTCGGCCTGCCGTGTGTCGCCTGTACGATCCCTTCGACGCGAGCCTCGCGCGCGCAGGGCGCGTTCGAAAGGAGCAGAGCGCGCTGACGCGAAGCCTGAAACACCGAGCGCTTCGCGCCATGTTGTCTCGCCCTCGGTGGATGAACCGTGCCGTGCACGGCCCCTTCGGCGATCACCTTTTCGGGGAGCCGCTCTTGGTTGTCATGTTCGAGCGCGAGACCCACGAAGAGGCGGAACGCGACATCCGCGACACGAACGCGCTGCTCGCCTCCGGCGGCGCCCGATACGAAGGAGAATCCCCTGCCCGCTCTTGGTTCGAGCACCGCTACGCGGTCAGCTATCGCCAGGCGCCGGCCATCGCCACGGGGCTGTTTGTCGACACCTGCGAGGTCTCGGCGCCGTGGTCGAAGCTCCTTGAAACCTACGACGCCGTACGGGAGGCGGCGCGCGACGAGGCCTTCGTCATGGCCCATTTCAGCCACGCTTATCCTGACGGATGCTGCATCTACTTCTCTTTCGCTGGCGGCGCCGCGCCGGGCGTCAGCGACGGTGACTACGAGGCGTCGTCGGCCCGCCGCTACGGGGCGCTCTGGCAGAAGCTCATGACCGCGGCACAGGGGGCCGGCGCGACCGTCTCACACCATCACGGTGTGGGTCGCTCGAAGGCGGCGGGCTTCGCGCGCGAGATCGCGGGCGGACAAGCGGCGCTTCGCTCGCTCAAGCGCGCGTTTGATCCCCACGGGATCTTGAACCCTGGGGTCCTGTGTCCCCTCGATACACAGGAGGCGGAGCCTCCGGCAGTCGCGCTCGCGGCCCACGGCGAGTTCGAGCTCGACGACGAGAGCCAGCTCGTCTTCGCGAAGGGCTCCCTTCGCCTTGGTGAACTGCGGCGCGCGCTGGGTTCGCGGCTCTCGGTGCGGGGTCACGCACCGGACGAGAGCGTGACCGTCGCCAACTGGCTCGCGACAGGTGCGCCCGGCAGCCCCGATCCCTGGGACGATCCGGTGGACCACCTCGTCGCTGGCATCTCGCTCACGTTGCCCATCGGGACGGTCACGATCCCCAGGGCCCCCCGGCGCGCCACGGGCCCCGATTTCGGGGCGCTGGCCGTTGGAGCGCGCGGCGAGTTCGGCGCAACCATCGACAGCGTATGGCTCCGCGTGGACGACGCGTCGCGCACATCCCGAAGCCGTGCCGAGCCCGATGGGCCGGCCGACGATCCGACCGTCTCACCGCTCGAAGCGAAGCTCACGGCCCGCGTCCGACGCGAAGTGGGGGCCGGGTAGCGCTCTCAACCGGGCGGCCACGCCAGGGCACGACCGGCAAGCACGTGCGCGTGCAAATGAAACACACTCTGCCCGCGTCTTCCCCGTTGTTCAAGACGACGCGGAAGCCGCCTGGACCGAGGCCCAGTTGATCGGCAACGGCCTTCGCGCCGAGAAGCACTTGGCCCAGCAGCTCGGCATCGTCGCCCCTGGCGTGATCGATGCGCTCGATATGCTTCTTGGGAATGACCAAGACGTGGGTCGGCGCCACGGGGCGCAGATCGTGAAACGCAACGACGTGCTCGTTTTCGAAGACGAGCTTCGACGGGATGTCTTTCTTGGCGATCTTGCAGAAGATGCAGTCCATCGGCGAACGCTACAGGGCTTCGGGGCGAGAGCCGAGGGCTCCGTCGGCAGCGCAACGGGTTCGACGACAATGGCCGGAACACCGCGCCGGCCCCGCCGCTGTGCGTTGGTGTGTGCGCCACACAAAGGCGACCTTCGAAGGGGGAGGCGCTAATCTGTGGAGCGATGGACTCGCGGATCGTCGATCGCTACGCAGTCCACGGAGTGCTCGCGTCCGGCGGCATGGCGACGGTGCACTTTGGCCGTCTTCGCGGCCCCGTGGGCTTCTCCCGCACCGTGGCCGTGAAGCGGCTGCTCCCTCAGTTCGCGTCCGATCCCGAGTTCGTGGCCATGTTCGTGGACGAAGCACGCCTGGCGGCGCGCATAAGGCACCCGAACGTAGTGCCCACACTCGACGTCGTAACCGAAGGCGACGAGATCTTCATCGTGATGGAGTACGTGCACGGGGAGTCGTTGGCGCGGCTGATTCAGCTCGCTGGGCAGGCGAAGACCCGAATGCCGACGCGCGTCGCCTGCGCCATCGTTCGCGACATGCTGAGCGGCCTCCAAGCGGCGCACGAGGCGCGCGACGAGCGCGGCGCAGCGCTCGGCATCGTCCACCGCGACGTGTCGCCGCAGAACGCCATCGTCGGGACTGACGGCGTCACGCGCCTCCTGGATTTTGGCGTGGCCAAAGCGCGCGGCCGCTCGCAGGTTACGCGGGAGGGGCAAGTCAAGGGCAAGCTCGCGTACATGGCGCCAGAGCAATTGCTCGGTGACCAGATGACCCGCAGCGTCGACGTGTTTGCCGCCGCAGTCGTGCTCTGGGAGGTGCTCACCGGCCGGCGCCTCTTTCGCGCCGACAGCGAAGGTCACGTCGTGACGCGCATTCTGCACGGCAACATCGACTTGCCGAGCGCCGTTGTACCTGAGCTGGGAGCAAGCTTCGACGAGGTCGTCATGAAAGGCCTCGCGCGTGATCCGGAGGCGCGCTTCGCGTCCGCACGAGACTTCGCCCAGGCGCTCGCGCAGGCCGGCGACATGGCCGACGCGGCCGAGGTCGGCGACTGGGTGGCGCGCACCGCCAGTGGCAGCCTCACCTGGCGAACGGAGCGACTCGCCGAGGTGGAACGCGACTCGCTCCGCCTCCTCAAGGCGGCGCCGCCCGCTCTGCCGACCGACGCGGTGAGCCACACGGAAATGGGCACGCTCACGCAAGCGACGACGGTGGCCGAGACGAGGATGTACCCGAAGTCGGAGCGAAGGGCGGCGTCGCGACGCTGGGCGCCGCTGCTGGCGGCGGCGGCTGCGCTCGGGGTCGGAATCGTCGCGGTTGCCGTCGCGCGTGGACCGAAGGCCGGGGGCCAGTTAGCGAAAGCGGAGAGCCCGGCCCCAAAGGAACGGCCCTACGAGGCAGACGCCGCCGTAGCGACCGCCGATGCGGTCACGCCTGGCGGAGCGGCTACGGAGACGGCCTCACCGGCGCGACCCGACGCCGATGACTCGAAGGCCCGCATACCCGTGCAGCGCCCGGCAAAAAAGCCTCCTCCCAAACCCAGTCGACCCGCACCGGTCGCCATTCCCGATCGGCTGTGATGCGCCGCGTGACGCCTTCGCCGTTGGGAGTCGCGTTCGCCTGTGCGGTGTCGCTTTGGCTCGCGGCCAGCGAGGCGGCGGCGCAGAAGGCAGCGCCTGGCAAGGGCGCGGGCTCGGCCGAAACGGCCCCCGCCGCCCGAGCCGCAGCGCTCAAAGCCAGCGGTGACGAAGCGCTCGACAGGAAGCGCTTCAGGGAGGCACTTGCGGCCTACGACGCATCGCTCGCGCTGGGCGCCGACCCCGCGCTGCTCTTCAACCATGGCCGCGCCCTGGAGTTTCTCGCGCGCTATCCGGCGGCGCTCGCCTCCATCGAAGAGTTCGACGCCAAGGCCACGCCAGCGCTGCGCGCGCGCGTCCCCGGCCTTGCGACGCTGCTCGCCGATCTGAAGACCCGCGTCGCGACGATCGCCATCAAGTGCGCGAGCGCCGGCGCTCGCGTCCTCCTCGACAAGCGCGAGCTTGGGACCTGCCCGCTCGCGCCGACGCTGCGAGTCAATGCGGGGCGCCAGGTCCTTGAGGTGATCGCGGAAGGGGCCTTCCCCTATCGGCGCGACATCGACCTCAAGGGCGCCGCGGTAACGGAGATCGACGTTCAGCTCACGTCACGCGACGCAAGCGGACTCTTGGTGGTGAAGAGCTCGATGGCCGGCGTGCGCGTGCGCGTCGACGAACGTGACCTCGGCCTCGCGCCGGCAGAGACGGGCCTGTTGCCAGGAACGCACCAGGTGACGGTGGGCAAGGACAGCTACGAGACTGCGTCGACGCAGGTGGTCCTCGGCCGCGGGGAGCGCAAGGAGCTCGTCCTCGACCCCATCGCGAGGCCGGGCCTGCTGACGCGTTGGTGGTTTTGGACCGCCATCGGAGTCGTCGCCGCCGGCGCAACGACGTCCGTCATCTTGCTGACGACGGAGCGGTCGCCGGGGAGCGGCGATTTTTCGCCTGGGCGCGTCACGCAGTAGTCGCGTCTCTTAGGCGACGCCCCGTCGACGTCGCGCGAAGACGGAAGACCCATGCGATCGCAAACGCCTTGCTGGCCGGCGAGCCGTCAACGCCCTCACGGCACCGGGATTTCCGTCCACGCAGACGTGGCGCGGCCTGATGGCGCAAGCGTGGGTCGGAGCGCATCCCAGCGAACGAACACGCTTCGGAAGCGAAGGTTCGAGAAGCCCGGCGCCCCAAAGGAGATGCCGCGGTCGGACAGGAGAAAGGTCTTGGCGAGGTTCTTCTGGGCGGCCTCGGCGCTCATGATGGCCTTCAGCTCGACCTTGTCGGCGTCGGTCATGTCGCGCGTCCCCATGGCGTCGATGGCGACCTGGATGGCCGCCGCGAGCTCGGCGTCCTTGCCCGGCGTGAGCACGTCGCCGAACAGCTCGATCTTCGAGCCGTCCGTCAGCATGAGGTTGAGGCGTTGACTCGCAGCGAAGCGAACGCCGTCGTTGGGGAGCATGACGGTGAGGCCCGCATAGATGGACACGAGATCCCTTCGTACGACGTTGAAGCCGGAGCTGCCGGTGACCGCTTGGGTTGGCGCGGCGACTACTGAACGGCGGCGTCCATGAGGCCGAGCCGCTTGTCGATCAACGCCTCGAGGCGAGCGTCGGCGAGGCCGAAGATCTCCGCCGAGCCGAGGGTGACTTGGCAGCCTTGCTCGGTCTTATCCTGGTGAAACGAGACCGCCAGCGGGCGACCATCGGGGTGGCTCGGCGCGATCGGGAGGAGCAGCAGAGCGGGTGGTGCGCGGCGCGTGATAGCCTCGCCGAACCATGAGCGACAATGCGCTCGTCGCCGGACCGCCGAGCCTACGCGCGTTCTTGGGGCGGCATCCGTGGCCCGAAGAGTGGCTGAAGAAGGCAGCACCGCTCGATTGCCTCTGGCACTTCGAGATCGCCGCGCGACCCGAGGAACTCTGGCCGATCGTGAGCGACACGTCCCGAATGAACCGCGCGATGGGCGTCTCGCGCATGCAGTTCACCGAAAAGGACGGTGTGCTCCAGGGCTCCAGCGTGAACGCGGGCTTCGAGCAGCGCTGGGTCGAGGTGCCTTGGCGTTGGGTCGCGGAGCGGGGCCTCGAGAGCACGCGCGTCTACGAACGCGGCTTCGCCTTCGTCGGGAGGGGCATCTTTGAGATGGCGATGATTGGCGAGGAGCGTACGCGCTTCGACGTCTATTTCGGTTGGGTGCCCCGCGGCCTTGTTTCCCGCGCCCTCCTTCGCATCGGCATGTCGAGCTTGAAGAGGCAGTTCGGCCGCGTACTCGGTGAGATCGAGGCCGACGCTCGCGCCGGGCGCCCCGTGCTGGCGCCAGTGCGCGAGTCGCGCATGCCCATCTCGCCCGACGGGGCGGCGCGCCTCGAGAGCCTCGCCACGAGGCTCACGAGCCAAGGCACCGCGGTCGACGTCGTCCGCAAGCTCGTCGACTTCATCAAGATGGCCGAGGACGGTGAGCTCTATCGCGTTCAGATCCTGCCTCTTGCGCGCCGCTGGCAACTTGATGCGGACGCGCTCTTGAGTGCATGCCTTCGCGCAACGCGGGTGGGCCTCCTCGAGCTCAGCTGGGACGTCATCTGCCCGCACTGCCGCGGCGTCCGAACGGAAGCGAGAATGCTCGGCGAGATCCCGGCGAAGGACACCTGCGAGCCATGCGGAATTGACTTTTCGACGAACGGCAACAACGCCGTTGAGATCACCTTTCGCGTCCACCCTTCCATTCGCGAGGTGGAGCGTGTCTTCTATTGCAGCGCCGAGCCAGCGTTCAAGAAGCACATTCAAGTGCAGCAGGTCGTGGGGCCCGGGAGCGAGCTCACTCTTGAGACGGCGCTGCGACCGGGCAGCTATCGGCTACGCGTCGGAGCGGAGACCGACGCAGCAACGCTCGAAGTCGGCGGCGTCAGCGACGCCCGTGAGATCCGGTGGCGGGCGTCGCAGGCCAAGGATGACGTCCGTGCGGCGCCCGAGCCTACGCTTGTGCTCGTGAACGATACCGACGCGCCGCTCGCTTTCGTCGTCGAAGGGCGAAACTGGGCCGATGAAGCGCTGCGGCCGGACCGGCTCCTCAACTTTTCCGAGTTCCGTGATCTCTACAGCGAGGCGTACATCGGGTCCGACGTGCAGCTCTCCGTGGGAAAGCAGACGGTGCTGTTCACCGACGTCGTCGGTTCCACAGCGCTCTACGCGTCTCGCGGCGACCCGGGCACCTTCGTGGACGTGAAGCGACACTTCACGGAGATCTATGCGGTCATTCGCGAATGCCGAGGCGTGGTCGTCAAGACCGTCGGCGACGCCGTCATGGCGGCCTTCGCCGAGCCCGTCGACGCGCTGCGCGCGAGCCGCGGCATCCACCAATGTTTCCCGCCGGGGCGAGCTGACTTGGCCATTCGCGTCCGCGTCTCGCTGAACACGGGCCCGTGCATCGCCGTGAACCTCAACACGGGGATGGACTTCTTTGGGAACACGGTCAACGTGGCCGCCAAACTCCAGGCCTTCGCCGGCGCCGGCCAGACGTCGTTCTCGGGAACAACGCTCGACCAGCCCGACGTCCGTGCGTACCTCGACGGAGAGAAGGCCGTTCTCGTAGAAGCTCGTTACCGCGTGCCGGGGGCCGCCAACGATATGCTCGTCTTGCGCTGGGACGTGAACCCGTGAACGACGGCGGCGAAGGTTCGTGCGGCGCTGTTAAAGGCGCGTGAGACCACGACGCCCCATCCTCAAGGGGCCATCTGCGAGCGCGGCGCGAACGGCAAGTGTGGCTTCCGGCAAGCGCCCGCGCTGGCCGCCTGCCTCAGTCCCCGACCTGTCACCGGCACCGCCTATTCTTCAGCGGGCGCCGACACCGACGCGCGGGGCGCGGGCCTCGGCGTCATGGCGCCCATGGCTATCGGTAGCCGCCGCAAGGTGTGCTCCACCACAACGCGATCCTCGTCGGCGCATTGAATCGCTTCGCCGCCGAGCCGCGCGACGAGGAACCGAACGACGGCGCACTCGGCAACACTGACGTCGATGCGCCTCGAGTACGAGATGCGCGGAAGCTCGTAGGTGAGCATGAGTCGGCCCGCGGTTTTTGACGGCGCAACGCGCACGTCACGCGCGCCGCCGCCGGCGAGCTGGCGAACGGCCGTACGGAGCGCGATGGCACGTCGACGCGCCCGCTTCAGGCGCGGATCAGAGAAGAGCGAGAACATCTTGTTGCGCGAGTAGAGGTTTGGAATGACCGACATCGCCACGACGAGCGCGTCTTCGTCGAAACCTGCGAGCAACTCGGCGAGCTTGGGGCCCGCCTCAGGGTCGGCCTCCCGCTCACTCATCGTCGAACGACCCTCCCCCAAGGCCACCGGTGCGGGGCGCGGCGCCGGCGTCTTGCAACAGAGCCGCCTGCCGCTCGGCGCGCAGTGCGGAGATGACCTCCGTGAGGTCCCCTTCGATGATGCGATCGAGCTTGCTCAGAGTGAGCTTGATGCGGTGGTCGGTGACGCGGTTCTGCGGATAGTTGTACGTGCGAATCTTCTGGCTGCGCTCGCCGGTGCCGACCATGCCTCGCCGCTCGGCGGAGACAGCGGCTTCTTGTTTCTCGCGTTCAATGTCGAGCAGGCGGCTCCGCAGGACCTTCAGGGCCTTGGCCTTGTTCTTGAGTTGCGAGCGCTCGTCCTGGCACTTGACGATGATACCCGACGGCTTGTGGAGGATCTGCACCGCGCTGTTGGTGGTGTTGACGCCTTGCCCGCCGGGGCCCCCGCTGGCGGCGATGGAGATCTCGAGATCCTTCTCGTCGAGCTCCACGTCGACGTCGTCGGCTTCGGGGAGAACCGCAACGGTAGCCGTTGACGTGTGGATGCGGCCCTGCGCCTCTGTGGCCGGTACACGCTGCACGCGGTGCACGCCGCCCTCGAAGCGCAGCTCGGCGTAGACCTCTTTGCCGGAGATGAACGCGATCACCTCCTTGATGCCGCCGCTAGCGCTCTCGCTCATGCTCGCGAGTTCGACGCGCCAGCCGCGGGCCTCGGCGAAACGCGAGTACATACGAAAGAGGTCGGCGGCGAAGAGCGACGCCTCTTCTCCACCTTCACCGGCGCGAATCTCGAGGATCGTGTTCTTGCGCTCGTCGGGATCGGGCGGGATGAGGAGGAGCTGGATGGAGCGCTCGAGGTTGCCACGCTCGAGGTTGAGGTCCGAGATCTCCAGGGCCGCTAGCTCTCTCAGCTCAGGGTCGGCGAGCGCCTCTTCGGCTTCACGGAGCTTTCGTTCGAGGTCGCGGTAGCGGCGAAACTCGTTCACCACCGGCTCGATCTCGGAGCGCTCCTTGTTGAGCTTGGAGAGCTTCGTGCGGTCCGAGAGGACGTCTTGCTGGCAGAGCAGATCGTCGAGTTCGGTGTATCGCCGCGAGAGCTGCTCGAGCTTGTCGATGGGGAGCATGCTTATTCCGCGAAGGCAGGCGCGGCAACGGGCGATGACGCTCGCAAGCTGACGGCGGCGGCCAAGGCTTCGTAGGAGGGAAACCGAACGTCGGCGGGCGCCACGTCAGCCTCGCGACCCTCTTCGCGGAAGAGCGTGGCGCGCAGCGACGCGAGGGCCACCTCGAGCTGGTCGTCATCGGGCTCGATGGTGGTGATCTTCTGCACCAAGAAGCCCGGCCACAAGAGCGCGCGGAGCGGCCCGGTGGTGCAGTAGCGCGCAAAGATTCGCTGCAGCTCAAAGGTGACCGACGCGATCACCGGCAAGAACGGGAGCTTCACGAGGAAGAAGGCGACGTTGTTGAGGAGGCGGCTCCCTGTGTCAATGCGCGGGAGGAAGCCGCCCACGGCGGTAAAGACGAGGATCGACACGAGCGCGACCATGACCAGGAACGTGGTGCCGCACCGCGGATGGAGCGTCGTCTTGGCGCGCGCGTTCTTCACCACGAGCTCTTCTTCCGCTTCGTAGGTGCTGATCGTCTTGTGTTCGGCGCCGTGATACTGAAACACGCGCCGGATGTCGGGGACGCGGCGAATGGCCAGCAAATAGCCCACGACAACGCAGAGCTTGAGGGCGCCGGTCATGGCTTGAAACGCCGGCGACTGCACCTCGAGGTTTAGGCCAAGCAAGCGGCTGACGCCTTCGGCGGCGGCCTGCGGAAGGGCGACAAAGAAGGCGACCGCGACGAGGGCCATCAAGAGCGAGCCCGACTTGCCCGACGTCGAGCGCACGCCTTCGCCATCCTGCGCCGTGGCGGCGGCAAAGACCGACAGGCCCAGCGCCGAGAACACGTTGAGCACCTTCGGAGGCGCCGCCTTCTCACGCTCTTCCGCTGCCAGATCCTGTTCCATCTGCTCGACGGAGAAGCGAAGCGCCTCACTGCCGAGCTTCAAGGACTCGACGAGCGACACGACGCCGCGGACGAACGGGAGCCGCGCCGCGCCCTTGCGACCGTCGAGGACGGCGCGCTCACGAACCACCAGCGAGCCATCCTTGCGACGCACGACGATGGCAAAGGACGTCGGGGCGCGCATCATCACGCCTTCGAGCACGGCTTGACCGCCGATGTACGGACGAGCGGGGCTCGCGGAGGTCTCTTGCTTCGCCATCGCCATAGACTAGTCCCAGAGATCGACTCAGTCGACCTCGCGTCCCGCCCGACGGCGCGACCGTTCGTTGGGCGGGAGATCCCGTTGGGCGGGAGATCTTTCGCTCGCGCTGACCGGCCACCCGAAGACCCGCGCGGCCTCCGCGACGGTCCCACATGGGCGCTGGGCCGTAAGCACGGCCCAGCCCGCCCGCGAACTCTCGCGACAAGGCCGGCGCGGCGCGCCGCAAACAGCGGCGCCCGACGCGACGGACTCAGGCCTTGGGGGCAGCCTTTTCGTAGCGCTTGCGGAAGCGATCGACCCGGCCAGCGGTATCCATCAGCTTCTGCGTGCCCGTGTAGAACGGGTGGCACGCCGCGCAGACGTCGACCTGAAAGTCACCGCGGGTGGACTTGGTGACGAAGCTGTTACCACACGCGCAGGCCACGGCGGCCGGCGGGTAGTTGGGGTGAATGCCTTCTTTCATGGTCTTTCTCCGAGGTCGCCCCGACCCCGCTCGTAAGTGCGGAGCGGATAGGGGCGGAGGGGGGCCGAAGAACTTAGTCGCGGAGTTCGCTCAGGGCAAGGGCCGTTCTCAGCCCGTCAGAACGGGATTTCGTCGTCGACGTCGAAGCCGGGACCCCCGTATTCGGGCTCCGCCGGCGCTTGCGAGGCTGGCTTGGCCGGTGCGCGTCCGCCGCCGCCGCCGCCGCGACTCTCACCGCCACCTCCGCCGCCACTCGACGACGGCCCGTCGTAGTCGCCGCGCCCTTCGCCAGCGCCGCGACGGCCCCCCGCAAGGATGATGTTGTTGGCGACGACCTCGGTTCGGTAGCGCTTTTCGCCGTCCTTTTCGTAGCTCGACGTGCGAATGCTGCCTTCGACGAAGATGCTCGAGCCCTTCGAGAGAATTTTCGAGAGCGCCTCGCCGCGTTTTCCCCAGACGGTCACCGAGTGCCACTCGGTCCGCTCCTGACGGGTGTTATTCCGGTCCAGGTAGGTTTCCGTCGTCGCGATGCGGAGCTTGAGGATCGATTGTCCGCCAGGGGTCACCCGGAGCTCCGGATCAGCGCCGAGGTTCCCGAGCAAAAGCACCTTGTTGAGTCCTTCGGCCATGACGTTCTCCGCGTTCGCACCGGCGGTCTAACCCGCTGGGATCGCCACCATACGTTGAGCGCCGCGGGCGTCAATGCGCAACGCGGACGGCGCCCCCGGGCTGCCTCCTGACGACGCCATGCTCAAGAGGTCTTGTCGTCGGGCGCCGGGTGCGAGTAAAAGCGAGGCCGGCGCATGGTCGAGCCCCGCATCTCCATCGTCATCCCGGTTTACAACGAGCAGGCCATCCTCCACGCCGCAGTGGTCGACCTGCGCGAGCGCCTTCGTCCGCTCGGCTGGTCCTACGAGATCATCCTCGCGGAGAACGGCTCAAAGGACCGCACCGTCGAAATCGCGCAAGACCTCGCGTCGAAATACGCCGACGCGACCGACGGTCAAGTGAAGCTCATGAGCCTCGGCGAGCCGAACTACGGCAAGGCCCTACGCCAAGGGATCCTGCTGGCCCGCGGCGAGATCGTGATCTGCGACGAAATCGACCTTTGCGACGTCGACTTCCACAGGCGCGCCGTCGAAGTGCTCGACAGCGGCGAAGCCGACTTGGTCGTCGGTTCCAAGCTCGTGGCCGGCGCCGAAGACGCGCGGCCGATGCTCCGTCACGTCGCGAGCCAGGCCTACTCGGGCATGCTCCGCGTCGTCTTGGGTTTCCGTGGGACCGACACCCACGGCCTCAAGGCCTTCCGGCGCTCGGCCTTGCTCGACACAGCGCGCGCGTGCCTCGTCGACAAGGACGTCTTCGCGAGCGAGTTTGTCATCCGTGCCGACCGAGGCGGCGTCCCCATTCGCGAGATCCCGGTGCACGTCATCGAGAAGCGCCCGCCGTCGATCAACCTCTTCAAGCGTGTTCCGAACGTCATGAAGAGCGTGGCCAAATTGGCGTGGGCCATCCGCGTGCGCGGCTGAGGCAACGTGACAGGAGCCGAGCGAATCCAGCGGATCGAGCGCGAGACGCGCTACGCGACGATGTCGCTGTTGCTCTTTGGCTCGCTCCACGCGCTCGGCCTCGCAGCGCTGTTCTGGATGAGCGCGAACCCGTGGAACGTGCGTGTCGCCATAGCGGGCATCGCGTGCCTCGTCTCGTACCTCGCGGCGTGGCTCGTGTGGCGCACCGCCGGCACCTTCGCCCTCGTGCTCGGAGTCGTCGCCATCGTCGGTTCGCTGGCGCGCCTCGCCATTCCCCTTGAGCTGAACGCGAGCGCCGCCGTCAGTGTCACAGTGACCGTGCTCTTCGCCGCCCCGCTCGTGCGCGCGCTCCTCGTCGTGTCGCGGAGCTAGCGGCCCAAGATGGCCACTCCCGAATCGTTTCCGCGCTCGTCGTTCGCGCCGCCGGAGCCTTCACCCGACGGCGGCCACCTCCCGACCGACGAGGGGCCGACGGAGGGCGACGTCGATGCCGTCATCATCGGCGGCGGCATCAACGGCACCGGCGTTGCGCGCGACCTCGCACTGCGGGGCGCCAAGATCGTGCTCTACGAGCGCAACGATCTCGCCTTCGGTGCCAGCGGCAACTCGAGCGGCATGATCCACGGAGGCGTCCGCTACCTCTCAAAGAGTCCCAAGGTTACCCGCGAGGCCTGCCAAGACTCGGGCTACATCCAGCGCATCGCGCCGCACCTTCTGTTTCGCATCCCGTTCTTGATGACCGTCAAGGCGGGCGCCGCGGGCCGCGTGATGCTGGAGTTGGTTGACGCGTATTTTCGCGCTTACGACGACTTTCAGCCGCTCAAGCGCGGCAAGCCCCACACGCGACTCTCGGCCGACGACATGGCGGCCCTCGAGCCCGGCCTAAGCGCGCAGGTTTCCGGCGGCGTCGCCTTCGACGAGTGGGGCGTCGACGGGGCGCGCCTCTGCGTGCTCAACGCGCTCGACGCGGAAGGCCACGGCGCCCGCATCTTCACGCACACGTCCGTGGAGTCCATCGCCAAGGCGCCACCGGCCGGCGCCGGCGCGCCGCTCCGGTACATTGTTCGTGCGCGCGATCGACTGACCGGCGCGCGGCGTTCGCACTCGGCACGTGTCGTGGTGAACGCCACCGGCGCGTGGGGCCCCATCACGGCGGCCTTGGGCGGCGTGCACTCGCCGAAGGTGCGTGTACGACCTGGAAAGGGCATTCACGTCGTCTACGATCGTCGCCTCTCCAACTACGGCGTCATCAGCGAGACCATCGATGGTCGCCAGGTGTTCGTCTACCCCTGGGAGAACGCCAGCGTCCTCGGGACCACCGACGACGACTACTTCGGCGACCTCGACGACGTTGCGGCGACGAGCGAAGAGGTTCGCTACTTGGTGCAGGCCATCTCCCGCGTGTTGCCATCGATCCGCGCGGCGCGGGCCATCGGCACCTACGCGGGTGTGCGGCCAACGCTCTACGAATACGGCCCCAACGAAGACGAACTCTCGCGCGAGCATGCCATCGTGGATCACGTCGCCGACGGCGCGCCAGGCGTCTACAGCATGATCGGGGGCAAGCTCGCGAGCTTTCGCCTCTTCGCGGAAGAGCTCTCGGCGCTCGTGGCGCCGCTCATCGCCCCTGGCACACGCTGCACCACGCACGAGCGTCCCCTGCCCGGCGGGAGCACCGTGCCCGACGCCCTCGGCTTCGCGGAGCGACTCTCGGCGTCACCGGTCGCGGCGCGGCGCCTCGTCTTTCGCCACGGCATTCGCACCGAACAGATCGCCGAGCGCATCGCACGCAATCCGGCCGAGAGCGCCGTCATCTGTGCCTGCGAGCCGATCCTCGAGGCGGAGGTGCGACACGTCATCGAGACGGAGGGCGCACGGACCGTCGACGATGTCTCGCGGCGCACGCGGCTCGGCCTCGGCGCTTGCGGCGGCATGCGTTGCGCGGCGCGATGCGCAGCCCTCGTCGGTCGCGCCCACGAGCTGTCACCGGCCGAATCGCTGGCGCAGGCCCGGCGCTTCCTGGTGCGACAGGCGCGTTCGCGCGTCGTCGCGCTGACCCCCGACCAAGCGCGACAGGAGGCGCTTTCGCTCGCGCACCTGAAGTCGTCGCTCGGCGAGGAGACGCCTTGAGGGCCGTCGTCATCGGTAGCGGCATCGCGGGCACCGCGGCGGCGTGGGCCCTCGCGAGACGCGGCGTCGCCACCACCATCGTCATGGGCGCCCCCCGGCGCAACGCAGCTCGCGCCCGGCGTCCTCGACGAGAGCGCCATCGGCGCACCGGCAGCGCCCGTTAGCGGAGCGGTGGGCGCGCTCCTCACGGCGCTCGGTGGATATGTTGCGAAGCCGTGTGCCGTCGCGACCGATGCGGGCGTTGTTCGAAGCGGTGCGGCGCGCGATGGCGCGCTCCTCGACGTCAGCGCACTCTCCGGCGAGGTCGCCGTGCCACGCTTCTCACGCGAAGGCTGGGACGCCGACGCGCTCGTTTGGCTATTGAGCGGCAGCGCCGCGACCAAAGGCCTCGCCTTAACGTTCCGCGCCATCGACGTCGGACTCGCGCGACTAAGCGACGAGCGCCACGTCGGCGACGCGGCGATGGCCGCGCGGCACGACGATCCGACTCGCCTCGCGTGGCTCGCAGAACGCCTTCGCCAGACCAACCACAAGGGCCCCTGGCTGCTGCCTCCGTGGCTCGGTCGCGACGAAGAGCGCGCGACGGCGCTCTCGAGCTCGCTCGGCGCGCCTTGCGGCGAGCTGGCGACGGGGCTCGCGGGCCCTTCGGGGTTTCGCTTCGGCGCAATGCGCGCTCGTGTCCTTGCCGCGGAAGGCATCGCCGCCGTGAGGGGCTTCGCAGAAGCAATCCGCGAGGGTGCCGATGACGTCGTGGTCACCGCAAGCAACGGAGCCCGGCTTCGCGTCGACGTGGTGGTGCTGGCGACGGGCGGCCTTGTCGGCGGCGGACTCGGCTACGCGCCCAGCGAAGCGGGCGTCGGCGGCGAGCTACCGCTTGAGCCCCGCCCTTTTCTTGTCGAGTCGTTGGCTTCGTCACGGGTCGGGGTCGACGACATGCCGCTCTTGGTGCCCGGCTCCATGTTCGGCCGAGCGCCGGAGACGATCGCGTGGCCCTTCGTCGCGCACGGCGCGCTCGAGCGCGGCGGTGCATTGATTCACGACGGCGGGCGGCTACGCGGGCGGCAGCGCATCTTCGCTGCCGGTGATGTCGTCGCCGATCAGGCCCGAACGTGGCTCGCAGCCGCCGCCTCGGGACTCGAAGCGGGCGCCGGTGCGGCTACTTTCGCGGCCGCGGAAGGTCGAGCGAGATCATCCGGTTGATGAGCGTGCGCCTCGAGATGCCCAGCAACTCGGCGGCCTTGGTCTGATTTCCGCCGACCTGGGTGAGCGCTCGGAGGATGCGCTCTTTCTCCTCCTCGTCACCGGCCGAGAGGGGCATGGCCGCCGGCGGAGGGACCGTCTCGCCACCGCCGGTGCTTGGTGCATCGTAGTAACCGCCGCCAAAGGACGGCACCTGCGGCACGGCGCCAACGCCCTCGAAGTGCAAGTCGGCCGTGTCGACGACGTCGCTCGTGGCAAAGAGCGCGGCGCGCTGCACCACGTTGCGAAGCTCGCGCACGTTGCCAGGCCACGGGTGAGCGGCGAGCTCCTTCACGGCGGCTGGCGAGTACCGCAGACGGCCCTTGCCCATCTCGATGGCCGCGTCGCGCAGAAAGACGTCAGCGAGGGGCGCGATCTCCTCGGTGCGATCGCGCAGCGGGGGGATGTGAATCGAGACGCCGTCGAGGCGGAAGAAGAGGTCCTGTCGAAAGCGGCCCGCACGTACCGAGTCGCGCAGATCCCGGTTGGTAGCGGCGACGAAGCGAACGTCGACGGTGCGCGGTTTGAGGCTACCGATGCGCGTCACCTCTCCACTTTCGAGAACGCGCAGCAGCTTCGCTTGCGTGGAGAGGGGAAGCTCGCCGACTTCATCGAGGAACAGCGTCCCTTCGTGGGCGCCCTCGACGAGGCCAACCTTCGCTTGGTTCGCGCCGGTGAAGGCGCCCTTCTCGTAGCCGAAGAGTTCCGACTCAAGCAGCGACTCGACGAGCGCCGCGCAGTTGACCTTGAGAAAGACCTTGGCCGCGCGCGGCGACTGCCGATGGATGCGCGAGGCGAGGACCTCTTTGCCAACGCCCGTTTCGCCGAGCAAGAGGACGCTGAGGCGGCTCCGCGCCGCCACGTCGAGCATCTGGTGCACTTTGCGCATCGTCGGCGACGCGACGACGAGCGGCTCTTCGCTGGGTGCGTTCGGGGGGCGCTCCGAAGCCTGCGCGTCGGCTTGCACCGCCAGCAGCGCCGACCCGAGCTCGAAGACGGTGCCGATGGGGAGCGCCACAGGCGTCCCGGGCACCAACGGCGCGCCGCTGACCCGTGTGCCGTTGGAGCTGCCAAGATCCTCGATGCGCAGCTCTGGGTCGAGGTGCAAGACGGCGTGCCGCCGCGAGACCGAGGCGTGCTCGATGCGCACGTCGGCCTCTTCGTCACGACCAATAACGAGCCGACCGCGTGGTGGCAGGTCAACGACGCGGCTACCGGCGCCCGACAGCACCACCAGGCGCCTCGGGGCTCGATCGCCACCACCGACGATATCCGTCGCGATGTCTCGCTCAAACCGACTCACGTTGGTGCGAGCATACCTGAATCGCGAAGGAATCTCCGCTTGAGATGCACCGCGGCGGGCGGTGCTGGGCCCCTAAAGCTTAGGCCGACGCGAACCCGTAGAAGGACCGTTCCGTCAATGCGGGCAGTTCGGCGTGACGAATGAGGATGGTGCGCACGGCCCATAGATCGCGGAAGACCCGGTACCGAAGCGCCGTTTGATCGAGGTAATCGACACCGCTCGAACCGCCGGTCCCCGTACGCCGCCCGATGATGCGCTCGACCATGCGCGCGTGGCGCTGGCGGAAGATGACAAACGCCTGCTCGAGAGAGAGAACGACATCGATGACCTCGCGCGGCCACGCGAGAAGTGGCAGCTCGCGGTAGCCCTCGATGAAGACCAAGGACGCACGCGCCCGGAGCGTCTTCGGGCGAACCGCTTCGTCGACGTCTTCGGCGAAGAGGAACGACCGTGCTGCGGCCATCTCCTTTTCGTAGCGAGCCGCGAGGCGCTCTTGGTCGGCCTCGGTCAGCGCATCGGTGCGCGCGAGCTCCATGGCCGCACGGGTCGCGCGTGCGTGGCCCTCCAGGTAGCTTTCGAGGAACGCCTTCACCCGCGCCGCGTCGTCGGGCTGCCCCGCAATAGAGCCATCGATGGGCGTACGGGCGAGCCAATCGGTCACGACTTCGCGCAGCGTCGGGCCGCCGGCGAGGCGCCGCGCGACGCGCTGCGACGCCGCAGTCTCCGCTCCGCCTTCGCCCTTGAGGGCGCTCATGTAGCTCTGCTCGTGCCCCAGCGGCATGCGCTCGCCCTCGGCGAGGCCGAGGAGGATCTCGAGTTCGCGCATCTGAGCCGACTGGAAGCCGCTCGCGGGGCTCAGCTTGTCTCGGAAGTCGAGGTAGTCGCGCGTCGTCATGGTCTCCATCAAGCTGAAGTGCGACTGGAGATGACCGAGCAGGTTCTCGACGCGCCGCAGGCCGCGTACGGCAGCCGCGAGGGCGTGCTCCGGCACGGGATTTTGCGCGAACAGGTCTCGCACCGCGGTGAGCTCGCGGAGGGCGAGCTTGAACCACAGCTCGTCGATCTGGTGGACCGTGATGAAGAGGACTTCGTCGTTCGACAACTTCGCATCCGAGTCCTCGAGCCCGCGTTGCAACGCGAGCAGCTCTTCGACACGGATGTAGTCCCAATAGGCGGTGGGCTTTCGAGCCATACGCGGGACGGTGCCACCAAGCGGCCCCCGCATGCAACGGGTACGGGCGGTGGCCTACCGTGGCCCCCCCTCGTCCTCACGCGCGCCGTCCTCCTCGTCCTCAAGGTCTCCGGCGGGACTCGAAGGACGATTCCGTGCGTCCAGAACCACATCCGACGACGAAGAGCGTGTGAGGGCCCTGGCCCAACGAATGAGCCGCCTCGAATCCATGCACCGGGTGCCCAGCGTCCAATCGTGCTCACCACCTCGTCGCATGAGCAGCCCACCAGCAAGGGCCGTTCCGGACAAAAGCCCGCAAAATCAGGCTCGTGGTGCACTCGGACAGCAGCGCGACCGGTCCTCCCCCTGCACGCCGAGTGCACCGCCCGATCGGCGACAAAGCGCAAACGCGCGTAAAAGCTCTGCAGCGCGAATCTTGCAGGATGGTGAAACGTGGCTCACGCTGCTCAAAGACTGCCGACGCCAGCGTCGCTCTCCCTTAGGCCCATGCGCGAGATCCGCCCCATCGATGCAACGCCGGCTGAACCGGTCTCGGGCGAGAAGTCGCGGCGCTCGCCGGCCCAGGTCATTGGGCGTTACGCGCTCTATGACGAGTTCGCCTCCGGCGGAATGGCGAGCCTCCACTTCGGCCGACTCTACGGCTCCGCGGGCTTTGCGCGGACCGTGGCCATCAAACGGCTGCATTCGAACCTTGCCGGCGAAGCCGAGTTCGTCTCGATGCTCGTCGACGAGGCCCGCCTCGCGGCGCGAATTCGCCACCCCAATGTCGTCCCCACGCTCGACGTCGTGTCGAGCGATGGCGAGCTGCTCCTCGTGATGGAGTACGTCCACGGGCTGTCGCTCGCGCAGCTGCTGTCGGCAGCGGCGACGGCAGGAAAGCCCTGCCCCGTCACCGTGGCCATGGCCATTGCCTGCGACGCGCTCCGCGGATTGCACGCGGCTCACGAAGCGAAGAGCGAGCTCGGCGAGCCGCTCGAGCTCGTGCATCGCGACATGTCACCGCAGAACGTCCTCGTTGGCGCCGACGGCGTCACGCGCGTGGTCGACTTCGGCGTCGCAAAGGCCGCCGGCCGCGTGCAAGAGACACGCGAAGGTGAGCTCAAGGGAAAGATCCCTTACATGGCTCCCGAACAGCTCCGGGGCGACGCCGCGACACGCCGCTCCGACATTTACGGTGCCGGCGTCGTTCTGTGGGAGTGTCTAACGGGCCGCCGACTCTTCCGCGGCGACAACGACGCGGCCGTATGGCTGCGCGTCTTGAACGACACCGTCAAGGCACCTAGCGCTTTCACGCGCGGCATCCCGCGCGACCTCGACCTCGTGGTCCTCCGAGCGACATCGAAGGATCCGGCACAACGCTTCGCGACGGCCATCGAGATGGCCAAGGAGATCGAGTCGGTCTTGCCGCTCGCGAGTCCCCTTGAAGTGAGCGCGTGGATCGAAGACCTCGCGGCGCCGGTGCTTCAGCGGCGCGCCGAGTTGTTGGCGCGCGTAGAGCACGCCGCAGCCCCATCCGAGTCGTCGTTGCCTCGCACCGAAATGGTCGGCGACGAGACGTCGGTGGCCGCGCCCCTTTGGCAGAACCGCCGCGTGCAGCCTAGGGCGTTGCTGCTGATTGCGCTTCTGGCCTTTAGCATCACGGCGCTCGTCTTGCGGGCCCCGGCCGATGCGCCCCCGTCGATCACGCCCGCCACGGCCCTTCCGAGCATCGAGGCTCCGCCGGCAACTCCAAGCGCGAGCACCACGCCCCCGACGGCGACGACACAGGCGGGTCCGCAGGAGCTCGTCGTGGACTTCCCCGAGACCGCCGCAAAGCCGCCTCCCGTCGTCCAAGGGACCGTGCGGCAGCGGATCGTAAAGAAGCCGCCGGCGGCCGACTGCGATCCCCCCTTCACAATCGACAGCGCGGGACGCAAGGAGTACAAACAACGCTGCCTGTGACAGCGAGCCGCCGCGCCCTTCGACTTGGTGTGTGTTGCGTTGCGGCGCTCTCGTGGAGCGTCGGCGCGGACGCGCAGAATCTGTCGCGGAAGACGTGCGCCGAGGCCGCGAGTCGCGGGCAGGTGTTGCGCGACGAGGGCAAGCTCATCGAGGCCCGCGCGCGCTTCGTGACGTGCGCGCAGCCAGGCTGCCCGCCGCTGATCCAGAAGGACTGCGCCGAGTGGCAAACCAACGTCGATGCGCGTCTGCCGGGTGTCGTCGTGGCGGTCAAAGACGTCGGCGGTCGCGACATCGGCACCGCCACGGTCCAGATGGACAAGCGCCCCTTCCCGCAGAGCGCCGACGGCCGGGCCGTGCCGGTCGATCCCGGCAAGCACCTCTTTCGAGCCGTCGCCGAGGGCTTCGTCGCCACGGAGGTCGAAGCCGTCATTCGCGAAGGCGAGCGCGCGCGCGCGGTTCAAATCGTGCTGCCGCGGATCGGCGGCGAGCCGGCCACAAAGCCCGTCCTCGTCGAGCCACCGCCGGAGGTGCCCGCGAGCGGAGTGGGGCCGCTCCCTTGGGTCTTCGCGGGCCTCGGCATCGCGGGCCTCGGCGCCGGGACGCTCCTCTATCTTTCCGCAAAGTCTGACTTCGACGCCCTGGCGGGTCCCGGCGGCTGCAAGCCTCGCTGCACCGACGGCGACGTCTCACCGGTCGAAACCAAGGCCACCCTCTCCTACGTCGCGTTCGGCATCGGCGGCGCCGCCGCCATCACCTCGATCATTCTCTTCGCCACGAGCGGTGGCACCCGAGTCCGTGCTGGCGCCAGCGGCAGCGGCGCGGCTGCCTCGTTCGAAGGCCACTTCTGATCATCGAACGCGCGCACCGCGCGGCATCACCTGCTTGGTGAGGACATCGAAGGCCACGTCGAGGCCGTAGTCGGGCCCGCCGCGCGGGTCTGTGGGGATCGAGCCCAGCTCCGCCGGCTCGAGGCCTCCGTCTTCGGGTGCGACGCCCGCGTCGACGATCGCGCGCGCCGAGCGAGAGCCGCCGGCGTTGCCGCTGGGCTCAGCCGGCAGATGGTTCGCATAGTCGCGCTCACGAAAGCGCGACTCCGGATCGTTCAACTTGGAGGCGATGAGCACATCGGGGTGGATGCCATCGGCCTGCACAGCACGCCCGCTCGGCGTGTAGTAGCGCGCGGTCGTGAGCTTGAGTCCACCGATCCCGGGCAGCTCGACGATGGCCTGGACGCTGCCCTTGCCGAAGGTCTGCGAGCCGACGACGAGCGCGCGGTTGTTGTCCTGAAGCGCGCCAGCGAGGAGCTCTGACGCACTCGCGCTCCAGTCGTTGACGAGCACAACCACCGGCACCTTGGTAAGCGCGCCGCCGCGACGGGCGCGCACGTCGTCAACGACAAACCCGCGGTGACGTGTCGTGTAGATGCCGCCTTCGTCCAAGAGCTCGTCGGCGATGTCCATCGCCTCGTCGACGAGGCCGCCGGGGTTGGCACGCAGATCGAGAATGAGCCCTTTGAGGTCTCCGGCGGCGGCGGCGCGAAGGCTGGCCGTGTGGCGCAAGAGCTCGCCATGAACCCCTTCTTGAAACTGACGGATGCGGAGGTAACCCACGCCAAAGGCGAGCGGCTTCGAGCGGACGCTCGCGACGCGAACGACGTCGCGAATGAGATCGAACGTCAGCGGCTGCGCCACCCCGGAACGCCGAATCCGTAACTTGACCTTGGTGCCGGCCGGACCGCGCATACGCTTCAGGGTCTTCTCGAGCGAGGGCGCAACCACCAGCTCGTCGTCGATGGCGACGATACGGTCGCCCCCTTTGATGCCAGCGCGCTCGGCGGGAGAACCTTCGATGGGCGCGATGACCGTGATGGCATCGCCTCGAAGATCGACCTCGACACCGACGCCGGCAAAGTGACCTTGGATCTCGTCTTGCGCGTCTTTCCACTCCTCGGTGGTCATGTAGACGGAGTGCGGGTCGAGCTCTGAGACCATGCCCTTGACGGCCCCGCGGAGGAGCTTGGTTCGTTCGACGGGGTCGACGTAGTAGCCCTCGACGGTCGTCAGCACGCGCGCCAACGCCTGGACGAGATCGTACGGCGTCTCGCGACTTGGACCGGCATGGGCCGCGGTGATGAAAGCCCCGCCGCCGGCCCCCAAGAGTGTCGCAAGGGCGAGCGGACCCCATCGGCAAATGGCGTTCATCGCCCGACGGTAGCAAGCCCCAACGGGTCGCGATGAGATGAAAACGCCGGAATTCCCCGCGCCGAGTTGGAGGTGGGACACGGCGGCGGCGGCGCCCGCCAGCGCTCGTGGGGCCGGGTCGCCTTTTCCCGTAGCAAGGCGCCAAATAACGCTGATAGCCTGCTCGGGTAGATAGACGGCTCACTCGCAGGCAAGGCCGCAGCATGGCGCGCGCGCGCGAGCGAGGTCGTTGGGCGACCAATAAGGAGGTTCACCTTGGCGATCGGTGACAAAGACGCAGGCACGAGGAACCAGGAGTCCAAGACCGACAAGAGGAAGCAGAGCCTCTACTTCCCCGAGTCGATGCTCCAGGAAATCAAAGAGGAGGCGGCGCGTCTCGACCGCTCGCTCTCCTGGGTCGTCCAGCGTGCGTGGAAGATCTCGCGCCTCGAGATCAAGAAGCTCCCCAGCGTCAACGACGTCGAGGGCAGCGACGACGACGACAACGAGTGACGCGGCCGGGCGAGGCGTCGCCCGCCCTCTGCACGCGCGCATCGACTCGCGGTGGGCATGGGCCCTTCGCCGCGGGTTGCTGTGGTCGAGCTCGGGGCTTCGTGAGGCCGCTTCCAGGCGACCCATCGTGAGGTGGAATTCGAACGAGCTCGAGGCCCTCGTCCCCTGACGGCGACGAGCAGTCTTTGCCGCCGGCGACGACGGCACGCGCCTCTACGTTCGTTCGAAGACAGGCGCGCATCCGCCAGAGGCGGTGCGCGCTTTTTTTTGCGACGGCATCGTCTGCGAAGGTTTCATCTGGAAGTACCTCTGGGAAGACCTCGCGACCCTCGCTCCGCTCGTCCACTGGAACTACCGAGGCCACGGGCGCAGCTCGCCCCCTCGCGATGCCGACCGCATCGATATCGGTGCACATTGCAGCGACCTCGTGGCGGTCCGCAAACACGTCGGCGATCCGCCGGCGGTTCTGGTAGGGCACTCGATGGGCTGCCAGGTCGCGCTTGAGTGTGCGCATACGAACCCCGACAAGGTTCGAGGGCTCGTCTTGATCTGCGGGACCTACGGCCGCGTGACGCGAACCGTTCGTGGCGTGCCGGTGCTCGAGTGGGTGTTGCCGAAAATCGTCGAGCTGGCGACCAAGCGATCGCACGTGCTCCGCGCCATTTGGTCGCGCATTCCTCCAGAGATGGCGTTCCGGCTCGCGCTCCGGACCGGCGACATCGATCCGGAGAAGATCCGCGCCGAAGACATGATTCCCTACTTTCGCGAGATGGCGCAGATCGACGCGACGATGTTCGTGCGCATGCTGAAGGCTGCGGGCGAACACGACGCCGAGCCGTACCTCAAGGACATCACGGTGCCGACGCTCATCATCGCCGGCGAACGTGACATGCTCACGCCGCCGTTCCTCTCGGAAGCGATGGCGCGCGAGCTGCCGAACTCGGAACTCTTCATTGTGCCTGGCGGAACCCACGTGGCGCCAATCGAGCAGCCGGCGATCTTCCAGGAGCGCATCCGCCAGTTCTGGCGCGAGAAGATCGCGCCGTGAGGGGCCATCACGGGCTTGCGCTCGCGCTCGCGGTAACGTTGCTCAACGCGTGCCGCGACCGCGCGACTCACACGACGACGGTGCGAGAGGCCGACGCGGGCACGACGCCGCCGCAGCCGAGCGACGCGACCGCCCCAAGGGCCGTCGATGCGAGCGTCAAAGACGCCGACGTTCTCTTGTCCGCGAAGTCCATTGGCAACACGTCGGTCGTCTTCAAGTTAACCTTCGCAAGCGGCGCGAAGTGCGCGTGGAAGCCCCGGTCGAAGCGCGGCAAAGACCGCTTCCGCGGCGAGATTGCCGCGTTCCGGCTCGCCGGCGCGCTCGGCGTTCGAGGTGTGCCTGCGGCCACCTTTGCGGCGTTGCCTTGGAGTCAGCTTGAGTCGGCGCTCGGCGCTTCTCCATCGTCGCTCGCTCTTGCGCAGCGCGAAGTCACCGCCGACGACGCGGGCCTCGTGCCGGGCGCCCGCATCGACTGGATCGAGGGCCTCGAGGTCCTCGGTCTCGAGAGCGAGCCTCTCCGGGGCCGTTGGCGAGGGTGGCTCCTCGACGACGCGCCCCTGACGGACGCCGACCGGCCCCTCGCCGCGCAAATCGCCACGATGATCGTGTTTGATTCGCTCGCAGGAAACTGGGATCGCTGGAGCGGTGCAAACGTAGGCTTCTTGCCGGCCAAGAGCGAGCTCGTCCTCATCGACAACGACGGGGCCTTCCTGCCCAAAGCGCCGCCGCCCATGGAACGGCAACGCGAGCTCATGCGCGGGCTGCGCGTGTTCCCAAAGGCCCTCGTCGACGCCATCAGGCTCCTCGACGACGCGTCGATGCAGCGCGCCGTTGGCGAGGAACGCCCCGGCGTGCCGCTCTTGTCAGAAGCCGCGATGCGAGGCCTCGCCGAGCGACGCCTTACCGTCCTCGAGGCTGTCGACGCTCGCGTCAAGGCCGTGGGCGCAGCCAAAGCCTTCGCCTTCCCATGATGGGCCCCCTGGAGCTCCTCGAAGCGACGCGCGGCGTGGCCGTTGGCGAGTTTCTGCGCGCACGAACCATCCTGCGCGTCGCCGCGTCTACGGGGCTCGCCGCCTCGCTCTCCCGCCGCGGCCTCCTCGAGATCGCGCGCTCACTGCCGGGCGGCCAGAATCCATCGCTGCTCTTCCGCATCTACGCCGCCGACCGCCCTGACAGCGCCGCACTCGTCTACGAGGGTCTGTCGATCACGTGGGCCAACCTTTGGCGCGACATCACGCGGGCCGCGGCGGGCCTCCTCGAAGCGGGGGCACGACCGGGCGCGTCGGTCCTCTTGGTCATGAGAAATCGCCCCGAGTTTATCGTGGCGCAAAACGCCGCGGCGCTCATCGGCTGCGCCGCCGTGAGCGCCTCGTTTCACGCCACTGCCGAAGAGCTCTCGTACTTGGCGGAGCACTCGCGCGCTGCGGTGGCCATCGTCGAGCACTCGCTCCGAGACCGCTTGCCGGCACTGGTGCCGGAGATCGTCACCGTCGGCGCCGAGTCAGCTACGTGGCCGGCACTCTTGAGACGTGGCGCCCGCTCGCCGGTGACCGGCGCGACCGGCGAACCGAGCGTCGTTGTCTACACGTCGGGCACGACGGGCAAACCTAAGGGCGCGGTCCGCAAATTCCCGCGCGACAGCATGGCCGGCGCCATGCGCTTCATCGAGATCACGCCTATGAGGGCTGGCGATCGACACCTCGTCGTCGCGCCGCTGTACCACTCGACGGCGTACGCCTTCGCGACCATGACGCTTCTGCTCGGAGGCACGGTGGTCCTTGGCGCAGACTTTGAGCCGGCGCGCTTCCTAGATGACCTAGAGCGGCACCACATCAACACGACGGCCGTGGTGCCTACGCTGCTGCATCGGTGCCTGGAGTATTTGGGCGCGCGAAGGACGCGGCCGATGGCGCTTCCGGACCTCCGGGCGATCTTCAGCGGCGGCGCACCGCTCTCAGGCGCGCTCGCGCTCCGCGTGATGGATCGCTTCGGCGACGTGCTCTTCAATTTCTACGGCGCCACCGAAACTGGGCTTGTAACCCTCGCCACGCCCGACGATCTCCGGCACGCCCCAGGCACCATTGGACGCGCGGTGCCGGGCGTCGCACTGCGGTTCGCCGGCGCTGACGGTCGCGAGGTTCGGGCGGGCGAGACCGGCGAGCTCTTCGTCAAGGGCTCGCTCGTGTCGGAGGGGTACCTCCGCGATGACGACGCCACGCGCGCCGCATCGCAGGACGGGTACACGAGCGTCGGTGATCTGGCGCGTCAGGACCCGCAAGGCCGCGTGTTTCTGGAAGGGCGACGCCGCGAACTCATCATCAGCGGCGGCGTCAATGTCTACCCCATCGAGGTCGAACACGCGCTCGAGACCCATCCGCAAATCGCCGAGGCGGCCGTCGTCGGCGTTCCCGATGACGAGTGGGGCGAGCGCGTGCGCGCTTACCTGGTCCTCCGCGAGCAGCACGCACCGCTCGACCACGACGAGCTTCGCGCGTACATGAAGGCTCGCCTCTCTGGCGCGAAGGTGCCCCGCGAATACGTCACCGTTGGCGAGCTGCCGCGGAACCCAACGGGAAAAGTCCAAAAAGCACGCCTCGCTCGGGAGTATCCATGAAAGAGTCGACCATCGCGGCCATCGTGTTCTTGGTCTTCGGCGTCATCGCAGCCGTCACGATCGTCTACATGCGAAGCCACGCGAAGGCGTCGCTTCCATCGACGAGCCTCGACGCCGGAGGCCGGTAGCGTCGCGCCGCACGCGCCCGCCGCTAGCCAGCGGTCAATATCGCGTCCAGCTGCTGCTTGACGACGCCCGACGCCGTGGCAGCGCGCTCGCGCACGAGCTCACGGCCCTTGTCACCCCCCAAGGTGACGAGCGCGCGTGCGCTCGCGATGAGCACCATGGAGGAGTCCGTCGGCGACGCCATCGCATCCTTAAGTAGCCCCACGAAGCTCTTTCGCTGCACTTTCACGACGCGCGAGAGGATCCCCAAGGCCGTGCCACGGACCTCCGGCGCCACGTCGACAAGCGAGGCGGCGGCGGCAGCTCGCAGTTCCTCGCCGGAGGGCGAGAGTCCGCTCACGATCTTGTCGATGCGTGCCACCACATCGACGTCAACGGCCTTGACGCGTCGCAGCCCGGCGAGGGCGCCGAGGCGAACGCCGTCGTCGGTGCCCTCGAGCAACTCGAGGAGGGCTCCTCGCGCCGCGGGTCCCGACAGCGCGGCAATGGCGGTCGCGGCAGCGCGCCGCACAGTCGCGACGGGATGCCGTACGAGGGGCTCGACGATGCGGCCCGCGGCCTCGTCGGCGACGTCGGGGACGGCGCGCAAGAAATCCTCCAAGAGCGTCGCATCGGCATCGGCGCCGAGCTTCTGGAGCGCCGAAGATACGACCGGAAGCGCCTCGTTGCCCACGGCGCGCAGTGCCGCGACAAAGCGTGCTCGCAGCGCCGCGTCGCTGCCGGAGAGCTGCTGCCGCGCCTCCGCGAGGGGAGCCGCGGCTTTGGCTCCCGCTGCCGAGAGCAGCGCCTGCGCCGGCTCACGCATGGCGGCAGCGCCACCGAGGAGCGTGTGGGCCACACACATGAGGACCTCCGGCTCTTCGACGAGGCGCGCTGCCGCAGCGGCCCGTTGACGCACGCGAGGCGCGCGACGTTCGTCGGCAGCGTGGGCCTTGAATCGCTCCACGATGGCGACAATGCTCGGCAGGTCGCCGCGCCGCGCGACAACGCGAGCCGTGTATTCGAGAACCGACGCCTCCCGGTCGTACGCGTCGGGTGACGCTGCCCCATCGAGCACGAGAAGCGTG